>JADFXV010000012.1 GCA_015233395.1 Desulfovibrionaceae bacterium
GGCCGGGAAAGCGGCGTCCAAGCAGGGCGAGCGCCAAGCCAAGCCGTTTGTTCCCACGGGCAAGGCCGGCCAGGCCGAATCCGCGCAGGCCACGCCCTTTCCGACCCCGGCCGCGCCCAGTGGGACCGGTACGCCCGGTTCGTCCGGTTCGCCCGGCGCCATGGCCGCGCCCGTCACGGTCGCGCCCGTCGCTCCGGCCGCGCCCGCAACGCCCCCCACGCCCCCAGTTCCCCAGGTCGCATCCGCGGCCGCCTTCGCCGGAAGCGAGGGCGCCATGTACGACGAGGGCCTGCGGCTTCTCAAGGACGGCAAACCCGACGAAACGCGCAAGCTCATGAACGACCTTCTCGCCCGCTATCCCTCAAGCAACCTCGCCCCGGGCGCCCTGTTCTGGATCGGCGAATCCGACTACCGCGAGGGCAATTACGCCCAGGCCATCTTGACCTTCAAGGAAGTGACCAAGCGCTATCCCGCGACCGGCAAAGCCGCCGATTCGCTTTTCAAAGCGGGTATGGCCTACGAAAAGCTCGGCGACAAGGCCAACGCCTCGGCCCAGTATCAGGCCGTGGCTCGGGATTTTCCCGCCTCCGAGGCAGCCGCTGCGGCCAAGACGAAACTCAAGCAGCTCGGCAAATAACCACCACCCCGGGCCTTTGCCCGACGCGCGGATGAAAAAATCCCGCCAGGCCGCCAAGGCCCTCGATTTGGACCGCGAGTTGTGGGCTGTTTTGGCCCTGCGCCACACCCCGGGCGTGGGTCCGCGCATCCTCAAAAAAATTCTCTCCGGATACTCAAGCGCGTACGACGCGGTCACGGCCGCCGCGCACTGGCCGTCGCGCCGTCTGGCCAGCAAGGACGCAGCTGCGGCCTTTATCTCGCGCGTTTGGCAGGAAGGCGCGGTGCAGGAGCACGGCCAGGCGGTCAAAGCCGGGATGTCCTTTCTGCCCTGCACCGCCCCCGCCTATCCCGCCAGGCTTCGCGAACTGCCCGACCCGCCGGCCGTCTTGTATTACCGGGGGGACGCGCGTCTTTTGGAAGGCCCCGGCCTGGCCGTGGTCGGCTCCAGGCAGGCCTCCCGCCAGGGGCTGGCCGCCGCCCGGACTATCGCCTCCGGGTTTTCCCGGGCCGGAATCTGCGTGGTTTCCGGCCTGGCGCTCGGCATCGACCGCGCCGCCCATCTGGGCGCCCTGACCGGACCGGGCTCCTCGATCGCCGTGCTCGGGACCGGGCTTGACGTCGTCTACCCGCCGCGCAACCGGGACCTGATCCTGGCCTTGGCCGAACAGGGCCTGATCGTAAGCGAATTCGCTCCCGGCGCGCCGCCGCTGCCGCAGCATTTCCCGGTGCGCAACCGGATCATCGCCGGGTTGTCCCTGGCCGTGGTCGTGGTCGAGGCTCCGGAAAAAAGCGGCAGCCTGATCACCGCCAGGCTCGCCATGGAGCAGGGGGCCGAGGTGTTCGCCGTGCCCGGAGCCTTCGACACGGCGGGGCACAAAGGCTGCCACGCTCTGATCAACCAGGGCGCGCGGCTGTTTGAATCCGTGGAGAGGGCGCTCTTGGAATTGTCGCCGCTGCTTGGCCAATACGCGGCGCGGCCGCAAAGACCGGCGCCCGCCGCCGCAACCGGCGGCCCGCCCCTCGAAGGTCCCGACGCCCCCGATTCCCCCGGGGCCGGGCCTCCGAACGATTTGAGCGAACTCGAAGCGGCCGTCTGGACCGGGTTGTCCAGGGACGAGCCCAGGCACATCGACGCCGTCGGCCGCGAGCTTGGCGTCGGCAGCGCCGCGATCAGCCGGGCATTGCTCGGCCTTGAGGTGCGGGGGCTTGTGAGAAAGCGCCCGGGAATGTATTACACCAAAAGTTGAGCCGGGGGCGCAGGCGGCCCTGGCCGGGCGCTGTCCGCGCAAAGGCGATGGTATGCAAAAAATTCCTCTCAATCTGGCCAAACCGGGCATGGTGCTGGCCAAACCGGTTCCGAGGCAGGACGGCATCGTGGTCGTGGCCTCGGGCACGGAAATCACCGAGGGCCTGCTCGACAAGCTCGAGTCCATGGACGTGGAGACCATCGTGGTCGAAGGCAACCCGGTCAACTTAGACGGGGTCATGGCCGGCAGTTCCTACGCCACCCGCGCCGGCCGCTTGGACCATTTGTTCCGCAAATTTCCGGACGATCCCTGGATGGGCCGGGTCAAGGAGATGTTCCGGAGCTATTTCACGATCAAGGCCGCCTCCGGACCGGCCAGTTCGGCCGAATCGGGCGCGACCCAAGGCGAACAGCCGCCCAAGGCCGGAGGGTAGGGCGCATGGAAGAAGATCTCAAGACCGAACGCAAAGGCCAGCTCCTGGCCGTCAAGGATCTGCCGACCCTGCCCACGGTGCTCGACGAGGTGTCCAAACTCGTGGCCCGGCCCGAATCGACCACCGAGCAGGTCGCCCGCCTGATTTCCATGGACCAGGTGCTTTCGGCCAAAGTGCTCAAGATGGTCAACTCGCCGATCTACGGCTTTCCCGGCCGCATCAGCTCCATCAGCCACGCGCTCATGCTGCTCGGCTTCAACGTCATCCGGGGCATCATCGTCTCCACCTCGGTCTTCGACGTCATGACCAAGAACATGGTCGGCCTGTGGGAGCACAGCATCGCCACCGCCCTGGCCAGCTCGACCATCGCCCGGTCATGCGGCCTGCGCGATCCGGACGAATATTCCGTGGCCGGGCTGCTGCACGACCTGGGCAAGGTCGTGGCCACGGTGCAGTTGCCCGAGCTCAAAACGGCCATCGAGAGCCTGGTCAAACAAAAGGATCTGACCTACCTGGCCGCCGAACGCGAACTGCTGGGTTTCGGCCACGACCGAATCAACGCCTGGCTGGCCGCGCACTGGAAATTGCCGCCCAACATCAAGGAGGGCATGGACCACCACCACAGCCCCCAGACCGCCCAGCTCTATCCGGAGATGGCGGCGGTGGTGCATCTGGCCGACTTTCTGGCCAGGCTTTACGAATTCGGTTCCGGCGGCGACGACAACGTGCCCTTTGTCCAGTCCGAGGCTTTCAAGATCCTGAAAATCAAGCCCAAGGATCTGGAGGCGATCTGCGACACCCTCAACGAACGCTTCGTCGAGGTGTCCGACCTCAAGTTCACCTAACAGCCTGTTGAAAAACGGGCTGCTGCGCGCCAGGGATGGCGCGCCGGATTGCGGGCAAATTTTTTGCCCGCAATCCGAGAGGGTTGGCGAAATTCACTTTCGCCAACCCGAAGTTGAAAAATGCCAGGACGGCGTTTTTCAACAGACTGCTAAGACCGGCGCGAAAGCGGAAACGCACTGCCGGGGAACCCGAGGCGATAGTATGGAGCAAGCACTGGCGGGCTGCGTTTTTTCCCGGCCCCAACGCATCATGCTCTTGACCCCGGATGCGGGGCTCAGGGACATGCTGACGACCCTGTGGGAGCCCGGGCAGGTGGAATGGACCCACTCCGAGCGCGGCCGCGGCGCCATCGAACACCTGTTCACCGAACCGCCCGACTTGCTCATCGTGGACAACGACCTGCCCGACATCAAGGGGCTTGAAGTCGCAAGCATCGTCAAGAGCGAAAACGTCTACCGCCAATTGCCGATCATCCTGGCGGCCAGCGAAGAGGCCGTCGCCGCAAGCTCCTGGTGCGGCGTGGAGGTCGACGAACTGCTCATCACGCCGTCGAGCCCCACGCGGGTCAAGGCGCTGATCTATCTCACCCTGGCTCGGGCCTCGCGCTCGTTCGACGCCAATCCCCTGACGCGGCTGCCGGGAAACTCCTCGATCATCCAGCGCATCCAGGAAATGATGGACCGCAAGGAAGATTTCGCCCTGGCCTACGCCGACCTGGATTTTTTCAAGTCCTTCAACGACAAGTACGGCTTTTCCCGGGGCGACGAGGTGCTCATGATGACCGCGCGGGTCATCGTCACCACCATCCGTTCCTTTACCGGCGTCAGATCCTTCGTCGGCCACGTCGGCGGCGACGATTACGTCTTCATTCTGCCGCCGGACACGGTGGAAGCCGCCTGCCAGCGCGTGGTGGAATCCTTCGACAGCATCGTGCCCCATTTCTACGACGAAGAGGACCGCGCGCGCGGCTCGATCGTGTCCACGGACCGCGAAGGGGCGATCAAGACCTTCCCGCTCATGGCAATCTCCATCGCCGTGGTCTTCAACGAAGGCGGCCGGCTCACCCACTACGGCCAGGCCTCGCAGATCGCCATGTCGCTCAAGAAAAAGGCCAAGGAAAACAAAAAAAGCTGTTACGTCCTGGACAGCCGGGGCCGCAATGCCGTCCGCGAAGAACCCGAGTAACCGCCGGACCGGTGAGACCGGCGCAAAGGAGGATCTTTCGCGGCACGCCCAGGCCTTCCTCGACCATCTCCTGGTCGAGAAGGGCTATTCCCCGGCCACGCTTGCCGCCTATCGGGGCGATCTTGCCCAGTTCGAGGCCTTTCTCGCGCGCAAGGGGACCAAACCCGAAAATCCGGCGGCCACGGCCAAAAGCCACGTGCTCGGTTTCCTCGCCGAACTGCACCGCCTGGGGGTCAAAAAATCCTCGGTCTGCCGCAAGCTCTCCTGCCTGCGCGCCTACTACGCACGCCTGATCCGCCAAGGCCAGGCCGCATCCTCGCCGCTGGCCGGGCTGCGCAATCCAAAAACCGAAAACCGCCATCCGGCGACCATCAACGTCGACCAGGCCTTTCACCTGCTCGCCCCGGACGCCGCCGATCCGGAATCGGCCCGGGATCTGGCCCTGGCCGAACTGCTCTACGGCAGCGGACTGCGGGTGAGCGAAGCCCTCGGCCTGAACGAGGAAGACGTCAGCCTGTCCTCGGCCATGGCCAAGGTGACCGGCAAAGGCGGCAAATCGCGCTACGCGCCGCTCACGAACGTGTGCGTGGACAGGCTGCGCCTGTATCTGCAACACCGCCGGACCTTTTCTCCGGCGCCGGGCGAACGGGCGATTTTTCTCGGGGCCAGGGGCGCGCGCCTCAACCGCCGCCAGGCTGCGCGCATTCTCGACCAACTCGCGGCCAAGGCCGCGCTGCCGCAAGCCATCCATCCGCACGCCCTGCGCCACAGCTTCGCCACCCACATGCTCGAATCCGGGGCCGACCTGCGCACGGTCCAGGAACTGCTCGGACACGCCAACCTGTCGACCACCCAGCGCTACACCCACCTCGATCTCGCCCACGTGACCCGCGTCTACGACGCCGCCCATCCCCGCTCGGGGACCGCCGCCAAGCCCGGCAAACCGAAAACGCCCGCCGGGAAATAAGGCGGTTTCGGACTTAACAAGGCCGCGTCTTCATGGTAGCGTCCACTTTTGTAACCGCCGATCCGGGCCGCGCGCGCCCGCGAACGGCGCATCGTCGCCGCGCACCGAGGCAACCATGGAAATGACAGATATCTGCCCGGCTACGGCCTGGGCGGCGCTCGAAGAAGACATCCACCGCCGTTTCGGGCTCAATGCCCGCATTTACGACAGCAAAGGCTTTTCCTTCACCGGACATGTCACCTGGGGAAACCGGCTCTGCCCGGCGGTCAAGGCCAGTCCCCAAGCCGTCTCCGCCATCTGCTCCCTGGCCCAGACGGCCATGGCCGCACAGGCCAGGGACTCACGCGCTGCCGTGATCGACCAATGCGACGCCGGACTCTACAAAATCTGCGTGCCGGTCTTCGCGGGCGACGATTTCGTGGGCGTGGCCGGGGGCTGCGGCGCGCTGCCGCAAGACGGCGAGATCGAGTCCTTCCTGCTGGAAAAATCCGCCGGTCTCAGCGAAGATCAGACGGCCGAACTCTCCTTGGACGTCCCCGTCATGGACGAAGCCGCCGCCGCCGAAGCCGCAAAGTACATCGAAGAACGCGTGGCCGCACTGCTTGACGCCTATCGCGCCAAGCAAAATTCTTAACCCTTTGCGCGAGATACACAGGTCATGGACGCACTGTACACTCTGGCCACCGGGCCGCTGCTCATGTTCTCATTTGCGGTCTTCGCGCTCGGCGCCGCCGCCCGGGTCGCGCTCTTCGTCCGGCTGGCGCGGCGCAAAGACCTGCCCGTGCTCCAAGGCTTTCAGCCGCACTGGGCGGCCCGCTCCATCCTGCATTGGCTCATCCCGGCCAACGTCACCGCCAAAGCCAGCCCCTTCGTGACCGGCTTCGGTTTCCTGTTCCATATCTCGTTTCTGGCCTGCGCCGTGTTCTGCCAGGCGCACGTCGTCCTGATCGACGCCGCCTGGAGCCTGTCCTGGTGGACGCTGCCCGACCAGGCCGCCGACCTGCTCGCCCAAGCCTTCCTCGCCGCCGCCGCCTTCTTCGCCGCCCGCCGGCTGCTCATCCCGGTCGTGAGAACCCTCACCACCCCGGCCGACTGGCTCGTCCTGGCCATAGCCGTCGCCCCCATGCTCACCGGCCTGCTCGCCGCCAGGCAAATCGGCGACTACAACCTCATGATCACCCTGCACGCGCTCGCCGGAAACCTGCTGCTCCTGGCCATACCCTTCACCAAACTCTCGCACATGATCCTGTTCTTCGTCTCCCGCGCGGTCACGGGCAGCGATTTCGGCAAACGACAGGTGGGAGCGTGGTAGATTGAACCAAGCTGATATTTTAACACAACATAATTGACATAAATCCCCGGCCCCCCGGCGGGGGTCCAGGGGGCAGCGCCCCCTGGTCACGAGGAGTGACTATGCCCGTTGACGTTGCGGCGGTGAAAGAGGTTCTCGCGGCCAAGCAAGGCGCGCGCCTCAAGATGTGGCTTGAGATTTGCGCCCGGTGCGGCTTGTGCGCCGAGGGGTGTCATTTTTACCAGTCCGACCCCAGGCCGGAGTATGCGCCGGCCTATCGTCTCAAGCCCTTGATGGAAGTGATCCGGCGGGGCGGCGAGGTGGACGAGGAGCTGATAAAGCGTCTGTGTGAGGTGGATTACGGCACCTGCACCATGTGTCAGCGCTGCACGATGTATTGTCCGTACGGCATCGGCGTCAACGTTTTGGTGCGGGCGGCGCGTTCGATCGCCGTGGCCGCCGGGGCGACTCCGCTGGGTTTGGCGCGCGGCCAGGCCAATTTCGAGGAATCCGGCAACAATCTGGGCATGAGCGGGCCTGACTATCTTGAGACCGTGGAATGGCAGCTCGAGGAGTTGCAGGCGGAGCTTCCGGACGCGAAAGCGCCGATGGACGCAGCCGGGGCGCGCACGATGGTCACCTTTCATCCCCGGGACATCAAGTTCTACCCGCAGAATCTGTATTCCTACCTCAAGATTTACAACGCCTGCGGCGAGGATTTCACGCTCACGAGCGAGGGTTGGGATTCGACGAATCTCGGGCTTTTTTCCGGCAACGACGCCATCGCGGCGAAAATGAGCGGCGCGGTGGTCGCGGCGGCGGAGCGTTTGGGGGTGCGCCGCGTCCTCACCGCCGAGTGAGGGCATTCACTCAGGGCCCTCAGGTTTGAGGCGCCGGGATGGTTGGGAAAAAAGTTCGGGTTCGAGGTGCTGCCGCCGCTGAAATTATGGGCGGACGCCTTTGCCGAGGGCCGGCTCAAGCTCAAGAAGCACTTTTACGACGAGCCGGCGACGTTCCAGGATTCGTGCAATTTCATCAGGAACGGCGGGTACTTCGATGAATCGCGCTTGCTTCTGCGGCGCGTCGCGAGCGACCTGCTCGAGATGAGTCCGAACGGCAATTACACCTATTGCTGCGGCGGCGGCGGCGGGCACGCGCTGATGCCCGAGTACAAGAAAATCAAGCTGGCCACGGCCAAGGCCAAGGCCGAGTGCATCAAGGCCACGGGCGCGAAGACCGTCGTGGTCGCCTGCCACAATTGCGAGGACGCGATCCGGGAATGCGTGAAGGAATACGGCCTGGACTGCAAAGTGGAACTGTTCAGCAATTATTTGGCCGAGGCAGTGGAACTCGCCTAGAACCGGCGGCGATATCGCTGGAAATCGGGGGGAGCCTCGACCATCTCAAAACTTGAAAGTTTTTTGAGGAAGAGGGGTCTGGGGAGAAACCCCTTTTGTTCACAAAAGGGGTTTCTCCCCAGATTCTCTCCTCCCCAAAGACCTCCATGAACAAAGCCTGCGCCGCGATCACCTCTTTCCTCGTCATGGACATCCTGGAGCGCGCTCACGCGCTTGAGGCCCAGGGCCGCCGGGTCATCCATCTGGAGATCGGCGAGCCGGATTTCGCTCCGCCGCCGCCCGTGTCCGAGGCTGCGGCGCGGGCGATCCGGGACGGGGAGACGCATTATACCCATTCGCTGGGCCTGCCGGAGCTGCGCGCGGCCATTTGCGCCGATTACCTGGAAAAATACGGCGTTACCGTCTGTCCGGATCAGATCGTGGTCACGTCCGGCACTTCCCCAGCAATGCTTCTCGCCTTTTCCGTCCTGCTGGGGCAGGGCGACGCCGCCTGCCTGACCGATCCGCATTACGCTTGTTATCCCAATTTTTTGCGCCTGTTAGGCGCGATTCCCAGAACCATTCCGACGCGCGAGGAAAACGGCTTCCACTTCACCCCGGAACTGCTCGCCGCGCGGCTGGTCCAGGACGGGGTTCGGGCCTCGGCGGTGGTGGTCAATTCCCCGTCCAACCCGGCCGGCGCGCTCATGGACGAGGCCGATTTCGCGGCCGTCTGCCGGCTCGGCCCGGTGGTGATCTCCGATGAAATCTACCACGGCCTGGTCTACCGGGGCCGGGCGCGCAGCGCCCTGGAATTCACGGACAACTGCTTCGTATTGAACGGTTTTTCCAAACTCTACGCCATGACCGGCTGGCGGCTGGGCTACGTCATCGCCCCGCCGCGCTACGTTGCGGCCTTGCAGCGCTTGCAGCAGAACCTGTTCATCTGCGCCGGCAGCGTGGCCCAATGGGCCGGGCTCGCCGCCCTGACCGAGCCGTCGGTCAAGGATTACGTGGCCGCCATGGTCGCCACCTACGACGAGCGGCGCACATATCTGGTCGCGCAACTGCGGAAACTCGGCCTGGGAACGCGCGCCGAGCCCACGGGCGCCTTTTACGTCCTGGCGAACGTCAAGCATCTGGGCCGCGATTCGCTGAGCCTGGCCTACGACATCCTGGACAAGGCCTGCCTCGGCGTCACCCCGGGCATCGATTTTGGCCAGGGCGCGGAAGGGTACCTGCGCTTTTCCTACGCCAATTCGCTGGAAAACATCGAGGAGGGGATGGAGAGGCTCAAGAAATACTTGGAAAATTTTTCCAAGGAATAAAGCGCGTTCGCCTTAAAACCCGTGTTCGCGCAGAAATTCCAGCGACAGGCCGGGTTTGTTCCCGGATTCCCCGCCGGTCCACGGCCCGAGCATGCGGGCCACATATTTGCCGATCAGGTCGGTCTCCATGTTCACTCTGGTCCCAGGCCGCCAGGAGGCGATCGTGGTTGCGGCCTTGGTGCTCGGGATGATGTTGACCGTCAGGAAGTCCTGGCCGCATTCGTTGACCGTCAGGCTCACCCCGTCCAGCGCCACCGAGCCCTTGGGCACGACCAGGCGGCCGAACTCGCCGGGAAAATCGAGGGTGTACACGGTCGACTGGCCGGCCGCCGCGACGCCCGCGACGACGGCCAGGCAGTCCACGTGGCCGCTGACCAGATGTCCGCCCAAGCGGTCGCCCATGCTCAAGGCCCGCTCCAGATTGACCGTGGCGCCCCGGTTCAACGCTCCCAGATTGGTCAGACCCATGGTCTCGCCCGAGGCGTAGGCGGTGAACCGGTTCGCGCCCGGCTCCTCCACGGTCAGGCAGACGCCGTTGACCGCGATGCTTTCGCCCGGCAGGGCGTCCGCCAGCTCAAAAAGCGTCCGGATGGCGAAGCGCGTCTCCCGGCCGCTGTGCGTGGCCGCCTCGACCTGTCCCAAACCTTGAATGAGTCCGGTGAACATGATTATTTCCAGTTATATCAAATGAAACAAGTTATAAAAAGAGAACTCAAATAGTAATACAATTGATTTATTCTATAACGTTACAAGTCGAGGTTTTCCGGTCCGGACAGGCCGTCGACAGCCCCGTCCGGCCGGTACCGCAGCCAGACGTCGCCCTGAAGTTCCTTGACCGACAGCAGGGTCAGGCCAAGGGCGCGGTCCATGGCGGCGACCTCGTTGCCGGTGAGCGCGGCCACGGCCGAGCCGTCGCCAAGCGCTTTGGGAGCCAGGAAAAGCCACAGTTCGTGAATCAGCCCCTGGCGCATCAGGGACATGGCGAGCCTGCCGCCGCCCTCGCACAGGACGTGGTGACAGGAAAGCTCGGAGCGAAGACGCGTCAGAGCGGGCCGCAGGTCGAGTCCGCGTTCGGTCCGGGGGGATAACCAGGGCATGGCCCAGACGCGCGCTCCGGCTGATGTGAGCCGCTCGGCGCGCTGCGTGGCGGCGCTTTCCTCGGAGGTCAGAAAGATCGTTTCCTGGGCGCGCTCGCGCAACAACACGAGCGCGTCCGGGTTATCCGGAAGCGTGGTCCCGGCCACCACGGCCAGGGGCTGGCGCGCCGGGGTCTCGTCCCCCAGGCGGGCGGTCAACCTCGGGTTGTCGGCGGCGGCGGTGCCCGCGCCGACCAGCACCGCGCCCACCGCCGCGCGCAACGCATGCACTTGCCCGCGCGAGGCGGCGTTGCTCACAAAGGCGGAATGACCGGTGCGGGTGGCGATGCGGCCGTCGATGGTCGTGGCCAGCTTGAGGAATACATAGGGCAGGGGGCTTGACTTCCAGACCACGAAATCGGCGATCAGATCCCGGCATTGCCCGGCCAGCACCCCGGTTGCGACCGCAATGCCGCGCTCGCGCAAAAAGGCGACCCCGCCCCCGGCCACGTCCGGGTTGGGATCGTACGCCCCCACGGCCACCGACCGGATTCCGGCTTCGACGATCGCCCGGGTGCAGGGCGGCGTTTTCCCGAAATGATTGCAGGGTTCGAGCGTGACATACAAGACGCAGCCGGCGGGATCGACGCCCTTGGCGCGCGCGTCGGCCAGGCAATTGATCTCGGCGTGCGGTCCGCCGTATGCGGCGTGCCAGCCCTCGGCCACGACGCGGCCGCCCTCGACCAGAACCGCGCCCACGCACGGATTCGGGGCGACAGAGCCGAAACCGCGAGCGGCCAGCTCCACGGCCCGGGCCATGAAGCCCGGATCAGCGGGCCGGGTTGGACGGGGAATTGACCACCACCGCGTCGCCTGGCTCAAGCAGCTCAAAATTGACTCCGGCCTCGGTCAGCATGTTCTGGGACAACGGATCGGCATACCCCTGGGCGTAATAAATATTCCGCACGCCGCAGTTGATCAGAAGCTTGGCGCAAATCAGGCACGGCTGGGTCGTGCAGTAGAAATCCGCGCCGTGGATGCCGATGCCGTGCACCGCCGCCTGCACGATCACGTTCTGCTCGGCGTGCAACCCCCGGCAGATCTCGTGGCGCTCGCCGGACGGCACGCCCATCTGCTCCCGCAAACAGCCCGTCTCCAGACAATGCAACATGCCCGACGGCGCGCCGTTGTAGCCCGTGGCCAGGATGCGCTTGTCCTTGACCGCGATCGCGCCGACCTTGCGGCGCAAACAGGTGCAACGCTCGGCGACCATAAAGGTGATGCGCATGAAATACTGAGGCCAGGACAGTCGATCGTCGTTCATGGGAATCCGGGGGAGGCAAGGAGGTTGAGTTGAGTATGGAGAGGAGACCAGGGGGAGGGAACCCTTTGTGAACAAAGGGTTCCCTCCCCCTGGACCCCCACCCTCCCAAAAACTTTGTCGGTTATCTGGGTTTGAGGGAGTCCATCGTCTGCAACACCATTAGTGTATGCCGGGGACAATCGTCAAATACGAATGGAGCAAGGAATCCATGAAGGAATTATTTTATCTCCCAAACCCCGAAAAAGTTTTTTGGGGAAAGGGGTTTCCCCCCTAGATTCTCTTCTCCCCCCTCTTTTACCAGGCGAACATCGGGTATTCGCGGGCGAAGGTTTCGACTTCGCGGCGGATGCCGGCCAGGACGGAATCGTTGTCGCATTGGCTTATGGCGGCATCGATCCAGGCGGCGACTTTGGCCATTTCCGGTTCGCGCATGCCCCGGGTGGTGAGCGCGGGCGTTCCCAGGCGGACGCCGCTGGTGACGAAGGGCGAGCGGGTTTCAAAGGGCACGGTGTTTTTGTTGACGGTGACGCCGGCTTTGTCGAGGGCGATTTCGGCGTCTTTTCCGGTGATGTTTTTGTCCGTCAGATCGAGCAGCATGAGGTGGTTGTCGGTGCCGCCGGAGACCAGTTTGTAGCCCGCGCCGGTCAGGTGTCCGGCCAGGGCGCTCGCGTTGTCGACGACCTGTTTCTGATAGACTTTGAAGGCCGGGCGCAGGGCTTCGCCGAAGGCCACGGCTTTGGCGGCGATGGCGTGCATGAGCGGGCCGCCCTGGATGCCGGGGAAGATGTTGGAGTTGAGCGTCTTGCCGAATTCCTCGCCGGCCAGGATCATGCCGCCGCGCGGGCCTCTCAGGGTCTTATGGGTGGTTGTTGTGGTGTAATGGGCATGGTCGATCGGCGAGGGATGCAGGCCGGCGGCGACCAGTCCGGCGATGTGGGCCATGTCGACCATGAGTTTCGCTCCGACTTCGTCGGCGATGGCGCGGAAGCGGGCGAAGTCGATGACCCGGGGATAGGCGCTGGCCCCGGCCACGATGATTTTGGGGCGGTGCGACCTGGCCAGGCCGGCGAGTTCCTCGTAGTCGATGGTTCCGGTCTCTTTGGAGACGCCGTAGAAGGCGACGTTGTAGAGCTTGCCGGAGAAGTTCACCGGGCTGCCGTGGGTGAGGTGGCCGCCGTGGCTGAGGTTCATGCCGAGCAGGGCGTCGCCGGGCTCAAGGGCGGCGAAGTACACGGCCATGTTGGCCTGGGAGCCGGAATGGGGCTGGACGTTCGCGTACTGCGCCGCAAAAAGGGTCTTGGCGCGTTCGATGGCCAGGTCTTCGGCGACGTCCACGAATTCGCAGCCGCCGTAGTAGCGTTTGTGCGGATAGCCCTCGGCGTACTTGTTGGTCATGACGCTGCCTTGGGCCTGGCGCACGGCCGTGGAGGTGAAGTTTTCCGAGGCGATCAGTTCGAGTTTGGAAATCTGGCGTTCGACTTCGTCCGCGATGGCCTGGGCGACGGCCGGGTCCTGTGCGAAAAGTTCTTCCATGGCGGTTCTCCGGGGCTGGAAACGATGAGGGGAAGTTCCGCGCAGGAACTTCCCCGGGGAAAGACGCTATTTTGAAGACTGGGCCGCAAGTCTGCCGGTTATTCCTCGAAACGTTTGTAGAGCACGCAGGCGTTGGTGCCGCCGAAGCCGAAGGAATTGCACAGGACGTAATTGACCTTTTGCTTCCGGGCGACGTTGGGGCAGTAGTCGAGATCGCATTCCGGATCCGGGGTGTCGAGGTTGATGGTGGGCGGAATGACTCCCTCGATGAGGGTCTTGACGCTGATGACCGATTCGATGCCGCCGGCGGCGCCGAGCGTGTGGCCGATCATGGACTTGTTGCTGGTGGCCACCAGTTCGTAGGCGTGTTTGCCGAAGACGGTTTTGATGGCCCGCGTTTCGCACAGGTCGTTGAGCTGTGTCGAGGTGCCGTGGGCGTTGATGTGGTCGACGTCTCCCGGGGCGACCCCGGCTTCGCGCAGGGCGGCTTTCATGGCCAGGGCCATGCCTTCGCCGGTCTCGGGCGGGGCGGTCATGTGATAGGCGTCGCCCGAGGCGCCGAACCCGGCGATTTCGGCCAGGATGGTCGCTCCGCGCGCCTTGGCGTGCTCCAGGGATTCAAGCAGGAGCAGGCCGCAGCCTTCGCCCATGACAAAGCCGTCGCGGTCCTTGTCGAAGGGGCGCGAGGCTTTTTCCGGCTCGTCGTTGCGCGTGGACAGGGCCTTCATGGCGTTGAAGCCCGACACCGCCAGGGGCGTGATGGCGCCCTCGACGCCGCCGCAGACCATGACGTCGCAGCGGTCGAGCAGAATGTCGGAATAGGCGTAGCCCACCGAATGCATGCCCGAGGCGCAGGCCGAGGTGGTGGTCAGGTTGGGGCCCTTGGCGCCGGACATGATCGAGATGTGTCCCGGGGCGATGTTGGAGATGAGCACCGGGATGAAAAAGGGCCACATGCGCGACGGCCCCTGTTCCAGGAGTTTTTTGTGATAGGTTTCCAGGGTGTGGATGCCGCCCATGCCGCAGCCCACGATCACGCCGGCGCGGTGGGCGTTTTCGGGATCGACCTTGAAACCGGAGTTTTCAAAGAGCATGGCGGCCGCGCCCACGGCGAAATGGGTGAAGCGGTCCATGCGCCGGACCTGCTTGGCCGGGACGTATTTCGCCGGGTCGAAATTCTTGATCTCGCAGCAAAACCTGGTGTCGTAGCCTTCGGGATCGAAACCCGTGATGGGTCCGGTCCCGGAAACGCCGGCAAGCAGGTTGCTCCAGGTGGTCTCCAGATCGTTTCCGATCGGAGTGACGGCGGAAAAGCCCGTAACGACAACGCGTTTTTTGTTCATGATGCGTGAGTCTCCCAGTCAGCGGGGTTCGGCTGGGGCGGTTTGGGAAAACGGGCAAGGCTCCCGGACGCGCTACGCGCCGGGGCCTTGCCGCGAAATCGTTTGAGAAATACGGCTATTTCTTGTGATTCTCGATATAATCGTAGGCGTCCTGGACTTTGAGGATTTTCTGGGCGTCCTCGTCGGCGATCTCGACGCCGAAGGCCTCTTCCATGGCCATGATCAGCTCGGTCAGATCGAGCGAATCCGCGCCCAGGTCCTCGACGAACGAGGCTTCGGGCTTGACGTCTCCGGCAGCGACGCCGAGCTGGTCGACAATGATTTCCTTCACTTTTTCCGCAGTGGACGACATGTTCTTCCTCCGGCAATGGTATATTGAAAGTTAAACTTCAGAAAACTACATGTACATGCCGCCGTTGACCGACAACACCTGTCCGGTCACGTAAGCCGCCTGGTCGGACGCCAGGTACGACACCGCTGCGGCGACGTCCTCGGCCTGGCCCAGGCGTTTGAGCGGAATGCGACCGAGCAGCTCCTCGCGCACCTTCTCGGGCAAGGAGGCGGTCATGTCCGTCTCGATGAACCCCGGGGCCACGGCGTTGACCGTCACCCCGCGCGAAGCGAGCTCCAGGGCGGCGGCCTTGGTCAGGCCGATCAGGCCGGCCTTGGCGCTGGCGTAATTGGCCTGGCCCGCGTTGCCGGTCATGCCGACCACCGAAGTAATGTTGACGATCCGGCCGCTTCGCTGCTTGAGCATGATCTTCGCGGCCTCGCGCAGGCAGGCGAAAGCGCCGCTCAAATTCACGCCGATGACAGCGTCCCAGTCCTCGTCCTTCATGCGCATGATCAGGCCGTCCCGGGTGACGCCGGCGTTGTTCACCAGCACCTGCAAAACGCCCTGGTCCTTGATCTCGCTTCCAAAGAACGCCGCTACCGCATCGCGGTCGGCGGTGTCCAGGGCGAAGGCCCTGGCCGTCCCGCCCCCGGCGGCGATGGCCTCGCACACCGCCTGGGCTGCTTCGGGCCTGCTCACGTACGTCAAATACACCGAAAACCCGTCGGCGGCCAATCGCTTGGCGCAGGCCGCGCCGATACCCCGGGAACCGCCGGTGACCAAAGCAATCCGCTGGGTCGAGGTCATGAAAATAAAACTCCCCTGGGGACGGTGCGTCCTGAAAAAACGTTCCTATACCAATCCGCCGCGAATTTCAAACACTCCGGAGGGGCAATCAGACCGGGGCTCCGCCCCAGATCCCGCCGGGAGGGGCGCAGTGATAGTCTGCAATAAATAAAGGGGCTGTCCTAGCTAAGGAATTCGCTTTCCGCTTTCATGGGGGCCGGGGGCGAAGCCCCCTGGGAAAAAACCAGTGGTTCTGGCTTTCCTCTTCAAAGAGCTGCCGCGTTCAGGCTAGAAAGCAGAAAACCAAAACCACTCTTTTTTTCCCAGGGGGCCTGCGGCCCCCGGCCCCCGCTTGAAGACAAACAAAGAATCCACTTCAACAGTCTAATAACATTGCGAAAAATGTGGATCGTCGCTTGTTAGCTAGGACAGCCCCTAAATAAATAAAGTTTTTGGGGATTCGAAGCGTCTTCCCGCTGCAAAAGGGGTTTTCCCCCCAGATTCCTCTTCTTCCCTAAAATTCCAGCAACACCGCGCCCCAGGTGAAGCCGCCGCCGAAGGAGGTGAGCAGGACGCGGTGTCCCGGTCGTATCGCGCCGGATTGGTAGGCTTCTGTCAGGGCGATGGGGATCGAAGCCGCCGAGGTGTTGCCGTATTTTTGCACGTTGACGAAGACCTTGTCCATGGAGATTTCGAGTCGTTTGCCCAGGCCTTCGATGATGCGCAGGTTGGCCTGATGGGGGATGAAGAGGTTGATGTCGTCGGGCGTGAGGTTGTTTTTCGCCAGCAGGTCGCGGCAGATGGTTTCCATGTAGCGCACGGCGTGTTTGTAGACTTCGCGTCCGGCCATCTGGATGAAGAATTCGTCGCCGGCCTGTTCTCCCCGGCGCAGGGGGAATGCCGAGCCGCCGCCCTTGACGGTCAGGAGATTCCACAGGGCGCCGTTGGAGGACAGGGCGATGTCGCGGATCGAGGCTTTGGCGGCGATGTTTTTTTGGTTGCGCATGACGACCGCCCCGGCCCCGTCGCCGAAGAGTACGCAGGTGGTCCGGTCGTCGAAATTGGTGCGCGAGGTGAGCACTTCGACGGCCACGGTCAGGACGACGGCGTCCGGATGCAGGGCGAGCAGGCCCCGGGTGACTTCCAGGGCGTACAAAAAACCCGAACAGGCGGCGTTGACGTCCAGGCAGACTTTTTCGCTCACGCCCAGCTTTTCGGAGACGATCACGGCCGCGTTCGGGCAGTAGCAATCGGGCGTCAGGGTGGCGAGCACGATATGGGTCAGTTCGCCGGCGTTTATTCCGGCGTCGGCCAGGGCGGCCTTGGCCGCTTCCAGGGCGAGGTCGCTCGTGGCCTGGCCCGGGGCGGCGAAACGGCGTTCCTTGATGCCCGTGCGGGTGGTGATCCATTCGTCGCTGGTCTCGACGAGGGTTTCCATTTCCGCGTTGGTGACGACGCGTTCCGGAACGTAATAGCCGAATCCGGCGATGATGTAGGGTGATGGCATGGGGCTTCCGGAGGGAAATAAGGTTAAGGCTGATCGGAACGCTTGTGGGCGAAAAGAGTGAAATCCTTGTTGACGGCCAAATTTTCTTCCAGGTGGTCGTTGGCCTTTTTGGTCACGAAGGTGGCGGCCATGTCCACGGCGTTGGCGATGGCCTTGGCGTTGGATTTCCCGTGGCAGACGATGGCGATGCCCTTGAGTCCGATCAGCGGCGCGCCGCCGTATTCGGCGTAGTCCATCAGCCGTGAGAAGCGTTTGAGCGCGGCCAGGGCCAGGATCGTGCCGATCTTGGCGAAGAATCCGCGCTTGAGTTCTCCGCGCAGGATGCGGCCGAGCGAGGAGCCCAGGCCTTCGGCGAGTTTCAGAGCGACGTTGCCCACGAATCCGTCGCAGACCACCACGTCGACGTCGCCGGTAAACAGGTCGCGGCCCTCGACGTTGCCCACGAAATTGAGCGAACTCATGCGGAACAGTTCAAAGGCCTCGATGACCTGGAGATTGCCTTTGCCTTCCTCCTCGCCGATGGACATCAGTCCCACGCGGGGATTGGAAAAGCCCAGCAGGTCGCGGGCGAGCACGTCGGCCATGATGCCGAACTGCATCAGATGCAGCGGCTTGCAGTCCACGTTGGCGCCCACGTCGATGAGCACGATCGGGCGTTTTTCCGTGGGCAGGAAGGCGGCCAGGGCCGGGCGTTCGACCCCGGGGATGCGGCCGATGATGAACATGCCGCAGGCCAGTGTGGTGCCCGAGTTGCCGGCGCTGACCAGCCCGTCGGCCAGGCCGTCGCGGACCAGCTTGGAGCACACCTGGATGGAGGTGTCCTTCTTGCGGCGCATGGTCTCGGTGGGCTTCTCGTCCATGCCCGCGATCTCGGTGGCCGGGGCGATCTTGATGCCCACGCCGCGCACGTCGAGCTTGCCGAGCGCGGCGTTGATGCGCGACTCGACGCCGACCAGGATCAGGTCGATCTTTCTGCCCCGGGCGGCGGCCACGGCCCCGGGAACGACCACATCCGGGCCGAAATCCCCTCCCATGGCGTCGACCGCCACGCAGGGTCTAATTTTCGCCATTTTCCTTGGCGACCATCTGGCGGCCTTTGTAGGTCCCGCAGCTCGGACAGATGCGGTGGGGCAGGGCGGGTTCGCCGCAAGAGCACAAAATCACCGTGGGCACGGCGACATGGTCGTGGGAACGACGCATCCCCTTGCGGGATTTGGAGATTTTTTTCTTGGGTACGGCCATGGCTATTTCTTCCTTTCGATTTTGAGATTGCTGAGTATCGCCAGCCTGGGATCGCCTGTCTTGGACTTGCAGGCGCAGCCCGCGACGTTTTGATTGCCGCCGCAGACCGGGCACAGTCCGGCGCAATCCGGGGCGCATAACGGCTTGACCGGCATGGCCAGCTCGAAATGTTCCCACAAAAGCCCGCCGGCGTCGAGTTCCAATGTCTTGCCGCGGGCGGCGAGATGGCCGCCGTCGAGCGGATCGGCCTGCTCCCCCGGCTTGTCCTCGAAGTCGTCGAAACGCGCGGCGATGCGCACCAAGGCGTCCTCGGCGCAACGCGAACAAGGGACCGCGACGACCCCGTCGATCCGCCCCCGGACCAAAAATCCGTCCTTCTCCGGCACGATGCGCAATTCCGCCCGCAGCGGCTCGCGCATGGTGTACGGCAGGCTGAATTCCTTCCAGGCCGCGGTCCAGACACCAGGGTCCTCGAAAACAAATTCCCGGCCCTCGGCCGGGATATCGGTGACGTTGAGCATGACCCGCGACATGGTTGTCCGCTTCCGGCCGCAGCGCGCCGGCGTCGATACGAAAAAACCCGGGACAACCCCGGAACGCGCGCCGCAAAGCACCGCCGGCGCCGCCGCGCGACGGGAAAACCTCCGGCACGCCGCAGTTCGTATATGAAAAAGTTCTGCCGTGTCAAGAACAAGCTCTTGCCTTTTTCAAAGAGTTCGGCTAACAGCCCCTCTTTCCGTTGAACCCCAAGATCGTTTTGACGCCGCCAGCGGCGCCCAAGGAGCATACGGCCATGAGCAAAGTCTGCGAAAAATGCGGCAAACGTCCGCAATCCGGCAATAACGTCAGCCACGCCAACAACAAGTCCAAGCGCCGCTTCGAACCGAACCTGTGCAACGTGCGCTGTCAGATGCCCTCAGGCGAAGTCAAAACCATCACCGTCTGCACCCGCTGCCTGCGCTCCGGAACGGTCGTCAAACCGGTGGCCAAAACGGCGTAAGAAAAGAGAAGACCGGGGGAAACTTTTTGAAAAAAGTTTCCCCCGGACCCCTTTCAAAAACTTTGACCCGTCCGGGCGTGTTGCGCGCCCGGACGGGTTTGCGTTTGTAAAAGGGGGGCAGGGGAGATATTTTGCGGTTGCGGACGCGTCCACGGGTTGTACGCGGCCCGGCGTTCGGTTTTCTGAATACGGCAATCCGGGGAGTGGGGGAGCTCCTCCCGATTTTCTCCTGTCTGCTCCTTTCCTACTCTATCCCGGCGTCGAAAAATTTGCCGATCCCGTATTCTCTGCGCCGGAAGAATTTCTCCGGGTTGGGTCCGATGATTTGCAATTCCGGCTGTTTGGCCTGGACGCTCAGCGCGATGTGCATTTCCTTGGTGCAGCCGGTGGAGTAGGTGGAGTCTTTTCCGGCCCAGATGGCGGTCATTTTTTCGCCCATGAGTTCGAAGCTCTTTTCGATGTCGTAGTGGGTCTGGAACCGCCAGACGTCGATTTGTCCGCTGCGTTGCACCTTTTCCCACATATACATCAGGTCGTCGCCGTCGAGTCCTTCCTCGAAGTGTTCGGCCGGATTGACGATGAACGTGCCGGGCATGATTTCTCGCAGGTATTTGATGAAGCCGTTGAGAATCTTGATGGCCATATCGGTCTGGTGCGGGATCGAGCCGATGATGGCGGAATAGAACATGACGTTGCGTCCGGCGGCGCGGGCCTCGCGCATCTGGGCGACGATCGTCTCGGCCTTGCCCAGGATCTCGGCCTCGGTGAATTTGCGCACGCCTTCGGCCTTGGGCTTGAAGGCCAGGTGCAGGTCGTCGAACCGGCCGCGATAGAAGCAGATCACGTCGCGGGTGAACTTGTGCGAGGTGAGCATCAGGCGGCGGTAGTTGAGCGGACCTTTGGCGAGGACCAGGTCGGCTTCCTTCCAGGCCCGGGCGAAGGTGACGCTGACGCGGTGCAGGTTGAGCCGTTCGCGGGTGCCGTCGGAGATGATCACGAACGGATTTTCGCGCATGACCTTGAGCAGTTCGTTCTTGCTGGCCCGGTTGTCGGAGAGAAAATAGGACCCTTCCAATGCCTTGGCGAGCACGGGATCGGAGTCCGCGTCCCAGACCGTGGGCGCGTCGAAGTAGAAGCCTTCCTTGAGGCTCATGACCACCCGGTGTCCGAGACGCAAAAGCGTCCTGACCGCCAGCAGGTCAAAAAGCACGCCGCCGGAGGCGTCGGCCAGATAAAGGATGCGCAGCCTGCCCGCCGCCCTTGGGTCGATCATCTCGCGCAGTTTGTTGAAATCGCCGTGGGCGCGGTCGAGCTTGCGCTCCATCTCGTCGGCGGTCGGCCGGTAGGCGTCGCGCTCCCAGATCTCGCTCCAGGTGGACATGCACAGCAGGCGGCGCAGTTCCAGCGAATCGAGTTCGAAGCGCATTTCGCGCATGGAGCGGCAATTGAGGTTTTCCGGGATGCAGTAGTTGAGGGCGCGGTCGAAAAAGGGGTCGGCGATGAACTCGCCGGCGCGCCGGTTGAACACGCGCTTGCGTTCCCGGTGCGGGTCGTCGAGTCCGGACTGGGTCAGGAAGATGGTGTTCAGGCGCTTCATCAGGCGCGAGGGGATCAGCACCGGCGAAGCCATGGCCTGCTTGATCTTATACTCGCACAGCGACATGATTTTTTTCTTGGCGAAGCTGCCGGTGACGAAGCGGTCGATGAGCGAGCGCACGGTGTTCCAGCGGGTGTTGTAATCGTCGAGCAGTGGGGATTCGAGATTCTTGTCCAGCAGGTAGCGCAGCATTTCGTCGCTGCACGGCGTGTAGATCCGGTCCGGTCCGAGCGCCACCATGAAGCGCAGCATTTCGGGCGAAGCGTTGTTGACCGGATCGACCGTGTACTCGATGTTGTTCTCGGTCATGAAATGCAAAAGCCAAGCGTCGAGTTCGGGGTCGCGGCCGTAGGCGAGATCGGTGACCGAGGTGAAGCTGGGGGTGCTGTGCATGCTCATGGCCTGAAGTAGATCCCCTTTTTCCTGATGCGTTCAAAAAAACCGGCCGCGCCCGGGCTGGCCAGGAGCAGATCTTCTCGCGACTTGTGAATGCGCACCACGTCGAGCGGCTCAAGCGGCGTCAAGGTCTGGCCGTCGCAGGTGAGGTAGGTCTCGCCTTTGTCGGCCATGATGGACACGTCCTGGTCGCAGGGTAGAACCAGCGGTTTGACGTGGCTTAAAAAGGGACAGATCGGGGTGACGCACATGACGTCGAGCGAAGGATGGATGAGCGGGCCGCCGGCCGAAACGCAGTACGCGGTCGAGCCCGAAGGCGTGGACACGGCCACGCCGTCGGCTCGCAGTTCGGTGATCAGTTCGCCGCCGCGCATCAGGCGCAGATTGACCAGCCTGGCCAGGGCGCCCCGCGAGATCACGGCGTCGTTGGCCACGCGGCAGGTGAAAACGTCTTCGCCGCCGCGCACGACATGCACCGACAGGCGAATGCGGGGTTTGACCTTGACCCCGCCGCGTACGATCGACTCCAGCGCGGCCGGCCAATCCTGGGCGTCGCATTCGGCCAGGAAGCCGACCTTGCCGCAGTTTACGCCGAGCAGGACGATTTTGCGGCAGCACAGGCGGTTGGCGACGTTGAGCATGGTGCCGTCGCCGCCGAGCGCCAGGGTCAGGTCCGTGCGCTCCAAAAAAGCCTCGACCGTCTCCTTGGCCTTTTCTCCCGGAAGCGGCAGATCCGAGGCGTCGACGGTCAGACTGTCGATCTTGCGGGCGGCGAGCCAGGGCTCGATCTCCAGGGCCAGAGCCTTGGCCCGTTCGTTGCCGCGCATGCGGACGATCAAAACGGTGCGCACGGGCGGAGTGTGAGACGTCATTGGGCCATTCTAGACAAAAAAAGGACATCGGACAATATTGCCCGGCAGACTCCCCCTGGACGCGGACGGCCATGGGGATACTCCGCTTCCCGCGCTTGGCGCCTATTTTGCTTGATACCCGGAAAACGTGCGTCAACGGCAAATCAAGGAGGGCGTTATGTCGCTGTCCGCCGATGAACTCAAGCAGACCCTGTCCGAACACCATGTCGCCGAGGCCGAACGCCTCCACGAAATCGCCACCGAAGACGTTTCCATCTCCATCGAGGCCGTGGCGGCCATCAAGCACGCGGCCGTCGATATCCTGGCCCGGTTCATGCCCGGCGACAGGCTCGGCGGCATGAGCACGGCCGACATCATCCAGCTGTTCGCCGAAAAGCTTTTCTGGAACGAAAAGACCGGCGGCCTGCTCCTATGCTCCGAACTCGGCGACGGCGCTTACTGCCTGCCCATCCCGAAAGAGCATTGGACCGTCAGCCACAAAGGCGTCTTCCACTAGCCGGCCGGGAAGTCCGTCGAGGGACGCGGCTTCCCTGCCGTTTTTTTTGTGGTTTTTTAACGCCTCCGGCTTTACAACAATATCTGCTTTGCAATTTCCTCCGTATCGAGGCCCCGGTCGAGGCCGGTCGATTTGCGCGTGTCACGGCGAGGAGCGCGCGTTACATATTTGTAACTGTTACAACCAGCGAAACAAAATTGTCATGGCGCGCGAAGTCAGAAACATCACCGTCACCCCTGAAGAAGCCGGCCAGAAGATCGTCGCCTTCATCAATCGCAGGCTCGGCGAAACCGTGCCGCAATCGGCCGTGATGCGCTGGATCAGGACCGGACAGGTCCGTCTCGACGGCGGCCGCACCAGGCCGTTTGTGCGCGTGGCCGCAGGCCAGAGCGTGCGCCTGCCGCCGTGCGAGCTGCGCGCCATGCCGGTCCGGACGGCCGGCCCGGCGCCGCCCTTTCCCGTGATCTACGAAGACGACGCGCTCACGGCCGTAAACAAGCCCTCCGGGCTGCCCGTGCATCCGGGTTCGGGCTGGTCCGATTCCGTCCAGACCAGGCTTGAGGCCGCCTGCCCCGGCGCGAGCTTCGCCCCGACTCCGGCCCACCGGCTCGACCGCGACACCACGGGCATTCTTTTGATCGCCAAGACGTTTGAAAAATTGCGCGAACTCCACCAGCTGTTCCGGGATCATCGCGTCGGCAAGGAATACCTCGCCTGGGTCGCCGGCCGCTTCCCGGGCGATCCGGGCCGTTTCACGCTGCTTGAGGACAACCTGGAAAAAAAAGGCCCGCCCGGTCTGGAGCGCATGCAGACCGGTTCTGGCAAGCAGGCGTTGACCGAGGCGTACGTCCTGCGCGCCGGCGACGGCGCGTCCCTGCTGCGGCTGCGCATCCTCACCGGCCGCACCCACCAGATCCGCGCCCAGCTCGCCGCGCGCGGCCATCCCCTGATCGGCGACCGCAAATACGGCGGCCCGCCCGGGGCCATCATGCTCCACGCCTGGCGCGTGACCCTGCCCGACCTGATCCTGGCCTGGCCGCCGGACTGGACAGGGGAGTGGGCCGTTGCGGCCGGGCTGCCGGAGACGGCCTAGCGGCGGGCGTAACCGGCAAGCGCTTTCGGGACGCGTTTTCAGGCGGGGCTCCGGCTGGAACGCATTGCGGACCGGGCGGCCGGGGATTTGCGCTTATTGCGTTTTGGGCTCCGGACGCGGCAAGCGGCGCACCGACCGGTCCAGGAATGCTTTCGCCAAGGCGCTGTAGAGCGGTTGCGGACAAACCAGCCGCGACACCGCAAAAGCGATGAACGCGACGGTCATGAGCGGTATGGTGAAGCTCTGGTCGCTGGTCATCTCCACGACGATGATGACCGCCGTGAGCGGGGCCTGCACCACGGCCGCAAAATAGCCGGCCATGCCGAGAATGACCAGCGCCTCGACCGGCGCCTGGGGAATCAAGGGCGACAAGCTCGCGCCCAGACCGGCGCCGACCGCCAGCGAGGGGGCGAAAATGCCTCCCGGGATGCCGCTGACATACGAAACGACAGTCGCGCAGAGCTTCATCAGCCAGAAGGTTCCCGGCAGGCTGCCGCCTTCGAGCAGTCCCCGGGCCTGCTCGTAACCGGCGCCGTACACCGTCGCGTCGGAGAGCAGGCCGAGCGAGGCCAGGCACAATCCGCACAACGCGGCGAACCATACGGGACGGTTCCGGGCCAGCGCGCCGAGGCGGCCGGGAAGTCCGCCAGGCAGCGCGATGAGAAGCCGGGCGAACAGCCCGCCGCACAATCCCCCGCCCAGGCCGCAGGCAAGCGCCGGCCGCCACGCCTCCGAGAGGCTCAACACCACGCCGGTGCGGCCGAAATAGGTGTAATTGCCCAGAATCGCCATCGAGGTGAACCCGGCGACGATCACGGCGGTCAGCACGGTCCCGCTCGTGCGTTCCTCGAAGGAGCGCGACAATTCCTCGATGGCGAACACGATGCCGGCCAGCGGCGTGTTGAAGGCGGCGGAGATGCCCGCCGCGCCTCCGGCCAGGATGAGCGCGCGCTCCATGTCCCGGCTCGGCAAGCGGATGAAGCGGCCGAGGCTGTGCATGATCGCCGCGCCGATCTGCACCGTGGGCCCCTCGCGGCCGGCCGAGGCGCCGCCGCACAAGGCCAGGCTCGTCAGCAAGATCTTGCCAAGCGCGATACGCAGGGACAAAACGCTTCGCCTGCCGGCCAATTCGGGAATCTTGAGGGCGGCGATGGTCTGGGGAATGCCGCTGCCCTCGGCCCCGGGAAACACCCGGCGGGTCAGCCAGACCACACCGGCGAAAACTCCCGGCGTGACGACGAACGCGAGCCAGGGCCGAGCCTGGACGATGCCGACGAAGAACCGGTTTCCCGCGGCGCTGGTCTGGGCGAACACGATGGCGGCCAGCGCGACCGTCACCGCGGCGCCCCAGAAGACCAGGCGGCGAAGCAGGCGCCGGACCGGGCGGCCGGGATGACGGGGCAGATGAAAAAATCGATGGTTCATAGTAAGTCCGGATCGCATCCCGGGGGGATTTTTTACTCTTCGAAAAGACAACCAGGCGGCCCGCCCCGGGTTTGCGGGTTTATGCGCCCGTTGCCTCTGCCCCCAGCCGGGCGAACCAGTCCGGGTGTTCGGCGGCGAATTCCAGGGTGTGCTCGATATCTTCCGGGGTATGTGGTTCAAAGGTCACGGTCGGGGTCAGCGAGCGCCTAGCGAGTTCCCCGAACACGGCCTCCCAGGGGATTCCCCCGCGTCCAAGCCCCAGGTGCTGGTCGAAGGCGCCGTCGTTGTCGTGCAGGTGCAGGTGTCCGAGATGCGGCGCGAAAACGTCGAACCACTCGGCCAGGTGTTTTTTTACGCAGCCTTGCCCGAAGCTGAACCAGTGTCCGAGGTCGAAACAGATGCCGGTGCGCACCGGTCCGGGCGAGAGCTCGGCCAAGGCGTCGGCCAGTCCGGCCACGTGGACGGGATTTGTTTCGTGGGTGTTTTCCAGGAACAGGGGCGGATGCTCCGGCCAGCCTTCCAGAGCCAGAGCGAAAGAACGCGCCGCCCGGTCGCGCCAATCCTGGTAGGAATGGATGTACAAAAACCGGTCGTAGGCCGCGTGGGCGATGAGGTGGCGCGGCTGGTAGATGGCGGCCGTGTCCACGGCTTGGCGCAGCCTGGTCCGGGCGGCGGCCAGGACGAGCGGGTCGACGCTGCCGGGCTGCAGATCGAAAAAGGGCAAATGGACCGAACAGGCCAGGCCCGCGTCCGCGATGCGCCCGGCCGTTTCCCGGTGCCAGGCCGGAGGCAGGCTGTCGAGCATGAGCGGGTCCATGCCCAGTTCCGGGTTGAGCCGCTTGTCCGCAAAGCTGTCCAGGCGCGAGGGCTCGCGGTGCAGCGCCCGCAAGGCGAGATTGACGAAGAACATGCTGCCGTCCCGGACGCGGGGAGTTTGGGGAGTGCGGGGAAACCGGGCTCCGGCGGCCGGACCGGGTCCGTAGCCGCGTCGGAATGGCGCGTCCGGGCAGGGCATAAATGAATTTGCGCCAGGCTTCAAGCGCCGGCCGGGGCGCCCCTCATCGTATTGTGAATCGCCATGATGCGTTGTACAGCGCATCCCGGCGGCGCGAAACGGCCGCGTCCCCGGAAAGCCTTGCGGGACGTCCTTGTGAGATGCGGCGATTTTGGCTATGAATCCGCCGATCCGCACAGCCCAGGGGAGGGGACATGAACGCGAAGTGCCGCATTGTAGTTGTCAACGGCCCCAATCTCGGGCATCTGGGCGTGCGCCAGCCGGAAATCTACGGCTCGCAGACGCTCGACGACCTGCCGCTGCTCCTGCGGCAGATGCTCGGACAGGCGTCCGAAGAGGTCGAACTGGATTTTTTTCAATCCAACAGCGAGGGCGCGCTCATCGACAGGCTGGAGCGGGCCTGGCGCGAGTCGGCCGACGGCATCGTGATCAACGCCGGGGCTTACACCCACACCAGCCTGGCCTTGGCCGACGCCTTGGCCTGGATCGGGATCGCCTGCGTCGAAGTGCATTTGAGCAATATCTGGGCGCGAACCGAAGACCCGGTGCGCCAGAAAAGTCATCTCGGGAAAAATTGCCTGGGCGTGATCGCCGGTTTCGGACTTTCGAGCTACGCCCTGGCCGTGGCCGCCCTGTGGCGGCGATGGAAAACACCGTAAGGAGCGAGGATGTTATCGACCACGGATTTCAGGCGCGGGCTCAAGATCGAGATGGACGGGATTCCCTACGAAATAGTCGAGTTCCAGCACGTCAAACCGGGCAAGGGCGGCGCCTTCATACGCACCAAGCTCAAGAACATATTGAACGGCCGGGTGGTGGAGAACACCTTCCGTTCCGGCGAAAAAGTGGACAAGCCGGACATGGAAACTCGGGAAATGCAGTTCCTGTACCGCGAGGCCGAAGGCTTCGTGTTCATGGACATGACCACCTACGAACAGACCCACGTGGGTTTTAGCCAGATGGGCGACAAGGGCTCGTTCCTCAAGGACGGCCAGGAACTCAAAATGCTCCTGTACAAGGGAACGCCCATCGACGCCGACCTGCCCGCCTCGGTGGTCATGGAAGTGGTCGAAACCGAACCGGGCGTCCGGGGCGACACGGTCAGCGGCGCGACCAAACCGGCCAAGATCGAATCCGGAGTCAACGTCAACGTGCCGCTCTTCATCAACACCGGCGATAAAATCAAAGTGGACACCCGCACCGGCGAATACATCGGCAGGGAATAGGGAAGGGGAGAGGAATCGGGGGAAAACCCCTTTCCTTAAAAATTTTTTACTGGTTTTGTGATTGGCGCAACGATTTGGCGTCACTTGGGACAGCACCTGTGAGACCGTAGCCGGTTTGGCGTCCCACGGGACCACACCCGGCAAGGAGCCGCATACGGACGAGCGCAAGATCGTCAGAGAGCTATTCGGCGCGGGACTGCTGTTCGCGGCGGTCTACCTGATGTTGGCCCTGACGTCGTACGATCCCCGCGATCCGACGTTCAATCACGCCGTCGGCAATCAGGTTGTGCACAACGCCGCCGGCCGGCTTGGGGCCTACACCGCAGGCATCCTGGTCGATTTTTTCGGCCTGTGCTCCTTTTTCGTATCCCTGTGGCTGGGCTATTTCGGCCTGGGACGACTGTTCACCATCGCCCGCCTGTCCGCTTCGCGCTTGGCCGGGTATTGGCTGCTCGCCTTTGCCGTGCTCACGGTCACGTCGACCCAGTGGGGGCAGGGCTTTTTCGCCTTCGGCCAAGTCATCTCCCAGATTCCCGGCAAAAGCGGAACCTCCCCGGCGGATTGGAAATTCATCCCCCGGCTGTCCGGCGGCGGGGTGTTCGGCAACTATTTCGTGAGCGTCGGCGCCGACCTGTTGGGCGATGCCGGCGCGTTTTTGTTGTGGCTGGCGATCCTGGCCGCCGGAATCCAGTTGGTGGCCGGGGTGACCTGGGACTCCATCAGCAAGCGCGCCCACGGCCTGGTCAAGGATTTCTGGCTCAAGCACCGCGAGCGCATCATCAAGCGCATCAAAAAAATCGAATTTTTCCGGTTAAGCGACGAGCCGCGCGAAGGCCCGTCGCCCGAGGTTGTCGACGGCCTCTTGAAAAGAATCACCGGCCCGGGATCGCCCGCAAGTCCGGCCGCCCCGGACGATCCGTCCCCGGAAATGGTCGTGCGCAGCGTCCCCAAAACGCCCAGACCCCAGGCCCAGCCCGCCGCCCGGCCGCACTCGCCGCAATTGCCGCAAGTCTCCATGCTCACTCCGGCGCCGGTCGCCAAGACCGCCGTGTCCGAGGAGGCGCTCAAGGATAAAGCCGCCAAGCTGGTGGCCTGCCTGGGAGATTTCGGCATCGAAGGCGAACTGCGCCAGATCGTGCCCGGCCCCGTGGTCACCATGTTCGAATACAAGCCCGCTCCCGGCATCAAGATCAGCCGCATCTCCGGGCTTTCCGACGACCTGGCCCTGGCGCTCAAGGCCACGTCCGTGCGCATCGAGGCCCCCATTCCGGGCAAAGACACCGTGGGCGTGGAAATTCCCAACGACGTCCGCGAAACCGTCTACCTGCGCGAGATCATGGAGTCGCAGGCCTTCTCCGCCTCCGCCTCGCCTCTGACCATCGTCATCGGCAAGGATATCCAGGGCCGTCCCCAGGTAGCCGACCTGGCCAAGATGCCCCACCTGCTCGTGGCCGGCGCGACCGGGGCGGGCAAGTCCGTGGGACTCAACGACTTTCTGCTCTCCTTTTTGTTCAAAGCCACGCCCGACATGGTCAAGCTGTTGCTCATCGACCCCAAGCGCATCGAGCTGTCCACCTACGCCGGCCTGCCCCATCTGGTGCATCCGGTGGTCACGGACACCGTCGTGGCCAAGACCGCGCTCGAATGGGCCGTGCACGAGATGGACAAGCGCTACGAAGCCATGGAGCGAATGGCCGTGCGCAACATCGCCGGCTACAACGAAAAATTGGCCAAACTCGATGGCGAGCAGGCCGAAGAGTTCGCCGGCGTCGAACCCATGCCGTACCTGGTCATCGTCATCGACGAACTGGCCGATCTCATGATGACCGCCTCCAAGGAAGTCGAACTGTGCATCGTGCGCCTGGCCCAACTCGCCCGCGCCGCAGGCATCCACATGATCCTGGCCACCCAGCGCCCGAGCGTGGACGTGGTCACCGGACTGATCAAGGCCAACTTCCCCACCCGCGTCGCCTTTCAGGTCACCAGCAAACACGATTCGCGCACCATCCTCGACACCGGGGGCGCGGAAAAACTGCTCGGCCGCGGCGACATGCTCTTTAAGCCCTCGGGCGGCCGCATGGTGCGCATGCACGCCGCCTACGTCACCGACGAGGACATCAGCCAGGTCGTCGATTTCTGGAAAGACCAGGCCCAGCCCCGGTTCGAACTCGATTTCAGCCAATGGAAAAAAGACGAAGCCCCGCTCGGCCTCGAAACCGGCAACGGCGACGACCCAGGCGACATCGAGGGCGACCCGGTCTACGACCAGGCCCTGGAATTCGTGCTCGAACAGGGCAAGGCCTCGATCTCGCTCATCCAGCGCCGCTTCCGTATCGGCTTTAACCGCGCCGCGCGCTACATCGAACAAATGGAGCGCGACGGCATCCTCGGCGCCGCCGACGGCGCCAAACCAAGAAGCGTCATCAGGAGAGATTGAGCGGGGAACTCCGATAAGCGGGGGCCGGGGGCGGCAGCCCCCCGGGGAAAAACCAGTGGTTCTGGCTTTTTCTTCGCCTGTCTCCTTGAATTTGATTCCAACATGCCGTGAAGCAGGTTCGACATGAAATTATTCAAGCTGTACTTGATTGTTTTTGCGCTGCTGGCCGCGACGGCCGCGATCGCCTGGGCCGGCCCCGAGATCGCCGGAAAGATCCAGAAGCAATACCAGTCCATCGGCTCGTTTACGGCCGCATTCAATCAGGAGCTGGTCAACGCCGCCAGCAAGGATCACGAGCTGCGCGCGGGCACGATCGCCTTCAGCCAGCCCGGGCTTATCCGCTGGCAGACCGTCACCCCGGAAAAGGAACTCCTGATCGTGGGCCGCGAGGTCGTCTGGGACTACTTTGAGGACGAAAAGACCGCCTACGAATACCCCCTCGAAGAAATCCTCAATTCCAAGACCATGCTCAAATTCCTAAGCGGCAAGGCCAATCTGACGGAGGATTTCCTGGTTTCCGAGGAAAAAGACCAGGCCGCCAAGGACCAAGGCCTGGTCGCCCTGCGCCTGATCCCCAAGGAGGCCGAACCCGGGCTGGTCCTGGCCCAGGCCTGGGTGGACGCCAAAACCTTCCTGCTGCGCCGCATCGTCCTGCGCGATTTCTACGGCAACACCAACGACCTGCGCCTGTCCGACATCAAAATCAACGCCCAACTCCCCAAAAACGACTTCGACTTCACGCCCCCAAAAGGCGTGGAAATCATGGACCAGACCAAACCCAAGGAACGCGCCCTGCCGCGCTGAGCCGGGCGGGCCGGAAGACGGAAATGAAGACTGGGGAAAAACCCTTTTTTATAAAAAAGGGTTTTTCCCCAGACCCCTTTTCCTAAAAAATTTTAGTGATAAAGAAAGGGCAGTCCCAAAAACAGTGGGTCCGGAGCCTTTTGCAGCATTCATTTGCCGCCATGCCAGACTCGCAACACGACCGAGCAACTCATGAAAATGAGGCGGGATTCCAAAAGGGCTGCGTCCTTTGGCCGCCGGAAGCGTTAAAAACCTCTATTTTGCAGTTCCCTCCAGCGATTATTTTTTCTTTCCCCCGTTGTTTCGCCGCGCGCGGCGTGCTACCTTGAAAGCTGGACCATCCGCGTCCGGGCCGCGACTGTCGCGCCCGGCGACCAGAAACAACCCTCAAGCGCAGGAGCCTCCGATGCCCAATCCCTTCGTGCATGTCGAACTGCTCACGAACGACGTCCCCAAGGCCAAGCAATTCTACTCGGAACTCTTTGCCTGGGAACTCGAAGACCATCCTGGCATGGCGTACACCATGATCAACGTCGGGGAAGGAACCGGCGGCGGCATGATGCAGATCCCCATGCCGGACATGCCCTCGCATTGGATCGCCTACGTGCAGGTCGACGACGTCGCCGCCTCGACCGCCAAGGCCAAGTCCCTGGGCGCCACGATCGTCAAGGAAGTGAGCGAAGTACCCGGCGTCGGCTCGTTTAGCGTGTTTGTCGACCCGACCGGCGCCGCCCTAGCCATGTGGCAACCGCTGCCGATGAAAAAATAGGCGGCGCTCCGTGGAATACCGGGAAAAGAGATTTCCGCAATAATCCGCTCGCCGCGATGGGAGCGCATTCAGGCAGGGGGAGGGACGGAAACGGGCTTCCCTCTGCTTTTGCGCCCGGCGCTCGCGGTCCGAGGAATTTTTTGTTGCCACGATGATGTCATGGTGATATCGTGATGCTATCGTTTTGAGGGAGGAAGCCGCAATGACCGTCGCCAGCACGATCCGCACGGACGAGGAAACCCTGGCCCGCCTGGACAGCGTGGCGAAGCAGATGGGCAGAAGCCGCAATTGGGCGCTCAACAAAGCGATCGAGGATTTCATCGACTACCACGAATGGTATCTCGCCAAGGTCCGGGAGGGCATTCAGGCAGCGGAAGCGGGGCAATTCGCCGCTCCCGGCGCAATCGATGCGGTCTTTGCCGATTTCGGCGCCTAGCCATGCCGGCCTGGACCGTCCTGGCGGCAAACGATTTGAGGGCGCAGCTTACATATATCGCCCGAGAAAACCCCGAGGCCGCGAAGAATGCGGCGATAACGATAAAAGTCGCCTGCGCCGCTCTCGATCAGTTTCCGAAAATCGGACGCCAAGGCGCGGTCAAGGACACAAGAGAGCTGGTCGTTCCCGGAACGCCGTATATTTGCGTGTATCGCATCGTGAGCCGGCGGGTGGAAATCCTGCGGCTGCTGCATGCGAAAATGATGTGGCCGCAATGACCGCGCGAGAAAAATCCGCGTTCACGCCCCGGGCGCGTCCGGCGCGTCCACCCCGAGCGTTTCGAGCAGCTCCGCCACCCGGTGGCGGTAAGTGTGTCTGGCGGCGATCTCCTCGCGCCAGGCGGCCGCCAGTTCCCGCTTGGCCGCCTGGCTTGACTGGGCGGCCCGGGCGACGTCCACGATGTCCGAGGACCGGGAGAACGTGACCGGTTCGGTCAGTTCCCCGGGAAAAAGGTCCAGGCCGGGCGTCTTGTCGGTCAAAAGAAAGCCGCCGGCGGCCCAGACGTCGAAATGCCGCTGGGTCAGGCCGCGCGGGAGCAGGGGGCTGGTCAGGTTGAGCGTCAGGGCCGCGTCGTGGTAGATGGCGCCAAGCGCCCCGTAATAGTCCACCTCGGCCAGCACGTTTTCCACCTCGGGCAACAGCTCGCGCCAATCCTTGGGGCCGAAAATGGCCAGAGGCAGGCCTCTGGCCGCCTCGCGCAGACACATCACCCGCCAGACCAGGCCGGTCTGTTCGGCCGCGAAGCCCGCCTGGCGCACCTGCCTGCCGGGCCAGGCTTGCGTGATGCCGAGCTGTTCCAGCCACCAGCCGAAATCCGCCCGTTCGCCCGACGACAACAAGGCCAGGGCGCGGTGAAAGGCGCCGTCCGGCACGGTCAGGCCGGAAAAAAACCGCTTCTTGTCCGGAAAACCCGGCCGGCCGACGAAAATGGCCATGTTTTCCAGATGCGCGAACCGCACCGGCCGCGCTGCCGCGGCAAAAAAATGGCCGGCCGCCGCCAGGGGCAGGTGGTGGACGCTTTGCGCCCCGAGCGCGGTCAAGCCCGCGATGAACCAGTCGTCGGTCACGAACAGGGGAAGCTCTTTCCAGAACGGGGATTTCAGGGCCGAGAGCAGGTGGTAGGGATTGTCCACGCACCACGCGGCCGCCGGGATGCCGGCCTCGGCGAGCGAGGCGAAAACTTCGCCGTGCGCATCGAGCCCTTTGAAGTTGATGGACAAAAAAAGCGCCGGGGTGAACAGGCCGAGTTCGGCGCGCAGCTTGTCGCCGGTGATGTCGCCATTGCGAAGCAGCGTCTTGAAACCGAAGCTCTCAAGCGTCGCCGCCAGTTCGTGGGCGAGCAGGGTGGTCTCGTCCCCAGGCAGGATGACCACCGGTTTTTTCGGCCCAAGTTCGCGCGGCCCGAGCGCCGCGCGTTTGCAATAGGCCAGGACCGGATTCCAGAATGTGGGAAAAAGCCTCGGGTTCGGCTCGTAGTACAGGACCTGGCGCTCGTGGACGTCGAGTTGCGCCAGGTCTTGGGGGGTAACGCGCCGCCAGTGCTCGGGAATGGCCAACCGCCAGTCGGGCAGAGTCTGGGCCTCAAAGCCCGGGTGTTCGACATAGGCTGCGTCCCGGCAGCCGGAGGCGAGCATCCTGGCCACGGCCGGGTCCGGCCCCAGGCCCAGGATCAGGACGCCGGCGCCTTGGCCGAGCCTGGCGAAGGTCTGCGGGCCTTCCGGCAGGGTGCGCGGCATGCCGGATTCGTCCAGGATGCGCATCCGATGCGGCCGGGGAGTTGGGTCGGGCGTGTTCATGGCCGGTACGGTCTTGCCAATGTGGCGGTTTGCGCTTACCTGATTGCCCGCAGCATGAAAAAATACCGCGATCATTATTTCGAGAAGGCCAAGCGGGAGAACTATCCCGCCCGGTCGGTCTACAAGCTCAAGGAAATCGACAAGGCCTTGAAAATCCTGCGTCCGGGCGCGAAAATCCTCGATCTCGGGGCTTCGCCCGGCTCCTGGAGCCTGTTCGCCGCCGAGCGGATCGGCCCGGGCGGCCTGGTCGTGGCCGTGGATTTAAATCCGCCCGGCGCGGAGTTTCCCAGAAACGTGACCTTTGTGCAAGACGACGCCTTTGCGCCCGGGCCGGAACTGGCCCGCCTGCTCGCGGCCGTATCGCCGTTTGACCTCGTCATCAGCGACATGGCCCCGAAAACCACCGGCATCAAACTCACCGACCAGACGCGCTCGCTGGAACTGTGCGAATGCGCCTTCGAACTCTCCAAACGCCACCTGCGCCAAGGCGGACACCTGCTGGTCAAAATCTTCCAAGGCCCGGACTTCAAAGCCTTCATGGACTCGCTCAAACCGTTTTTCACCACCATCAAAGGCTTCAAACCCGAAAGCTCGCGCGCCGAAAGCAAGGAAATGTTCCTGGCCGCCCTCGGCGCCAAATTCCACCCGGATAAGGGCGAGGGCGCGAGCGAAGGCGCGGCGGAGAAGAACGCCTCCGGCGGCCAAAGGGACTGAGTCCCTTTGGAATCCCCATTCAATTTGGAACCCCTTTCCGGTCTATATTTGATTTGACAGCATCCCTCATTCATTACTACAAATTTTTTCGGAAAAAGGGCCTGGGGAAAAACCCTTTTTGATCAAAAAGAGTTTTTCCCCGGATCTTTTCCCCAACATTCTCCGGAGGATTCGTTGCATGGCTGGACATAGCAAGTGGAAGAACATCCAGGTTCGCAAGACCGCCCAGGACAGCAAGAAGAGCAAGTATTTCACCAAGGTGACCAAGGAACTCATGCTCGCGGCCAAGGCTGCGGGCTCCGACCCGTTCACCAACGCAAGGCTGCGTTCGGCCATCGCCGCGGCCAAGGCGGTCAACCTGCCCAAGGACAAGATCGACGTGGCGATCAAGAAGGGTTCGGGCGAAATCGCCGGCGAATCTTACGACGAGGTCAACTACGAGGGCTACGGCCCAAACGGCGTGGCCATCTTCGTCGAGGCGGCCACGGACAACCGCAACCGCACCGTGGCCGAGATCCGCAGCATCATGAGCAAGAACGGCGGCAACATGGGCGAAGCCGGCTGCGTGGGCTGGATGTTCGAAAAAAAGGGCGTCCTGCGATTTCCCAAGGCCCCGGGGGTCACCGAAGACAAGCTCATGGAGATCGGCCTTGAGGCCGGGGTCCAGGACATTTTCGACGACGGCGACGCCTTTGTGGTCCAGACCGATCCCGAGGATTTTTCCCCGGCCCAGGCCGCTTTCGAGGCCGTTGGCCTCGCCCCGGAATCGGCCGAGCTGACGCTTGAACCGGGCAACACCGTGACCGTGGACGCCGAGACCGCGCGCAAGTTGTTCAAGCTCATCGAGGCTCTGGAGGACAACGACGACGTGCAGAAGGTGCACGCCAACTTCGATGTGCCCGAAGACGTCCTGGCCGCGATGGGCTAGCCGGTGACCACGGCCCTCACGACCGGTTCGGTCACCGTCCTCGGCCTTGACCCGGGGTCGCGCGTGACCGGTTACGGCCTGGTGCGCGAGGCTTCCGGGGCGCTCACCCTGGTCGCCGCCGGGACCATCCGCACCGAAAGCCTGGCGACAAGCGACCTGGCCGGCCGCCTGGGCCTGATATTCAAGGGCGTCACCCGGATCATGCGGGAATATCCGCCAGACGAAGCGGCCGTGGAGAACGTCTTCGGCGGCAAGTCCGTGGCCTCGGCGCTCAAGCTCGGCCAGGCGCGCGGCGCGGCCCTGGCCGCCCTGGCCTCCGGGGACATCCCGGTCTTCGCCTACGAACCGACCAAGGTGAAAAAGAGCCTGGTCGGCGCCGGACGCGCCGAAAAGACCCAGGTCGCCTTCATGATCGCTCAACTTCTGGGGAGCAGGCAAAAATTCGCCGCCGACGCCACCGACGCCTTGGCCGTGGCCGTGTGCCACCTGAATCACCGGCGCTTTCTGAGGATGGGGGGAACCGGATGATCGCTTACGTGCATGGAACGCTCTTGTCCAAGCAGGAAAAATCCTGCGTCGTGCTCACCCCGGGCGGGGTGGGGTACGAGCTGGCCATCTCGATCAAGCTCGCGGCCGCGCTGCCGGCGCCCGGCGAAAAAATCGAACTCTACGTCCAGACCATCGTGCGCGAGGACGCCATCGATCTCTACGGCTTTCCCACCCAGGACGAGCGCGGCGCCTTCGCGGTCCTGATCGGCATCGACCGCCTCGGCCCCAAGACCGCCCTGACCATCCTGTCCATGTATTCGCCGCAGGAGCTGCTCACCATCGCCGTGACCGGCGATCCTTCCGCGCTTGAGCGGGTCTCAGGGATCGGCAAAAAAAGCGCCCAGCGCATCTTTCTGGAACTCAAATACCGCTTCGAGGGCAAAGCCGCGCCCGCGCCCCTGGCCGGCGGCGCGGGCGCGGCCGCCGGGATTTTCCTGGACTCCCTGGCGGGTCTGGCCAATCTGGGCTACAAGGATCCCGAAGCCAGGGCCGCCCTGGCCAAGGTCCTTGAAAACGAGCCCGACCTGGACGTCGCCGGGGCTCTGCGCAAGGCGCTCAAATTCTTGGCGAAGCAGAACTCATGACCGACAAGAGCCCAGCCCCCGACGAAACCATCCGGCCGCACCGGCTAGAGGACTTCATCGGCCAGGACGACATCCGGGCCAATCTCTCGGTCTATCTCCAGGCGGCCAGAGAACGCGGCCAGGCCCTGGACCACACCCTGTTCTACGGCAGCCCGGGCCTGGGCAAGACCACCCTGGCCCAGATCATGGCCTCGGAACTGGGCGTCAACCTGGTCACCACCTCCGGCCCGGTGCTCGAGCGCAGCGGCGACCTGGCCGCCATCCTGACCAATCTCGGCCGGCACGACATCCTGTTCATCGACGAAATCCACCGCATGCCGGCCACGGTCGAGGAGATCCTCTATCCCGCCCTGGAAGACTTCAAGCTCGACCTCATCATCGGCCAGGGACCGGGCGCGCGCACGGTCAAGATCGATCTGGAGCCCTTCACCCTGGCCGGGGCCACCACCCGCATCGGGTTGCTCACCTCGCCGCTGCGCGACCGTTTCGGGGTCATCTTCCGCCTGGAATTCTACACCCCGCACGATCTGGCCCGGATCGTCACCCGGGCGGCGCGGATCGTGGGCGTGGAAATCACCCCGGACGGGGCGCTCACGCTCGGCCAACGCAGCCGGGGCACGCCGCGCATCGCCAACCGCCTGTTGCGCCGGGTGCGCGACTTCGCGCTGGTCGAAGGCGTGCGCCGCATCGACATGGACATCTGCAAGCTGGCGCTCGACCGCATGGACGTCGACCCGCACGGCCTGGACCAGATGGACCGCAAGATTCTCTCCACCTTGATCGCCAACTACGGCGGCGGCCCGGTCGGGGTCAAAACCCTGGCCATCGCCTGCGCCGAGGAAGTGCGCACCATGGAGGAAATCTACGAGCCCTACCTGATCCAGTGCGGCCTGATCAAACGCACCTCGCGCGGCCGCGTGGCCACGCCCAAGGCGTACGCGCATCTGAAGATGGTGATGGAGTAAGAGGAATCGGGGGGAAACCCCTTTTCACACAAAAAACTTTGGGGCGGTTCTGGCTAAATCCGCTGCTTCGTGGTAGGATGGCAACGAACGCATCAACCATGGAGGCTGCCGATGACGCCGCGGACTCGCGAAAAAATCTATTTTTCCCTCGCCTGGCTGCTGGTTCTTCTGGCCGCTCCGGTCGCCTGGGCCGGTCCGGCCGATGACGTGCGCGACGCGGCTGCGGCCTGGGTCGCGGCGTTCAACAGCCACGATCCGGATGCAATCCTCGCCCTCTACGACCCCGAGGCGGTCTTTTGGGGCACGACCTCGCCCGTCCTGCGCGCGGCGCCCGAGGCGATCCGCGAATACTTCCAAGGCCTTCCTGGCCGTCCCATGGTCAAAATCACCCTGGGCGACGCCGTCGCCCGGGTTTCCGGCGACATCGGAATCTGCGCCGGCAGCTACACGGTTTCCGACGAACGCGATGGCCGGCCCGTGGTCGCCCCGGCCCGCTTCAGCTTCACTTTTCGCAAGCGCGACGGCAAATGGCTGATCCTCGACCACCATTCGTCCGTGCAGCCCAAAGCGCCTCAATAACCGGGAAATACGGGACGGGGATCAATCCCGCCAGGCATCGAACAGGAGACGCAATCATGGACATGACAGGCAACACCATCCTCATCACCGGCGGCGGGTCCGGCATCGGCAAGGCGCTGGCCGTGGAATTTCACAAACTCGGAAACCGGGTGATCGTCGCCGGACGCCGCCAGGCGGCGCTTGACGCGGTCACGGCGGCCAATCCGGGAATGCAGTCCGCCGTCGTCGATCTGCAAGATCCGGCCGCGCTTGACGCCTTTGCCGCCACGGTCGCCTCGGAGTATCCCTCACTCAACGCGCTTTTTAACAACGCGGGCGTCATGAAACCGGAAAACCTGCTGTCCCCGGACGAAAGCTTCGCCGTCGCCGAAGCGACCGTGGCCACCAACCTGCTCGCCCCGATGCGCCTGACCAAGGCGCTTTTGCCCGTGCTCCTCAAGCAGGACCGGGCCACGATCCTCAACGTCTCCTCCGGCCTGGCCTTCCTGCCGCTGGCCATGACCCCCACGTACAGCGCCACCAAGGCCGCGATCCATTCCTACTCGCAGTCGCTGCGCTATCAGCTCAAGGGCGCCGGGGTGGAAGTTCTCGAACTGGCCCCGCCTTACGTGGCCACCGAACTGATGGGCGCCGGGCAGCTCAAGGACCCGCGCGCCATGCCGCTTACCGAGTTCATCGCGCAAGTCATGGAGATCCTGAGCACGCAGCCGCAGGCGACGGAAATTCTGGTGAAAAACGTCTACCCGCTGCGCTTCGCCGAAGAACAGGGCCACGACAAGTACGAAACGTTCTTTGCGACCTTCAACGACGCCATGACCGGCCACTAGAAGGCTGCGGGCGAGCAGGGGAGAAGTGAGAGGAATAGTGGTTTTGCTTTTCTGCTTTCAAGCCTGAACGCGGCGGCCCTTTGAAGAGCAAAGCCAGAACCACTGGTTTTTTCCCAGGGGGCTTCGCCCCCGGCCCCCCGGTCCCCAGGAAAGCGGAAAGCGAATTCCTTAGCTAGGACAGCCCCTATTTCTTTTCCCGCGACAAATCCTCGAAGATCGACATGGCCGCCACGGCGCCCTGGCCCACGGCGGTGACGATCTGGCGCGTCCCGCCGCCGCCGGTCACGTCGCCGGCGGCGTAGACCCGGGGGATCGTGGTGCGCATGCCCTCGTCCACCTTGATGTCGCCCCCCGCGGTCAATTCGCAGCCGAGCGCGAGCGCCGGTTCGGTGTTGGCCGTCTCGCCGATGGCCACGAACACGCCGTCCACGGCGATTTCGCGGCTTTTCCCGGTTTTTGACTCCTTGACGCGCACGGCCTTGACCGCCTTATCGCCGACGATCGCCTCCACCTGGGCTTGCATGACCAGGGGGATGTTTTCCCTGGCGACCGAATCCTGCAAATATTGCTCGGCCCTGAAGCGGTCGCGGCGGTGGATGACGGTCACGCTTACGCCCAGGTTCTTCAGATACAAGGCGTCGGTGAGCGCGGTGTTGCCGCCGCCGACCACGGCCACCGCGCGGCCCTTGTACAGGTAGCCGTCGCAGGTGGCGCAATAGTTGACGCCGTGGCCGAAAAATTCGCTCTCGCCCGGAACGTCGAGCTTCTTCCAGGTCGCCCCGGTGGCGATGAGCAGGGCGCGGGCCCGGATCTCCAAGGTCGCCGTCTTGACCGTCAGGCCGGCTGGCCCGGCCTCGTATGCGACCGGCTCTTCGTTGACGATTTCACAGTACCGCCTGGCCTGGGCGGCGGTGACGTCCATGAGGGCCACGCCCGCGATCTTGGAGAAACCCGGATAATTCTCGACTACCGGAGTCAGCGACACCTGGCCGCCAAGGACGTTTTTCTCCAGGATCACGGCCTTGAGCCCGGCGCGGCCGGCGTAGATGCCGGCGGTCAAACCGGCCGGTCCGGCGCCGAGGATCACGACGTCGGCCTGGCTCGTCTCGCCGGGCCGGCGGCGCAGGGTCGCGCTCAGGCTCGCGGCGTCCCGGAGCGTCGCTAGCTCGGCCACGAAACGCTGTTCCGGCTCAAGGCCCATCATGGTGAGCTGGTCGTTGATCACCGTATGCGGCACGCTGCTGACGCCATGGAGCTCGGCCAGCTCGCGGGCCTGGGAAATGTCCACGCACCAGGCTTCGATCAGCTTCGGGCGCTCGACCGCGGCCCGAAAGGCGTTGAGGACCTGGCTTGGGCAATAGGGACAAGTCGGGCTCACGAACACTTTGATCAATCTCCCGGAATCCAGCACCGACAACAATTCCCGGGACTCCTTGCTCAAACCGGAGTCGCGAAGGGAAATCATGAGAATGGTCTCGATGAACGACCGGCCCTCTTCGGCGAGCGGCGCGCCGAGGTAGCGGATGGAGTACCGCTGCGGCTCCAGAAGCAGGGTGGGGGAGAAGTCCACGCCCTGAGTGCGGGCCTCTTGCGCGCCCAACTCTTCGCGATGCAAAATGATCTTGTCCGAGAGGCGGGAGAGGTCGCGGCAAAAAGACACGGCGAATTCGCCCACCGGATCGCTTGGGCCCGGCCGGGTGAAAAGGTGAATGTTGACCGGGTTGACAAGAGATTCAAACAGTTTGGCGAGCTGTTCGCGATGCTTCTCGGGCAGTATCCAGGCGTCGGCTGCCGGTTGGGCCGGCGCCGGTTGGCCGGTTTGTGAAGACGGGGCGGGGGAGGACTTGTCGCTCATGATGGATCCTTTGCCGAACAAGCCGGCGATGGCGTCGAAAAGTTTCATGATCGTTCATGGAAATTTTTCGCCAAAGAGTCAATCCCTCTTGCAAGGCCGCCTGGATACCGGATAGACAGCCGGAAACACGTTGCGCCGCACAAAAAGCGCCCAAGGAGAAGGCATGGCCCTGATGGAATGGAACGAGAAACTGGCCACCGGTCTTACGGAAATCGACGCCCAGCACAAACGCCTGGTGGCCATGGTCAACAGCCTTCACGAGGCCATGAAGATCGGCAAAAGCCGCGAGATGGCCGCGGGCTTGATCGGGGATCTCAAAAATTACGCCAAAACCCATTTCGACACCGAAGAAAAGCTCATGGAACGCTTCAAGTTTCCCGAGCTTGCCGGCCACCGCGTCGAACACAACCGGTTCATCGAAAAAGTCCTGGACTTCGACCTGAATCTCCAGGAAGGAACAACCCTGGCCCCCATGGACGTCATGATGTTCCTCAAAAATTGGCTCAGCAGCCATATCCTGGACACGGACCAAAAATACGCCCCCTTCCTCAAGGAAAAAGGCATCAGATAGAAGAGAAAGGCGTCAGATAGAAGAGAAAGGAACCGGGGCTCCGCCCCGGCCCCTGCCGGGGGTGATAATCACCCCCGGACCCCCGTGACAAATTACAGCTTTTCGTAAGCATAACCCGCGCAACGCCTATCGATTCCCGATCATGACCCCAACCCTGCCCCCTCTCGTTGTCTCGGCTCCACACGCGGCCCACGGAACTTTGGCCGGCCCATCCGGCGCAATCACCCGCTATTATTAACAATCTCTTTTACTTGTCTTATCGTGACAGGTCTGTTAGCGAACACACAAGACGATTTGGCTTTAGAATCCGTACAGTTAGTAAGGCTCACCCATGGCTCACGCGCTGTTGTACAGTCTGCGCGCCCGTCTCATCCTCATCGTCCTGGCCGCCCTGGTCCCGTGCGGCGTGTATGCCTATTTCACCTACGGCGAATCGGTGAAATACGCCCGCATCGAGGCCGTCGAGGACGCCCGCAGGCTGGCGATTCTCACCGCCGGCAACGGCCGGGAGCTCTTCGACGGCGGCCACCGGCTGCTCGCGGCCATCGGCCAGTTGCCCCGGGACGTCCTGCTAGACCAGGCGAAATGCGGCAAATTTTTCGAAAGCCTGCTGGCGGACAATTCCAGCTACGCCAACTTCGCCCTGGCCGATGCAAAGGGCCTCCCGGTCTGCTCTTCCCTGCCGGTCCCGGACGGGCTTTCGGTCGAAGGCAACCCCTGGTTCACGCAGGCCCTGCTGGGCAAGGACTTCGTGATCAGCGACCCGCTTTTTTGCCGGATCGCGAAAAAGCCGGCGATCATCATGTCCGCCCCGGTGCGCGGCGAGTCCGGCAAGGTGAGCCATGTTTTGGCTCTGACCATGGAAAGCGGCTGGCTGGAAAGGATCGCGGCCGGCCTGCCTCTGCCCGAGGGCACGACCCTTTCGGTCGTCGACCGCGCCGGCAAATTTTGGGCCAGGTATCCGCAGGCCGGCGACTGGCTTGAAAAGCCCATCCCCGGGAGCGACGCCATCCTTGCCGCCGTGACCGGAGGCGGCCCGGACACCGCCGAGGCCGTAGGCGTCGACGGGGTCGAGCGCCTGTACGCCTTTGCCCCGCTTTTTACCGCTCCAGGGGCCGAAATGTTCATGCGCATCGGCATCCCGGCCCGGGTGGCGTACGCCCAGGCGGAAAAATCGCTTCGGCGCAACCTGCTCGTCATCGCCTCGGTCGGAGCGCTGGCCATCCTGGCCACGGCCGTGTTCGGCAACATCTTCATCCTGCGCCACACCAACGTGCTGCTGACCGCGACCAAGCGCCTGGCCAGCGGAGACATGAGCTTTCGCATCGGCGGACCCCATTCCAAAGGCGAGCTGGCCCAGATCGCCAGGTCCTTCGACATCATGGCCGACTCCCTCGATAAACAGGCGGCGGACCTCAAGCAGGCCGAGGAAAACTACCGGAGCATTTTCGAAAACGCGACCGAGGGCATCTTCCGGACCAACCCTCGGGGGAGCTTTATCCTGGCCAATCCGACCCTGGCCAAAATCTTCGGCTACGAATCGGCCGCCGAGCTCCTTGACGCGGTCAAGGACATCGGCGCCCAACTGTACGTCGAGCCGCAAAAACGCCGCGAGGTCATCGGCGAACTCGAACTGCGGGGGTCGGTTTCCGATTTCGAATTCGAAGCCTACCGCAAGGACGGTTCGAAAATCTGGCTGAGCCTGAGCGTCAGGGCCGTGCGCGGCGACCGGGGCGGGGTCGTATACATGGAAGGCTTCGCCATGGACATCACCCGGCGCAAGCAGGCCGAGGCGCAACTGACCCAGTCCACCCGGCGCAAGGCGAAAATGGCCCTCAAGCTGGCCAGCAAGGTCATGGAGCTTCGGGCGGCCCGGAAGGCGGCCGAGCAGGCCAACCGGGCCAAAAGCGATTTTCTGGCCAGGATGAGCCACGAGATCCGCACCCCCATCCACGCCGTGCTCGGCTTGACCGACGCCGCCCTGCACACGGCGCTGAGCGCCGAACAGCGCGACTATCTGGAAACGGTGCGGGAATCGGGCGGGGCGCTCTTGAATCTCATCAACGACATCCTGGACTTTTCCAAGATCGAGGCCCGAAAGCTGCGCCTGGAAAACATCGATTTCGACCTGCGCGAGGTGGTGTATTCGACCGTGCGGACCATGTCCGCCTCCGCCAAGGCGAAAGGTCTGTGCCTGGACCTGGATTTCGCCGCCGAGGTTCCGCGCGTGGTCAAGGGCGACCCGGCGAGACTGCGCCAGATCCTCGTCAACCTGGTGGGCAACGCGGTCAAATTCACCGCCCAAGGCGGGGTTTCGATCACGGTCGGCCTGGACGGCCTGGACGCTTTGGACCGTGGACGCGACGGCGCGGCAACGGTTCTTTTCGAGGTCAGAGACACCGGCGAGGGCATGGACCAGGACCGGCTCGCCGGCGTCTTCGATGAATTTTGCCAAAGCGACGACTCCATTTCCCGCAAATACGGCGGAAGCGGCCTTGGGCTGTCGATCAGCAAGCAGCTCGTGGAGATGATGCACGGCAGGATCTGGGCGCACAGCGAGCCCGGCTCGGGAAGCGTCTTCTCCTTCACGGCGGAGTTCGCCAAGGGAGAGGCGGCGAACATCGTAAACGCGCCCGCGCCGCCGGAGGCCGCCGCCGCGTCGCGGCCCCTCAATGTCCTGCTGGTCGAGGACAATCCCATCAACGTCAAGGTCGGCCTGTCCTATCTGCGCCGCATGGGGCATGCGTGCACCGTGGCCGACAGCGGCAGGCAGGCGATCCGGACCTTGTCGGACTTTCGTTTCGACGCCGTGCTCATGGATCTGGAGATGCCGGATATGGACGGCTTTGAGACCACCCGCCGCATCCGGGCCGGCGAGGCCGGGGAAGCGGGCAAAAGCGTCGCGATCATCGCCCTGACGGCGCACGCGGTGGCCGACTACAAAGCGCGCTGCCTAGCCGCCGGCATGGACGACTACATCTCCAAGCCGGTGAATTTTGTGGAGATGACGGCCATTCTTGAACGCTTCGCCAGAGATGGGGATGTTTTGCCCGAGGCTGCGGCCCAAAAGGTCCCAGGCCCCTCGGGCGCTCCGGGCGCCCAGGCCGACCCGGCGATCCTCGACGAGGACGCCGCCCTGGACCGCCTGGACGGCGACCGGGCTCTGTTCCGCGAGATCGTCGCGAGTTTCCTTGGCGACCTGTCCGCCAAGATCGACCGCATGCGCCAGGCGGCGGCCGCAGCGGACTTCGTCAAGCTGCGGCTGACGGCCCACGGCATCAAGAACAACGCCCTGACCCTCGGGGCCGGCCAGTGCGCCGCCTGGGCGGAAAAGCTGGAAGAAGCGGCCAGAAAAGGCCTGCGGGAACAGATCGCGGAACTGACGGAACAAACCGAAGCCGAGCTGCTCCGGGTCAAAAATCTGCTGACGGCCTGACGCGACTGCCCGCCCTTGACCGGCAAACGCCCGCGCCCCGCCCCGTATTCCGTCCCGGACTAAGGATTCGAGGGACTTGCAAAATAGTGGTTTTTTTAACGCCGCAGGCTTCCAAAGGGCTACGCCCTTTGGAAGCCTGCATCATTTTCCCGAGTTGCTCAGCCGTGTTGCGAGTCTGACAGGGCGGCAAATGAATTGTGCAAGAGACTCCAATGATAAAGTGAGGAGGGGGTCCTCCCTCCGGCTGCGCGCTCAAATATTCCCTTCGACGTCGCCGGAGTCGCCGGGTTCGCCCGGCGGCGGGCAGGTTCCGATTTCGGAAGGGGCGATCAGGGTCATGCCCTCGACGCGGTTGATGAGCAGCTTGTCGGCGCGGACGTTTTGCAGTTCGCGGCCGGGCGACAGCGTGGTGATCACGGTTTTGCCTATCACCTCGCGGCCGCTGGAGCCGTCGGGTTCGAAGGTGCGCACTCCCCAGACATTGTGGAAGACCAGCGGGTGGCCGTTTTTTTGGCCGATATAGAGCATGATGTGGCCCTTGATCCAGATCAGGGTCAGGTAGGGCACGCCCTGGGCGAGGATGGTTTTCTCTTTTTCCTGAGCGGTCATGAAGGACAAGGGGATATAGGCGCCGCGCTTGGCCTGGGCCGCCGAGTTGCGCGGCAGCCAGATGCCGAAGGGCAAAAAAAGGTCGCGCATGGTCGCCGAGCAGTCGCGGTGCCCGTTCGTCCCGCCCCAGCCGTAGGTTTCGCCCATGAACTGGTTGGCCACGGAGGCGATGTTGGCCGGCGTGGCCGCAAACGGCATGGCTGCGGCCTGGTCCCTGGTGAAGCGCACGGTGGTAAGCCGGGCCTGTCCGTTTTCGCCCCGGACGGCGGCGTAGGCGGTCAAGCCGTCTTTTGCGGCCTGGACCACGGGGTAGATGGTCCCGATCCGGGCGGTCAGGTCCGCCGGACAGGCGTCGCCCGAGACCGGAATCTTGTCCTTGACCACGGCTGCGTAAGAGCCGGTTTCAAAGGACCGCATGAAGGCCTCGTCCACGAAGGCGACGTCCGCGGCCGGCATCCAGCCGTGGGAAAAGGGCGCTTCGACCAGAACCCAGGCCCCGTCCTTGGAGGTGTGGGAGATGAAGACCGGGGTGTTGGCCCAGACCGAGGAATTTTGCAGATAGTCGAAGGCCTGCTCGCCGCTTGACGTGGCCTGGCCGTTATAGCGCGGGGCCGCGGTCGGCAGGGCGCGCAGGCTGGTGTTGACCAGGGTGACGCCCTTGCGCCTGGTGTTGGGGTAATGCTTGAGGTCGGCCAGCGGGGCGAGCTGCGCCGCCAGGCCGGAGGGATGTCTTTTGCTCACCTTGCGGAAGGCCCACAGGGCTTTCGCCTTGGGATTGCCCGGCGCCTCGCGCCGCCAGGGGCCGAACTGGGCTTCCAGGCAGGCCTGCCCGTAGACGCGGGCGGCCTCGGGCGAGACCAGCGCCGACGACGCCTTGGCGTCGAGGTAATAGGAGGCGTCCTGGGGCAGGACGCGCAGGTCCTCGATGCTGGCGTCCGGGATGCCGCCCCTGGCCGCCTTGCCGGTGAACGCCGGCCCGCCCGGCTCGGGCCTTGGCCCCTTGGCGCAACCCGCCGCCAGCAAGAGAACCAGAACCAGCCACGCAAAACGCGCCCGGCCCGAACTTCGGAAACCCGCACTCACCCACCCGGTATGCATATTGAAAGACATCAGATCATATCCATTGTAAATAAATAAAGTTTTTTGGGGAAAGGGGGTCTTGGGGAAAACCCCTTTTGTTCACAAAAGGGGTTTTCCCCCGGTTTTCCCTTCTCTTCTCTTGCCTTCCCCCGCTCATCTCCCCAAAAACGTCATGCCGTCCACGCGTCCGATGATATTGCGGTCGCGGTCGTAATCCGGCAATTCCCGGCCCGGCGTCAAGGTCGTGATCACGGTTGCGCCGATGACCCGGCGGCCTTCGCTCCCCGTGGCGTCGCGCGTGCGCACGCCCCAGATGTCGTGGAGCATGACCGGCCGGCCCTCGAAAGTTCCGATGTAGAGCCCGATGTGGCCGGGCAGCGTGATCAGGGTCAGAAACGGAACGCCGTCGCGCAGGATCGCCTGTTCCTTTTGCTCGGGCGTGAGCCCGGCCAGGGAGGTCGACGGCGCGGCCTTGGCCTGGGCGGACGAATTGCGCGGCAGCCAGACGCCAAACGGGGTGAAAAGGTCGCGCACCATGAGCGAGCAGTCGCGTTTGCCGTCAAGCCCCCCCCAGCCGTAGGTCTGGCCGATCAGTTGCCGGGCCGCGGCCGCGATGTTCGCCGGGGTCGCCTCCAGGGGGATGAGCGCGGCCTGATCGGCCCCGACGGCGCAGTGCGCCAACCGGGCCCGGTCGCCCTGACGCACGGCTGCCAGGGCCGTGAGTCCCGAGGCGCCAGAAGGGCCGATAGCGCCTTGACTCTCCACCGGGAAAACGCTTCCCAGGCCGCCGCGCAGCCTGCCGTTTGCGTCCGCAAGCGCGAGATCGACGCCCTCGCGGATGAAGGCGGCGTACGAACCGGTCTGGAAGGCGCTCATGAAGGCCTCGTCGACGAAAGCGACCGCGCTGCTTGGCAGCCAGCCCTGGCCCATGGCCATTTCCACGAAAATCCACTGCCCGTCGCGGCTTGCGTGCCTGGCCGTAAGCGGCGTGTTTTGCGGGACGTTCGCGTATTGCAGGTAGTCGAAGGGATAGCCTTCGCCGGGCCGAGACGGGTCGAGATAGGACGGGGCCATGGTCGGCAGGGCGCGCAGGGCGGCGGCTTCGACGGTCACCGCCGGACGGTTCAGGTTGGGATAGCTCGGAAGGCCGGCGTTCGCTTCAAGCTGCGCGGCGAAGTCCGGAGGGTTGGGCAGATTGTCGGCTGCGTAGCCGGGACTGGCGGCGAAGGCGCGAAACGGGGCGGCCGCGTCGCGCTTTGCCACCGGCTTTGCGCCTCCCCGCCAGGGCGCGAAATAGGCCTGGATGAAGTCGTCGGCCAGGGCGGCCTTGGCCTGCGCAGTGAGAAGCGGCCGGTCCTTGCCCGGCCCGTTCGCGAAATAAGCCGGATCCTGGGGAATGCGGACAAGATCGAGAACAGGGGCTTGCGGGACGGCGGGCGCGGGCTTGGGAACGGGCGCGCAACCGGTGAAACACAAGGCGGCGAACCACAAGACGGCGAACCACGGGCAGACCCACGGCAAGGCCCGCCTCGGCGCGGCCGACCGGCGGGCAAATGCGGCCCGGACGCGGGGCGTTGCGATACGAAGGGGCGGCACGGCTTAAAAATCCGAGAACGGGTAGTCGTCGCGCTTGTCGTAGACCGCGTCGTAGTATTCGATGACCCGGGTTTCCTCTTCGGCGACGAAGCGGTGGGCCAGACCCGGAAAAATCGTGACCTTGCCGCCGGCGGCGAGCAGGTGGACGGCTTTTTCGCCGCTGTCCAGATCGTGGATGGACAGCCTGGCTTTGCCCGCGATCACGTAAAAGAATTCGGTCTTGACGCGGTGGTAATGGCCGCCGCGAAAATGCGGTCCGGGAACCAGGGAGAAATAGGCCAGATGCCGGAACGGGGAACCGTCCACGATCAGGGCCAGTTCGCCGCGCTCCTGGATCAGGCGGCGCTCGGGGAGGAACTCGCCGGTGACCGGCAGTTCGGAAATCACGATTTTATCGCTCACGCGTTACGGCCTCGTTTGCGTCGTATTGTCCCGGGCGGCGAAAACGCAAGCGTCCCGGCCCGTCCGTTGCATCGGCCCAGCCTAGCACCAAGGCCGGCGGCCGGCAACCCGTCGCGCGCCGCCGTGGGGTCTCGGACCCCTTGCGTTCTTTCGGCGAGGCCTTTTTGGGGAGACGCCCATGCGACCGGCTTGCGCAAGCGGGATGTTCAGCTGCTCGGCCACGATCGCCGCATGGCGCATCTTGGAGCATCTTGGGGTTGCTTTGTCCGGAAATACAGCCTAAGCGTTGAATGCGGAATATCTTTGCGCCGGGCGGCTTGCGCCCGGAACCGGCGGGAGAGGCCGGGCGGGCTTTGCGAACGGACGGTCGCCATCCATGCGATTACACAAATATTCCATCGCCATTTTAGTATCCTACGGGGTATTTTCCTTGGGGCTTCTGGCGACCTGCCTGCGGGTTGTCGCGCAGGTGGACGAGGTTCTGAGCGCCTCCGAAGCGCTCTATGTCCATCCCTTCGCCGTGAGCAACGCCGCCCTGGACGCCAAGTCCGCCGTCGCCGACCTGCGCGAACGGACCGTCTTCGCGGTCTTGTCGCGCGACGAGGCCGTGGTCCGGGCCGCGCGCGAAGACGAAAAGTCGCTTTCCGCGAGGTTCGCGCGGGATCTGGACACGATCGAGGCCAATTATCTGGGGGACCTTCAGGAAGTGGCCGCTGTCCGGCGGTTAAGCGAGGACTGGAAAATCAGGCGCGGGCAAATCCTGGACGCCGCCTGGAACGGCGATTTCGACCAGGCGGGCGAGCTGGTCCTGAGTAGCGGCACCCCGGCCTACATCGAACTGCACCGGACCCTGGAGGGCATCGCCGAATTCGCCAGGAACAAGGCGGCCTTCCTCATGAACGAGGCGCGCAGGCAGGGCGCGCGGGCCAGGAACATCGTGTACGCCACGATCTTTCTCGGCTTCGCGGCCAGTTTCCTGGCCGGCCTGTTCGTCGTGCGGCGCGTGCAGCGGGTGGTGCGCGACAACGAAGAAATCCTGGCCCACAAAGCCAACTACGACCACCTGACCGGGCTGCCCAACCGCGCCCTGTTCTTCGACCGCCTGGGCCAGGCTCTGGAGGCCGCGAAGCGCGCGCAGTCCCTGGTGGCGGTGATGTTCATCGATCTGGACGGGTTTAAGGGAATCAACGACCGGCTCGGCCACGAGGCCGGAGACGAGCTGCTCGTGCTCGCCGCCGGGCGCCTGACCTCGGCCCTGAGGCGCAGCGATACGGTGGCGCGCCTGGGCGGCGACGAGTTCGCGGTCGTGATCGCCGGCGCGCGCGGCAGTGAGGAGATTTACCTGGTGGCGGACAAAATCGCGGCCAGGCTTAACGCGATGGCCCTGGTCAAGGGCTCGCCCGTCGAGGTGCGGGGCAGTTTCGGGGTGGCCGTCTTTCCCCGGGACGGACGCGACACGCCCACGCTCATGGCCAAGGCCGACCAGGCCATGTACCGGGCCAAATCCGGGGCTGCCGGAGCAGCCGGAGCAGCCGGTCGCGTCGTTCCTGCCTGACCGGCTTGCTGACGGCCCCGCTCGCCGCCGCCCTCAGGCCGCTTCCAGAGGCAGCAAGACTGCGAAGGTGGCGCCGCGGCCCGGTTCGGACGACACGGTAATCGTTCCCCCGTGCTTCTGGACGATGAAATAAGACACCGAAAGCCCCAGACCCGTGCCTTCCCCCACCGCCTTGGTGGTGAAAAAAGGCTCGAACACCCGCTTGCGCGCGGCTTCGGTCATGCCCGCGCCGTTGTCGCTGATCTCGATGCGCGCCATGTCGCCGTCGCGCGCGGCCTTCAGGCCGATATGCGCGGCTGCGGCGGAAGCCGGGCGGCCGGCCAGGGAATGGGCGGCGTTTTTGAGCAGGTTCAAGACGACCTGTTCGATTTCGATCGGCGTGCAGGGCACGTCCGGCAGGCCGGCCTCGTAATCGCGCGTGATGGCGATCTTCTTGAAATCGTACTGTTTTTTCAAATCGTAATCATTGGCCGCCAACTCGACGCTCCGGTCCAGGAGAGCGGGCAGGTTGACGCGCTCCCGGCGGGATTCGCTTTTCCTGCTGAAGGCCAGCATGTTGGAGACGATCCGCGCCGCCCGCTCGCCGCATTCCCGTATGCCTTCCAGAAAGGCCGGTATCTGTCGCCGCTCCAGGTAGCAGGGCAAGGCGGCCGCGATGTCGAGGCCGCACGCCGCGGCGTCCGAAACGTTCGCGGGAAGCTCCGGGGAGAAGCGGCGCTGGATGTTCTGGACCCCCTGGATGATTCCGCCCAGGGGATTGTTGATCTCGTGGGCCATGCCCGCGGCCAGGCCGCCAAGCGAGACCATCTTCTCGGATTGGATCATGATCTCTTCCATGCGCACCCGCTCGGTGATGTCGTCGATGCGCACGACCGCGCCCGAGGGACTGTCCGGCTCCAGGGGGAAGACCATCAGATCGGCGTAGCGCGGCCCCTCGGCGGCGCGGAGTTCGATCTTTCTTTTGGTGAGCGGCTTGCCCGCGCTCAGGGCCGCCCGCAGGCCCGCGAGGTGGCTGGCGAAGCCGGGCAAAAGCCGGTCGATTTCTTTTCCCCGGGCGTCCTCGGCGGCGATGCCGGTGACCGCCCGGGCCCCGTCGTTCCACTGGGTGATGCGCCCGCCCGCATCGACCCCGGCGATGATCGAAGGCATGGAATTGATGATGTTCGCAAGCGTGTTGCGGGCTTCGCGCAGGGCCAGTTCGGCCTGCTTGCGGGCGGTGACGTCCACGCACAGGCCTTCGATCTGCGTGCGCGCCCCGATCGCGTCCGTCTCGCCCGTCTCGCCGGAAACGGCGCGACCGGAAACGGCGCACCAAATGACCGTCCCGTCCTTTTTCCTTAGCCGGATCTCAAAGCCGGCGATTTCACCGCGAGAGCGTATCCGGCGTATGAATTCCACACGATCCTCCGGCGCCGCGTAGAGCTGCTCCCCGATGTTCGTGACCGAGGCCACCATGTCTTCGGGCGAATCGTAGCCGAACATGCGCGCCATGGACGGATTGACCGTGATGAACCTGGAATCGAGGGTGCTGCGGTATATCCCCTCCACGGCGTTCTCGAAAATATCGCGGTAGTTGCGCTCGCTTTCGCGCAGGGCGCGCAGGGCCTTGTCCCGCTCGGCCTCGCGGTTGCGGATGGTGTAAGTCATGGCGTTAAACGCCTCGGCCAGGCTCTGGAATTCGTCGCCGGAATTCTCCCGGTAGACCGGGCAATCAAGGCAGTCCCCGGTCCCCTGCGCCGCGTTTTCCTCTCCGGCGACGTTGCCGGCGGCGGCCATTTGCCAGCACCGGATCCCGGCGTTCGCCCGCGCCCGGCAGTCCGGTTGGTTGCAGTCCGTGCGCTCCCAGCAGCGGATCTCGGGGGCCGGCCCCGGCGCAAGGTCCATGTTCCCGAGGATCAGTTGCCGCGAGCGCTCCCGCAGGACGTTCAAACGGCGGGTGAGGGTCCTGGCGAACACCGAGGCGCACAGCGCGGCGACGAGCACCGCCGCGGCGGTGGCGAGGAAGATGGTCCGCAAAAGCGGCCGCGTCACCGCCTCCACCTTGTCGCGCGACAGTCCGACCCGGGCCGTGCCGAGCTCGTAATCGCCCACCGCGAGCCTGGCCGCAAAGTCGTAGATCAATTCCTGGCCGGTATCGAGCAGGACCAGCTTTTCGGTCTGCCCGGCCCCAAGGAGGTTGGCCTCGGTCAGGGCCACGGGGAACCCCCCCTTGAAGGTGTGGGCCACGACCGTCCGGCCCGCGTCCATGATAAAGGCGTACTGCATGTCGTCGTTGGCGTCTTTCACCTCGTCGACGATGTTCTGCAGGCGCAGCGAGTCCACGGCGAGCAGCGGATCCACGGCCTTGGTGGCGACCTGGCGGGCTTCGATGGCGCCGCGCCTGGCGATCTCGGTCAGCACGGAGCGCTTGGCCGCCTGGCTGACCACGGTCGCCAGCATCAGACCGAAAAGCATCAGGATCGCCGTGAGGCCAACGGTGATCTTGGCCCGTATCGATATCTGGTTCAAGCGTCGCACGGCGGGCCTACCAGATTGCGTTCGGGCCGATTTTGGCGATCAGTTCGCGCACCGGGTCGAAATCGGCGTCCCCGGCGGCGATGATCCGGACGATGCCGGCCTTTTCGAGAATCCGGGCCTGTTCGGGATTTTCCGGGTCAAGCGCCAGAAGGGCGTCTCGCACCTTTGCGGCGACGGCCGGGTCAAGCCCCTTGCGCACGCTGAACACCCAGCCGGGATACCTGGGCGTGCTGGCCAGCACCCGGATGTCCTTGATGCGCGTGGAGCCGGTGATGACGTCAAGCGCGCCTTCCCGGATGGCGCCGAAATCGTATTGCCCGGCCAGCACGGACATGACCACCTTTTCCTGTTTTCCGCCGGGGCCCGGGGCAAAGGCGATTTCGGCGAAATCCGCGGGGTTGATGCCGTGGTCGTGAAACAGGCCAAGCGCGTAAAGATAACCTCCGGCCGAGGTGGGGTCCACGGCGATCCAGCGCTTGCCCTTGCAGTCGTCCAGGCTGCGTATCTCCGCATTGTCCGCGCGCACGATGATTTGTCCCCTGAAGCTCGCGCCCGGGGAGTCCGGTCCCGCTTGCGCCCCGGAGCCGGGATCGCCCGGCTCCACGATCCGGGCGACCGCCCGGGCGCCGTAGAGCCTGGACAGTTTCACGTACACGAACGGATTGGCGAAAGAGATGTCGATCATGCCCTGGCCCACGAGCTTGATGTGCTCGTCGAAGGTGCCGGGAAAGACCTGGCGGATACGCAGGCCAACGGCCCGGGACAGGTACTCGACCAGCTGGCGCTGGCGCTCAAGCGACACCCGGTGGGAGTATTGCGGCAGATAGGCGTAAGTGATCTCGCCGCTTTTTTCCTGGGGATGGATCTCGATGCGCCGCGAAAGATCGACCGGGACCGGGGCCTGGTCGTCCCGGAGCCCGCCGAACGTCCAGACGCCGGCCAGGGCCAGCGCAAGGGCGAGCAGGGAAAGAAGCCCGCGCCGCAAGGAGGATGCGTCTCGTCTGGGCATATCCGGCCATCGGCCGTGGCCACGGGCTGAAGATTGAGGGCGGCCGGCCCCGAGGCGGTGGACAGCCGCTTTACGACCTGAAATAGACGAGCTTGCCGGTGGTCATGCGCAGGCGCTGGCTGATCATTTTGGCGACGTTGCGCAACATTTTGATGCCCAGGGCGGGCTGGTTGGCCAGGATGCAATCGAAATTGTCCCGGGAGAGGACGAGCAAGGTGGTTTTGTCCCTGGCCGTCGCCGACGCCGAACGCGGCTCGCCGTCGACAAAAGCCATCTCGCCGAAATGGGTGCTGCGCGAGAGGCTGACCAGAACCCGTTCCGTGCGGTCCGAGGTTTCCTTGAGGATGTCCACGCAGCCTTCCACGATGAACGCCATGTAGTGTTCGCGGTCCCCTTCGCGGAAGATGAGTTCGCCTGGTTCGTAGGCGTGCACGCTCATGTAGCTGGCGATCAGCTCGATCTCCTGGCGGGTGAAGTTGACGCTCCATTTCGTCTCGTCAAACATGTCGGCGATGCTGGGAGGTGTCGGCATAGCGGCGCCCTTTGCGTTAGAATGAACCGGGAGAAAGCGCGGCCGAGGCGGCGCGCCAGACCGCAGCAAAGCAAATTTCAACGAAGATGTCCAGCAAGGCCGGCGCGGGGGCGCGGACAAAAAAAAGGGGCCGGGACAAAATCCCGGCCCCGAGTGCTGCTTTGGTCTCGCGAAGAAGGTCGCTGGCCTACCAGCGGCGATCCCCGCCGCGTCCGCCGCCGCCGCCGCTGGAGCGGGGCTTGTCTTCGGCTTCGTTCACCTTCAGGTTGCGGCCGTCGAGCTCCTTGCCGTTCATGCCCACGATGGCCGCCTTGGCGCCTTCGTCGTCCATCTCGACAAAGCCGAAGCCGCGCAGGCGTCCGGTTTCCCGGTCGGTGATGAGGTTGACGCTGAGGACTTCGCCGAAGTTGGCGAACTGGGCGCGCACGCCGTCTTCGGTGGAATGAAAGGAAAGATTGCCGACATAGAGTTTCTTGGACATGTGCTCTTGCTCCCGTTTTGGCATTTCATTTCGTATCGCTAGGAGCTGCACACAGGACACGCCCACGATCCAAATAATCCATGCTCGTTGAATGGTTAATCCTAGTATATAAAACAGATTTCAATAAAAGCAACATATAATTTCAATTATTTGTAACAGACGGAAATCATTCGCGTTCACTGCGAGGGAGAGCCGGGATTTCCGGCGTTCCCGGGGGGATGCGCAAGGCTTTCCCCAGCTTTCCTTGGGCTCCACCCGATTCCCTTGATCCCCGGAGGCGGGCTCGGGCGCGAACCCGGCCCGGGGCAGGGCGGATTTTTTTTCGATTTCGCGCTTGACAAGGCAGGCGCCGTGATCTAGTTAGTTGCCTAACAAAGTTGTTAGGCCTCTAATAATTGCTTAAGATACTAACGAGTTTCCCGAACCGGCGAAAGACGTCATGATCATCAAGGACCTGCCCAGCTACCAGACGCTTCTGGGCTACGCCAAGCGCTATCCCTCCATGGATATCCAGGTGTGCGAGGCCTACCTGCACATCGTGCGCACGGGCGCCGTTCTGCACCAGTTCGTGGAGCAAAGCCTGGGCAAGTCCGGGCTTTCCTACGGACGGTTCATGATCTTGTCCCTGCTGACCCGCTTCAACGACCCGATCCCCGTGTGCAAGCTGGCCGAAATGGCCTGCGTGACCACGCCCACGGTCTCCGCCGTGCTCGCCGGCATGGTCCGCGACGGGCTGGTGGAGCGGGTCACCGATCCGTCCGACCGGCGCGTGGTGCGCATCGGGCTGATGCCGGCCGGGCAAAAGATGATCGACGACGTGGTCCCCGGATTGCTTGAGCACCAGACGAACGTGATGTCCGGGCTTGACGACCGGGAACTCAAAACAGTGGTCGCCCTGCTATCAAAGGTCCGGCTTGACGCCGGACCGTGTTCCAAGGAGCCGGAGAAATCATGCAAGACATCATGAAAGAAGACAAAGCGCGCAAACTCCCGGCCCCCGGCCGCAAGCGGTCCGGCGCGCCGGTCGCGCTGATCGCCTTGCTGGCCGTCCTGGCCGCCTGCGGCGCGGGGCTGTGGTGGTGGCGCTCCCAAGGCTATGAGTCCACCGACGACGCCTTCATCGCCGGGCACGTCGCCAGCGTCTCGCCCCGGGTTGCCGGGCGGGTGGTCGAAACGCCGGTGGACGACAACCAAAGCGTCCCGGCAGGGGGCGTGCTGGTCAGGCTCGATCCGGACACCTTCAAGGTGAAATGCAACCAGGCCGAGGCCGACGTAAGCGAAGCCGAACAGAAGCTCCAGGAAGCCCGCGCGCGCCACTTGGCCGCGCTTGCGTCCGCGGAGCAGTCCAAGGCGGACGCGGTCGCGATCGAGGCCGGGGCGGCCAACGCCGCCACGGACCTTTTCCGTTACAACCACCTCATCGACAGCGGCGCCGTATCCCAACAGGCCCGCGACAACGCGGACACCGCCTCGCGCACCACCGCCGCCACTCTGCAGGCCGCCCGCAAACGCCAGGCCGCCGCCGAGGCCCAGGCCGCCGTGGCCGCCGCCCAGGTCAAGACCGCCGAGGCCGGGGTGGACAAATTCCGGGCCGCGCTCGAACAGGCCCGCCTTGAGCTTTCCTACACCGAAGTCAAGGCCAGCGTGGCCGGCCGGGTGACCAACAAGGCCGTCGAACCCGGCGACTACCTCCAGCCGGGCCAGGCCGTCATGAGCCTGGTGCGCGACGACGTCTGGGTGGTGGCCAACTTCAAGGAGACCCAACTCACCAGGATGCGTCCGGGACAGAGCGTGGCCATCGGCGTGGACGCGTTCCCGGACCACGAGTTCACGGGCCGCGTGGAAAGCCTCCAGGCCGGGACCGGGGCCGCCTTCAGCCTGCTGCCGCCCCAGAACGCCTCCGGCAACTACGTGAAGGTGGTGCAGCGCGTGCCGGTGAAGATCGTGTTCGATCAGCCGCCCGGCGAGGACTATCATCTGGCCCCGGGCATGTCCGTGGTGCCCCGGGTGCGGGTGCGTTGAGGCCATGAGCGAGCTTCAGGACCAGTGGCGGCCGTCGGCCAGCCTGGGGGTCATCGCCATGTCGGTGATGCTGCCCACGATCATGGAGGTGCTCGACACCACCATGGCCAACGTCGCTTTGCCGCACATGGCCGGCAACCTCTCCGCCAGCCAGGACGAGGCCACCTGGGTGCTCACCAGCTACCTGGTGGCCAACGCCATCATTTTGCCCATGACCGGCTGGCTGTCCGTGCGCCTGGGCCGCAAGCGCTTCCTCATGGCCTGCGTGGTGCTTTTCACCCTGGCCTCGGCCATGTGCGGGGCGGCGGTCAGCATGCCCATGCTCATCCTGGCCCGCGTTCTCCAGGGCGCGGCCGGCGGCGCGCTGCAACCGCTCTCCCAGGCCATCCTCATGGAGAGCGCCCCGCCCGCCAAACGCGGCATGGCCATGGCCATCTTCGGCATGGGCGTGGTGGTGGCCCCGATCATCGGTCCGGTCGTCGGCGGCTGGCTCACCGACAACTACTCCTGGCGCTGGATGTTCTTCATCAACCTGCCCATCGGGGTGCTGGCGCTGTTCATGTGCCAGACCTTCATCGAGGACCCGCCCTACCTCGCGGCCGCCAGGGAGAAGATCGGCGCGGTGGATTACGTGGGTTTCGGCTTCATGGCCCTGTGGCTGGCCACCTTGCAGATCGTGCTGGACAAGGGGCAGCAGGAGAACTGGTTCGAGACCCCCTGGATCGCCTGGTTCTCGGCCGTCTCGCTGCTCTCCATGATCGCCTTCATCGTCTGGGAGCTGCGCGCCAAATACCCGATCGTGAACCTGAGGGTGCTCAAAAACGTCAATTTCGCCACCGGCACGGCCATGATGACCCTGCTCGGCATGGTCCTCTACGCCACCATCACCCTGCAACCGCTCTTTTTGCAGTACCTGTTGGGCTATTCCGCGCTCGACAGCGGCCTGGCGCTCAGCCCCCGGGGCGTCGGGGCGCTCGCCTCCATGGTGCTGGTGGGCAGGCTCATCGGCAAGGCGGACAGCCGGTTGCTGATCGGCTGCGGGTTCGCCATCCTGGCGCTCACCTCCTTCCATTTCGCCGGCGTCAGCCTGGAGATCACCCAGGCCTATTTCACCATGCCCAACGTGATCATGGGCCTGTCGCTCGGGTTCATCTTCGTGCCCCTGACCACCACGGCGCTCGGCGGTTTGCCCCAGGACCAGATGGGCAACGCGTCTGGCATCTTCAACCTCATGCGCAACATCGGCGGCGGCATCGGCATCTCCATCGTCACCACCATGATTTCCCGGGGCGCCCAATCGCACCAGAACCTCCTGGCCCAGAACATGTTCGCCGCCAATCCCCGCTTCCAGGAATTATTCCACGGCGTGGCCGGCTACATGGCCCATGTCTTCGACCCGGTCCAGGCTCAGCACAAGGCGCTCGGCGTGCTTGGCGCCCTGCTCGGGCAGCAGGCCAGTCTGCTCGCCTACATCGACAATTTCCGGTTTCTGGGCGTGTTGTCGCTGGTGTGCATCCCCGGCGTGTTCATCATGCGCCGCGCCCGAAAGGCGTCCGCCGACGTCCCCATGCATTGAACGTAAACCTTGGCCGTTGCGGCGCCGCGACTGCGCGACGCCCCCGGCCGCCGGATGGATATTCGTATGACGCAACGACTCGCGGTTCTCGGTTTTCTGGTTCTCCTGTGCGGCTGCGCGGCCGGCCCCAACTACCGCAAGCCGGAACTGCCGGCCGGTTCGGATTGGGTCGAAGCGGCCGGGCGACAGGCCGAAACGCCCGGCGACCAGCCGTGGTGGCTGGTCCTTGGCGACGCCCGCCTCAATGCGCTCATGGACAAGGCCCTGGCCGGGAACCTGAACGTGAAGGCCGCCCAGGCCAGGATCAAGGAAGCCCAGGCCGGAGAAGGCGGGGCGCAGGCCCAGCTGATGCCCAACGTGAACGGACAGCTCGTCGCGGCCCGGGCCAATCCGAGCACCGGCTACCACTTTCAGGATCAAAATCAGCTGCAGGCGAATCTGAACATCAGTTGGGAGATCGACCTGTTCGGCGCGGGACGGCGCGAGCTCGAAGCCAGGATGGCGGAAAAAGACGCCGCCTATCTGAACCGGGACGCCGTGCTGCTCGGCATGACCGTCGAGGTGGCCAGGGCCTACGCGCAGTTGTGCAACGCGGCCGCCCAGATCAAGGTGCTTCGGACCAACATCGAAACCCAAAGCGAAATGCTCACTCTGACCACCCTGCGCAAGCAGTACGGGCTCAGTTCGGCCCTGGAGGTCGCCCAGGCGGCCGGACAAGTCTCGGCCACCAAAGCGGACCTGCATCCGCTGCTTTCTTTGCGCGCCCAGGCCCGGCACCGTCTGGAGCTCCTGCTTGGCGGGCTTCCCGGGAGCCTGCCCGAACTGGACGCGATCGACGCCGGCCTGGAGCCGCCCCAGACCAAGCTGGTCCTGGCCTCTCCCGGCAGCGTGCTCGTCAGGCGGCCGGACGTGGCCTTGGCCGAGCGCGGGCTG
>JADFXV010000130.1 GCA_015233395.1 Desulfovibrionaceae bacterium
CCCCCGATTCCTCTTCATTTCTCCGCAGCCTTCTTTACCGGCCACATCACGGCCTCGCGACGGCCGCGAGGGGCGAAAAAAAGCCCCGGCCAGGGAAAACCCTGGCCGGGGCCGTCGCTTGACGGATCAGCCTTCGCTGAACCCCGCCAGGCGGGGCCGGTTAGTAACCGCCGCGATCGTGCCGGTATTCTTCGCGCCCTTGCCTGTGGTCTTCGCGCCGTTCCTCGTGGCTGGCTTCCCAGCGTCCCGGCTCGAAGTGATGCATGTTGCCCCGGTTTTCCCAGCGCGCGGGCACATAGTGATACCCGGGCCGTTCCCTTTCGAAATGGCCGGCGGCCCAGCGATGTTCGCCTCTTTCCCAGAACCAGTAGCCTTCGATCCAAATTTGTCCGGTCGGGATGCGCTCCGGGATGATCTCGATGCGGGGCGGCGGCGGAGGCGTGCCGATATCGACGCTGATGTTGATCTGGGCCCAGGCGGCGCTGGACCAGATGAGCACGCAAAGAAAAGCGATGGCGAGCTTTTTCATCGGAGTCTCCAGGTAGAGGTTGTGGGAGACCCAAGGCGACGCCGGCCCGGGTTCCCATTTTTTCCAACAATTCCCGCTCAATTTGAAACACCGGCGATACGCCGCGCCGCTTACGGCTTGGCCCGGAATCCCACCGCATCGATACCCGAACGCGCCTTTGCGGTCCACTCCGGACTGCGCCTGGAGCCTTGGCCCGTTGGCGGGGCCGGGCGCGGCAGGCGCGGTATTGCAATCGCCTGTTTTCAGAAACAAAGACGTCCGCCCGCGACGGTATGTTTCATCGGCGGCAATGGGCTCGCAACCGGCGCGCAGCCGGCTCAAAGCCGGCCGGCGATCGACCCCGTCAGGCCAGCGCAGCCAAGGCTTCCCGGAGATGGTCGAGCCAGACCCGCAGGACGCCCTCGCGGCGGTTGAGGCCGGTCATGACCGGCGTGCAGGACATTCCTGCCCGGGTGAGAACCGAGGCGAACGAGTCCGGCCGGTCCGAGGCCATGTCGTTTCTGGCGTGCGCGCCCACGGCGAAGGTCAAAGGAATCAGCGCAACCGAGGCGGCCCCCGAGGCGGCCAGGCGGCCGGCGACGCTGTGGATGCTTTGGGGCGAGGCGGGCGCTTGCTTGAGGGTGGCGAGCATCACCGGGCCGGCGTCCCCGGCGCTGTGGTCCTCCAGGGCTTCGGCCAGCGCCGCGTACGCTTTTTGGGCCGGGCGCTTGGAGCCATGGCCCATGAACACCACCGCCCGGCCGCCCGAACGCTCCGGGAGCGCCTCGGCGATCAGCGCGCGGGCGACGGCCAGGGTGTCGGCGGCGCCGGACAAAAGCGGGCGGCTAAGGCCGACCCGGCCCGGGAAAGTCCCCTCAAGGCGCGCCAGGCAATCCTCCAGGGCTTCGTATTCTTCGCCCGCCACCACATAGAGCGGTTGGACCACGGCCCGGCCGCAGCCGAGCGCGGCCAGTGCGCCGAGGGCGCCGGCCAAGGGGTCGCAATGGCCGCCGCCTTGTTGGTGCTTGGGACCGGTGAAGGCCAGCGGAATAATGTGACATTTTGGATTTGCGGTCTTGACAAGGCCCATGAACGGGTCCAAGACAGGCCAGTCCGCGCGGCCGGAAGTCCCGTGGAAAGCCAGAACGACGCCGTCTACCATGGCCGCGTCCGGGCGATTGAATCAATGCGCATGCTGTGAGTCCGGTTTTTTTGTTTCGCCGGGGCTATCAGATGCGCAAAGCCGAAGCAAGGCGCGTTGTCCGGAACGGATTTTGCTTAGCTCGGCGACCAGGAGGATGACGGCATGTTCAAAAATGAAAGACTTTCGGTGGTGAATTTTCGCGGCATCGAGCTGGACAAGGACGCGCGCGGCCAGACCGCCTCGGAAACCTCGATGTGGCTTCGCGGCATTCTCATGAGCCTGGCCCTGTTCACGGTCGTGGTCATGGCCGTTTTTCTCGGCGGCCGCTGAAATACCGACGCCGGTTCATAGGACTTTTCCGTTCCCGGGCGGCGTTTTTTTCCGCGCGCCCGGGGACGTTTTTTCCCCCTCGGCCCCTGTGTCGCGTTGCGCAAATCAATGGGTGCTTGAATTGCATTCCTTTAACGCGACACACGCCAGCCGCAGGCATCACACTAGACAGGCTCCGCCGGCGGCGTCACGCCGATCAGCGCGGCGAATTCCTCCTCGTCTAAAACCTCGGTCTCAAGCAGCCGCAAAGCCACCTTGTCGAGCAGCTCGCGCTTTTGCGTCAAAAGTTCCCCGACGCGTTCGCGCCGCGCGGACAAAATGTCCTTGACCTCGACGTCGAGCCGGGCGGCCGTGGCCTCGGAATATTCCCGGCCCGAAGCCGGCATCTGGTCCGGGGCGAGAAACATCGGGTGCGCCTGGCGCGGATAGGTGGATAGCCCCAAGGTCGCGCCCATGCCGTATTCCGCGACCATGGCCCGGGCGATGTCCGTGGCCCGTTGCAGGTCGTTCTGGGCGCCGGTCGAGGCTTCGCCGAAGACCAGTTCCTCGGCCTGCCGGCCGCCGAGCAGCACGTCGATGCGCGCCAGAAGCTCGGAAACGGTCATCAGGTAGCGGTCCTCGGTCGGCAGCTGCTGGGTGTAGCCGAGCGCGCCGATGCCCCGGGGCACGATGGAGATCTTGTGCACCTTGTCGGCCCCGGGCGTGAACGCCGCCATCAGGGCGTGGCCGGTCTCGTGAAAGGCCACGATGCGTTTTTCCTTGGGGTTGATGACCCGGTTCTTTTTTTCCAGCCCGCCCACGATCCGGTCGATGGCCTCTTCCATGTCGGCCATGTCCACGGCCGGTTTGTTCCGCCTGGCGGCGAGCAGGGCCGCTTCGTTGACCGCGTTGGCCAGGTCCGCCCCGGAAAAGCCCGGGGTGCGCCTGGCGATCACGGACAGGTCCACTTCCGGGGCGAGTTTGACGTTTTTGGAGTGGACCTTGAGGATCGCCTCGCGGCCGGTCACGTCCGGCTTGTCCACCAGGACGTGGCGGTCGAATCGTCCCGCGCGCAAGAGCGCCGGATCGAGCGTCTCCGGCCGGTTGGTGGCGGCCATGATGACCACCCCGATCCGGGGGTCGAAGCCGTCCATCTCCACCAGAAGCTGGTTTAGGGTCTGCTCGCGCTCGTCGTGGCCGCCCATCACGTTGATGCCCCTGGCCTTGCCGATGGCGTCGAGCTCGTCGATGAAGATGATGCACGGCGCCTTTCCCCTGGCCTGCTCGAAGAGTTCGCGCACGCGCGCGGCGCCCACGCCCACGAACATCTCCACGAATTCCGAGCCCGAGATGGAGAAAAAAGGAACCGCGGCCTCGCCGGCCACGGCCCGGGCGAGCAGCGTCTTGCCCGTTCCCGGGGGGCCGACCAGCAAAACGCCCTTGGGCATGCGCCCGCCCAAAACTTGGAAACGTTCCGGGGCCTTCAAGTATTCGATGATCTCCACCAACTCGGCCTTGGCCTCGTCGCAGCCGGCCACGTCCGCAAAGCGGGTCTCGATGTCCTTTTCGGCATAGACCTTGGCCTTGTTGCGGCCAAAGGCCATGACCCCGCCGCCGGGGTTCATTTTCTGCATGAACAGGTACCAGATGCCGAAAAAGAGCAGGATCGGAAACACCCAGGAAAAGACGTCTTTGAGCAGCGTGGACTGCGGCTGGCCCCGGAACTTGACCCCCTTGGCAGCCAAAAGCGCGGAGAGCTCGGGATCGACGCGCCTCGTCACGAAAGTGAATTCCTTGGACTCGTCCTGATCCGGGCGGATCTTGCCGGTGACCTGGTCCTGGGTGACCGCGACCTCGACCACTTCGCTTTTGTTCAAGTAGCTCAGGAACTCGCTGTAGGCCAAACCGCGCGGCCCGTAGGTCGAGACGATCAGGTCGTTCAATATGAGTACGCCCCAGACCGCGATGAGCAGGTACCAGATCGAGAATTTGTGGTGTTTTTCCATTATTCCTTCCGCATGCCGCCGAGCGCCCGGACGACGTGGGCGGCGAGTTTTTCCGCCTCGCCCGGCGCAAACCAAGCCACGCCTTCTTCGCGTTTGAACCAGGTTATCTGCCTTTTGGCATAGGCGCGAGTGTTTTTCAACCAAAGCGCCCTGGTTTGTTCGATGCTCGCTTCACCGCGAAGATGGGCCAAAAGCTCCGGGCAGCCGATGCCGGAAAAGCCCGGAGCGAGCGGATCGGGACAGGCGGCAAAGGCGCGGGCCGTTTCCTGGGCCGCCCCGGCCGCGAGCATGGCCTCGATACGCCGGGCCAGGCGCGGGGTCAGTTCGGCCAGCCCCAGGGCGACGCCCGCCTTGACCGCCGGACGCTCCGCCCCGGCCGCCTGATCCGCGTGCCAGGCCGAAAGCGGCCTGCCCGTGGCCAGGTGGACCTCCAGGGCGCGGGTCA
>JADFXV010000131.1 GCA_015233395.1 Desulfovibrionaceae bacterium
AAGCCCCCAGGCGCGAAAGCGGCCCGGCAAAATAAAAAACAAACCGAGCGCCGCCGGCATGAAGATGAAGAGAAAAATTGGCGCTGATAGTTCCATGGCTGTTCCAGGACGATCGCACGCCCGGGAATGCGCAATTACCGCGAATCGATTCCGCCCTCAAGGAAAATATACCCGGCCCGCCGCCAAGCCGTAGATCAGGAGTCCCCGATGAACACCCCCAAAATCCCCTTCCCGCAACGCAAACCGGCCACGGAAATCACCGCCAAGAGCGTAAACCGCCTGGTGCTGGACAACCTGGGGCTGGTGGTCGGCAAACTGGCCTCCTCCAAAACCGAGGAAGAAACCGGCGCGCTCCAGGAACTGGCCCTGGAACTCATGAATATCCAAGAAATAAAAGACCCGGGCGAAAAACTGCGCGCCTTCGAAGCCGTCAGACATAAATTGCCCGCAAGCTGCGGCTGTACGTAGAAGGGAGACCAGGGGCGCTGCCCCTGGACCCCGCCCTCTTGGGGCCAAGGGGCTCCGCCCCTTGGATCCCCGCCGGGGGCGATGATCGCCCCCGGACCCCCACGGCAAGGGGCGTGGTCGAGCCCCCTGACGCGGGGGTCCGGGGGGGCGCTTGCCCCCCCGGCGGGGTCTGGGGCGGAGCCCCGGCGGCGGGGTCTGGGGCGCAGCCCCAGGTTAGGAAATGAGCATATGAAGCAGTACGGCATTATCGGGTATCCGCTCGGGCACAGTTTGAGTCCGCTGGTCCACAACCGGGCTTTCGCCGATTTGGGGGTGGACGCGTCGTATGAAGCGTGGCCGACGCCGCCCGGGGAGCTTGAGGCGTTCATGGCCGCGGCGCGCGCGCGGCCCATTGCCGGGTTGTCCGTGACCATTCCGCACAAGACCGGGGTCGCAGCCTATCTGGACGGCGTTTCCGCCGGCGCCGCGCGGGCCGGGGCGGTCAATACCGTGTATTGGCGGGCGGGCAGGCTGCTCGGGGAAAACACCGACGTGTCCGGATTCGTGGCGCCGCTTGCGGCCTTGCCCCGGCTGCCGTCGTCGGCCCTGGTGCTGGGCGCGGGCGGTGCGGCGCGGGCGGTTCTGGCCGGTTTGGCCGGGCTTGGCGTAAAGCGCGTCACCCTGACCAACCGAAACCCGGACAAAGCCGAAGCCCTGGCGCGCGAGTTCGCTGTCGAGGCCGCGCCCTGGGACGCACGCGGCGAAATCAGGGCCGATTTGATCGTCAACGCCACGCCGCTTGGCATGGCCGGGCCTGACGTTCTCGAAACGCCGTACCCCGCCCAAAGATTCACGCCCGGCGCGATCGCGTACGACCTGATCTACAACCCGGGCCAAACCAGATTCCTGCGCGAAGCCGCCGCGGCCGGCTGCGCCGTGATCGGCGGCCTGGACATGTTCGTCGAACAGGCCGCCGGACAATTCAAACTCTGGACCGGCCTCGAACTGCCCCGCCGGACCACCCGGGAGATACTGGAGGAAGCCTTGACCAAGGGCTGCGCCCCTGGACCCCGCCCTCCGGGGGCCAAGGGGCTTTGCCCCTTGGATCCCCACCGGGGGCGATGATCGCCCCCGGACCCCCACGCCCGGGGGGCGCGGCCGCGCCCCTGACGCGGGGGTCCGGGGGGGCGCTTGCCCCCCCGGCGGGATCTGGGGCGGAGCCCTTCCCCCTGGCGCGCTTGAAATCTCCATTGACAAAAACCGTGCGCGACGCGATGTTTCGGTCATCATTCCCACTGTATCAGGGGCGGCCATGAGCATTTATAAATTGAGCCTGAACAAGAAGCGTTGCATCGCCTGTTTCGCCTGCGAGATCCATTGCCAGAACGTGAACGGCGCTCCGCCCGAGGTGCGCATCGGCAAGTTTTCGGTCTCCGGGCCGGCGCCGGACAAGGACGGCCGGCCGGTTTTGTCGGCCAAGTACGCGCCCTGCATGCACTGCAAGAAGCCCGGCTGCGTTCCGGCCTGTCCCACCAAGGCGTTGTACATCCGCGAGTCCGACGGGCTGGTGCTGCTTGACGCCGCCTTGTGCAACGGCTGCGGCGAATGCATTCCGGCCTGTCCCTTCGATCATCCCAGGCTCAATCCGGCCCTGGGCAAGATCATGAAGTGCGATTACTGCCAAGCGCGCATCGACGCCGGGCTCATGCCCGCCTGCGTAACCGGTTGCACGGCCAAGGCTCTGACTTTCGGCGCGATCCCCGAGACGCAAAAGAAATAGGCCGCCGGGCGGTTTGTCCGCGGCGTCACCCTGGAGGCAACCATGCGAAAAGTAGTCTGTCTGACCGTTCTCGCCCTGCTGTGCGCCGCGTGGCCCGCTTCGAACGCCCGGGCGGGCGAGCCGCCCCTGTGGGTCGTGGATCCGCCCCACTGCTCGATCGGCTTCACGATCAAACACATCTATGTCCAGATTCCCGGGGAATTTAAGCGTTTTGACGCGGTGGTGCGCTTTGACCCGGACAATCTCAAAGACAGTCTGATCGCCCTGACCGTGGACGCGGCCAGCATCGACACCGGGGTGGACAAGCGCGACGAGCATTTGCGTTCCCCGGAATTCTTCGACGCGGCCAAATATCCGGCCATCGTCTTCACCAGCGAGTCGATCGCGCGCAAGGACGAGACGACGTTCGTCGCCAAGGGCAAGCTGACCATCAAGGACGTCGCCCGCGAGGTCGAATTGCCTTTCACGTACTACGGCTCCAAGGAGAGCCCGCTGGAGAAGGGCAGGATCGTGGCCGGTTTCGAGAGCCATTTTCCCGTGAAGCTGGCCGATTACCACGTGGGCGAGGACAAGTGGCAGAAGATGGGCGCGATCGGCGAAAGCGCCGCTCTCGCCGTGGAGATGGAGCTTTTGCGGCAATAGCCCGACCGCGCCGCCGCGCGCGGAGGGTGTTGCGAAAAAGTGGTTTTGTAACGCCTCCGGCGGCCAAAGGGCCGGGCCCTTTGGAATCCCGCATCATTTTTATGAGGCGCTCGGCCGTGTTGCGAGGGGGATTCGTAAGTCGCCCCTCCTCATGGCGCAGTGTCGCGTATTTGATGTTGTCCGCGAAATGCGCTTCGCCGCATAAAGAAAATCTCGCTTTCGTAGGGGCGATTCACGAATCGCCCTCTTTGCGCTCTGGCCCCCGATTCGTTCCGGCGTTCTTGGGTATGCGCGCCTCGCAGGGCACGCCGGTCTGGCACAGGCCGCAGGAATTGACCGGGAAGCCGAGTTGGTCGTTTTGAACGTGGGGCGCGGTCACGCCCCGGATGTAGTTGTGGCAGGCCTGCTTGTCGTGGCCTTGGGCCGAGATGGCCCCGGCCGGGCAGCGTTTGGCGCAGGCCAGGCATTTTCCCGTGGCGAAGAACAGGCAATAGGCGCGGTGGTCGTCGCCGTAGGGACGCGGCGCGGCCGGGACGCTTATGGCCGCGATCACGGAACCGGCCCGCACGGCCTTGCCGCGCGCCGTGATCAGCCCGTCGCTCAGTCCGAAGCAGCCCAGGCCGGCGGCGAAGGCGGCGTGGCGTTCGGACCAGGTGGAAGCAAAGCCGTAGTCCGGCGACGCCTGCCGCGACCATTGCGGCATGAGCGCCGGAGCGCAGGCTCTCACCCCGGCCTTGGCCAGCCCGGCGACCAGGGCGCGCCGCGCGAACTCATTGAATTTTTCGCCGTAATGCCTGGCCAGGCTCCAGCGCGGGCTGGGCAACTGCTTGCAGGCGCGGTGGTCGCCCCTGGTGGCGCCGGTCTGGGGCAAGATCCAGGAAATCACGCGCAGCGCCGTAGCGGGCAGGGGGGCGTCCGGATACGCCAGGGCAAAGGCCTCGTGCGGCAGCCAATAAAAATCGCCGATATGGTCTTTGATGCGCCGCCAGATCGGGTCGGCGGCCAGGCTGACGCCGATCAGGGGCGCGTCGAAGGCCGGTTCGGGATGATCCGGCCCCAGGCGGTTTTCCGGGGAGGCGAAGGCCTGGTTCAGAATTTCCTCGATGCGCTGCATGGGGCCATCCTGAATCCCGGCGGCGCGGCTTGTCAAGCCGCGCCCGGGAGTCCTTGATAAAAATTTCCAGGGGGGATAGACGTTGCGGCAATAGGGCCAGGGCCCGCGCCTTGTGCGACAGGGCGTGCGGGCGGCGGCGCGGTTTGGCAACCCAAGGAGACCAGCATGGACTATCAGGAAAACGATTTGCCGGTCGTGTTGCGGGAAGGGGACATGGTCCGGCTCGCCGACGGCACGACGGTGCGGTTCGACGAAAGCGGCGGGGCGCGCGACGTGATGATCGGCGACGAATTCAACGCCCGCTGCACCCTGTTTCCGACCATGGATTACGAACTGGCCGCCGGATCGGGCAGTTACCGG
>JADFXV010000132.1 GCA_015233395.1 Desulfovibrionaceae bacterium
GCAGCGGGTCTACCAGCGCCAGAACGGGACCACGGTCCCGGCGACCATGAGCCTTTTTTTGCGCTCCCTGCCGGAACCCCTGTTCACGGTCTGGAGCGAGAGCTACCCCGGCATGGCCGGGCGCAGCGCGCCCGCATATTCGGCAAGTCGCGCCGCGCCCGGATATTTGGCCGGCCGCATGGCGACCCCGTCGCCGGGCGGCGGCGAAGCCCGCCCGGAGGGGGCAGGCGAAACGGCCGGGCGGCGATCGCCCGCGCCGCCAGCCAAGCTCGGCTACTGCCGCCACAAGATCTTCGGCTCGGGCAAAGTCGTGGGCGACCTGGGCGAAGGCAAGCTCAGGGTCAATTTCCAGGGCTTCGGGCTCAAAGTCATCCTGGCCGACTACCTGGAAATGCTGTCCGGGCCGGGCTAGTCCGCCGCCCCCGGCCCCCGGCCCCCCGAAGCGGCGCTCGCCAACGGGCGCAAAATTTTGTATGGGAAAGAAGAAGCCCAAGCCCACCCGGCAAAACAGCCCGTTGCAAACCGGCTGGCGCGCGCCAGGGATGGCGCGGCGGATTGCGGACAAACTTTTTCGGCCGCAATCCGAGAGGGTTGGCGAAATTCACTTTCACCAGCCCGAAGTTGTGAAATGCCGGGACGGCGTTTTTCAACAGACTGAAAAGGTGGAGCCGTGAACACGCGATATCGCCGCGCAACGACCCTGCGCGCCGGCCTGACGCTGGCCCTGGCGCTTTTTTTCTGTTTGTCCTGCGGCTCCTGTTCCTCCTGTTCCAAGGACGAGCAAGCGACCCGGGAACCCGGCGCGTCCGATTCGCCCTCCGGGATCACTCCGGTGATCCAGCCCGAAGACGCTCCCGAACCGCCCAGACCGGCCGCGTCCGCGCCCGCCAATGAAGCTGCCAAGGATGCGGCCAAGCCGGAAGACAAGCCCCAGGCGGCCGAGACCAAGCCGGGCGTTCAGGCCGCGCCTAGCGCGCCGACTCCGCTGGACGGCTCGCGCCAGGTGGTCCTGGTGCTGACCGGCAGTTGGAAGGATTTCCGGGGCAAGATGTTGCGTCTCACCCGCCCGAGCCTGACCGCGCCCTGGAGCGTGGTCGAAAGCCGCTGGCCGTGCGTGATCGGGAAAAACGGCCTGGCCTGGGGCCGGGGCGTCTATCCCCAAAAGCCGGAGGAACCGGCCAAGCACGAAGGCGACGGCAGATCCCCGGCCGGGGTTTTCCGGCTCGCCGACATGTTCGGCGCGGAAAACGTCAAGCTGGTCAAGACTCTGGGCCTGAAAATGCCTTATCTCAAACTGGAGCAGACCCACATCTGCGTCAACGATCCGGCCTCAAGCTCATTCAACAAAATCATCGACTCGGCCAAGGCCAAGCCCGATTTCAAGCGCTTCGAACGCATGCTGCGTTCGGACAAGGCCAACCGCTGGGGCGTGTTCATCGAGGACAACCCGGCGCCCATCGCCCAGGACGCCGGTTCCTGCATGTTCCTGAACATCTGGGCCAGCCCGACCGTGCCCACCGGCGGTTCGACCGGGATTTCCGAACCCGACATGCGCGAACTCCTGCTCTGGCTCGATCCCGCGGCCAAGCCGCTCCTGGTCCAGCTGCCCGCCCAGGAGCTCGCCAAACTCAAGGACGGCTGGCGCCTGCCCGCCCGCCTTGCTCCGTAAGCCGGGAACCGCGCCATGTCCCTTACAATCGGCACCCTGGAGGAACTCGCCCGGGCCTTGCAGGACAAAACCCGGGAGTTCGTCCTGGAAAAAGGCCTCGCCGGCCTGATCGCCGAGTGTGCAAGAGACGGTCAAGCCAAGGTCCTGGCCGGTCTCGCCAAACGCTTCGATCGCGGCCAAGCCGAGCTGGACAGGGAACTGCGCAAGGAGCTCGGGGGCGACGCGCCCCAGAAGGCCAAGGATTTGATGCGCGGCGAAGCCCTGGCGGCCATGGAAAAACTCCTTGGCGCCGTGCTCGCGCGGATCAAAGACTACGACTCCAAGGACGCAAAGCGGTACGTGCGCCGCTGACCCGGCCGCGCGCGAAAAGGGAGGACGCCATGCGCACCGCGAACAAAACAGCCCTCGCGCTGGGCTGCCTTCTAGCTTTGCTTCCGGCGTGGGCCCTGGCCGGCCCGGCCGCTTCCTACAGCGAGAGCCGGGGCGTCGAAACCCTGCGCGAATCGGGAACGAACACCCAGCCTTACGTCCGCGTGTCGCCGACCGGCGAGGTGGTCCACTATTACGTCCCGGGCGGCAATTACAATCCCTACACCAGCCAGACCGAGCGCCGCACCGCGCCGCCCGTGGGGTATAGCCAGGACACCCAGGGCAACTGGCACGGCGGCATGGGCGGCACGGGCTATCCCAATCAGAAGGGCCTGAACCTCTACGAAAAGGAACGCCGCGAGTAGCCCGGGCGGCGGCGCGCTTGCGCCGGTCGCTTGGGAAATATGGCCCGGCCGGCCGACAGGAGGGCAACAAGACAAGCCGGCCGGGCCGAGGCTCCCGGGGGGAAGGGACCGGAAACCGCCACGGAGAACGCGACCACGGGGGCCAAGGCGGCCTAAGCCGCGCCCGGCCGAACCCAAAAGCCGCTACGAACTTAAAATCGCGCGCGATGCGCCTGCGCGATTTGATAAATGAGACGTTCGCGGGGCAAGAAACGTTACACCGGGATGATCTTCCGGGAGGCTTTGAGCAAGCCAGAGCGGCGAATGCACACGATTGAGACTGGTTGCAACGGATCGCGCGGGGCCTAGCCGGATTGTTTCGGCGGACCGGGAGTCTCGTCCCCCGGAGGGTTTTCGGACGCGATTCCGGGCGGGACGAGCCTGGCCAGCAAAAAAAAGACCAGGGCCACGGCCAGGCTCGCCAAGCCCACGGTGTAGGCCAGGGTTTCGCCCTGAAACAAGCCGTCGATCCACAGCCGCATTTCGTAGGCCATGACGTTGGCCTTGCCGCCGTAGAGCTCCATGTTGCGCACGTACGACTTGGAAATTTCGCTTTGGGCCTGGCCGGCGTTGCCGGCGTCGAGCCGGGCGTCCCCGCTCACGCCGGTCACGCCGGCGGCGAGGTAAATGACCACGGCCGCGCACAAACCCGTCAGCAGGACGGCCTTGCCGATGGCGTTGCACCGGACGCGGTGTTTTTCGTAGGCATCGTTCACGGCGCGCCCCGTGGCCCGCGCCGGCGCGTAAAGCCCTGGCCCGGGTTTCGTGTGCGAAACGGAAAAAACGGTTTGCGCGGGGACCAGCGCAATCCCGGCGATCTTGTGGCGTGCCCGGAGGGATTCGAACCCCCGACCGCGGACTTAGAAGGACCGTGCTCTATCCACCTGAGCTACGGGCACGTATCGATCGCTGCGGGCCGCGCCGGGAACTGCGGCGAACGCCGCGCGCTCCGGCCCGGTCCGGACCCTGGCGCGGTTGATTATGTTATGGGAGCGCGGCTCCCCGGTCAAGCCTCGGGCCGATTCGGGCCGGTCGGGCCGGACGCGATCGCGGGAACGGGCTACGCCGCTCGCGGCCGGACAGGCGGACACGGACGCAACATGAACTCGATCTCACCCGCCTTTCCCGGCAAAGCCGCCTTCGGCCGCTATCTGGACAGCCTGGGCCAGTTCCACATGGACCTCGGCCAGGCGCGCATCAAGGCGGCGCTGACCGGCCTTGGCCCGGCCAAACCCAAAGCCGTGGTCCAGATCGTCGGCACCAACGGCAAGGGCTCGACCTCGGCCTTTCTCTACGCAATCCTGCGCGCCCACGGCGTCACCGCCGGGCTTTTCACCTCCCCGCACCTGCTCTCCCCGCGCGAACGCATCCAGGTGGACGGTCGCTACGCCCACGGCCGGTTGTGGCTGGACGCGGCCAACGCCGTGGCCGCCTCCACCCCGGGCGCGGCCGCGCCCGGCGACCCGAGGGCGCTGACCTATTTCGAATACCTCACCGCCATGGCCGCCTGGATCTTCGCCGCATCCGGAGTGGACGCGGCCATCTACGAAGCCGGACTCGGAGCGCGCAACGACGCTGCCAGCGCCCTGGTCCGCGACCTCGCGCTCTTCACCCCCATCGGCGCGGACCACGAAAAAATCATCGGACCGGCCGTGGCCGACATCGCCGCGGACAAGGCCATGGCGCTGTGCGCCGGCATGAGCGGCCTGACCGCGTCGCAAACGCCCACGGCCATGGCCGCCCTG
>JADFXV010000133.1 GCA_015233395.1 Desulfovibrionaceae bacterium
GTGTCTAAAATGTTCATTAAAAGCCTCCAGCTCCTGGTAAGAGTTGAGTTTGAATTGATCCAATCGACGACGCGACAACGCCAAGAAGACCAGTCAGCATCAAAATTGCAACAATATTAAGAATCCTAGCTTGCAGTTTTACAAGTTCAACCCCATCATCCATCCATTCCGATGCAATCTGATGCAGTTGCTGATAAAACCCCGGAAGTGCGGAATATACGCGCAAATCATCTATCATTTCCAAGTCTGGAAAATTCATTTTACAATCATAAAGCGCTTCACCAAGATTTTTACCGCTTCCGGTCTCTACGGCTATTGCTGTAATTCTTTCACGCAAATACGTCGAAATATTTACGGAGTTTATCATGCTTTCAAGTATGTATGTCAGCTGGATTCCTGAGCGCATCAATGTAGAAAGTGTGAACATCCAAACACATCCAACTGTCAAGCGATAGATCGACCATGGCGGGAAACGATCTAAAAATAGCCTCACTCGGCCAGTTAAAATTGGTAGAGTCAGAATAGAAAGGAAAATTGAAAGAAACAGCAGGACAATGACAAGGGCACCAAGTGGAGAGACTACGAAGGAAGACATAATATACAAAATCCATGCGGAGCCGGTCCACTTTGACGGATCGGAAAATTTAATAAGCTCTGGCATTACTACTATCGAGACGATGAGCAGCAGAATTCCACACATACAAAGAAGGAAGGCCGGATAAACAAGGGATCCCGATATAGCCTTTATAATGGTCCGACGTGCGCTCAAAAGGCTGGCGGCCAGTTCTAGGCCTTCTGAAAGCTTTCCGGACTGCTGGCCTGAGCTAATGAGCATAATTTCTTCTTGGGATGCGAAATCAGTAATGCAAGCCCCAAAGTTATGGCCAAGGCCCAGGAATTCTAGAGCCTGGGAAAAGACGAGCGCGATTGGAGAGCGGCGCGAAAGAGCCCGTTGATGGAATTGCGACAAACTTTGGTCTAGGCTAAAGCCATTGCGTATTTGAGCGGCCAACTTACGCCATGTCCGTTGGCGGACAGCCGCGTTGAAAAATAAACGCGCAAGGAACTTGCGAAAGAAATTCATTTCCTATGCCCCCCCGACAGAACATGGTTAAAATCCAGGGGGACACCTAACCTTTCCTCCGCAAGATATGGATCGACCGTTCCAGCCTGGATGAGTTGAAGGGCATGTTGGACATAATCCACGCCGTTATATTCTATCTTCCAATGTTCGTATGCTTTTTCGGTGTTCCCAGCCCTCAAAAATCCGAGCATAGCTTGATCCGTTGCGACAACTTCCGCTGCAACTGTTTGAGATGATAACCCGCGCCTATTGCATCTCTCGCATCCCTCGCCGCGTACATATACATTTTCAATGTTCTCCGCTCTTCTGATAAGGCGTTGTTGGACATCGAGAGGTATGAAATATTCTCTTTCATTTTCTGGAATATCAAGCATTCTAATTTTACATTCATTGCATAGTACTGGGACAAGACGTTGATATTCAAGTCCAGACAAAACATTATGGTCACAAAGGTGTTCAAGAGGTTTTTCAAAATGTTTAGCGAGAAGACTGATCATCCTCGAAATAATTCCAAAGGCGTTATTAGCATGGATAGTGGCCCAAACCGCATGGCCTGTCAGGGCCGCGTCAATTGCCGCAACAGCCGATGCGCCATAACGAATTTCACCGATCATCAAAACATCGGGGTCAGCACGCATCGCACCGGCAATTGCATCTACATAAGCGCTAAAACGTTCCAACTGCTCTTTGGTGTATACGATAACCTGGCGCACTCCCTTGAGTGGGTATTCCGGGGGGTCTTCGATACTGTAAAAGGCTTTCCCTGGATTCCGATCAACCATGGCCTCCATAACATGCTTTAGGAGGGTCGATTTGCCGTGGCCGGTTGGCCCGGAAATGATTGTCAGCCCCGTCCGACGAGTCAAAAAATCCACAGTTTCGTAATGGGATTTAGAAAACCCGAGAAGCCCCATGCGTGTTTCGAGGTTTCCCGTTGCCGATGTTGAATCATAAAGTAATCTCAAAGCCATTGATATACCAACGCCACTAATCGACAAGGCACTTTCCAACGGCTCACTGTGAACGCGGACAGAATGTACTTTGGCAGGTAAATATTCTCGTTTGCAAATTCTTCCATCCTGGCGTTCGGACGGAGAAAAGCATGCGTCACCAGATTGCCCAAGAGTCTGATAAATACAAGCGATAACTTGTCTTCCGAAATCACCTTCGAGATGCGTATGATCGTTTAACATTCCAAGGCAACGAAACTGTATGAGTGTGTATGGTCCAAAGTCGGTTAAGTGGATATCTGACGCGCCAGCCTCATAAGCTTTGCTCAAAAGTTCTATCGCAAACTGCTGAATAGCATTTTCTCCCCGGAAACTACGCGCTGCATCATGGGCATACTTGGCATCGAAATCCTTTGGAGGATGGAATTCATAGGTAAGAATTCCTCGACGTCGTAGCCGACCGAAGAAAGAAACCATTTCAAGATTGCCCCTGAGTTCGGCGCTCATGTGCAAAACACCATCGACAAGGGCCACGCGCCCCCTCAAACCGTCAGGGACTTCATCTAAAAAAGCAGGGAATTCCATGATATCACCTGGCCTTACTCGAATTCCAGTGCGGTGATCGACGATCCTTGACGGATCAAAACTTCATTGCGGCTGACGACGCTTATTATCCCGCCCTGAAAATGATCACCGGCCCGAAGTGAAACCAACTTCCCACCCTGCCGAACCGTGGCGCTCAACTTGCTGTCGAGACCTTGGACGGACACCACAACGGGTGAAGGGTCTTGTGGCTTGAAACTTACGGGCCGCTTGAATTCGACCGGAAGAGGAGGCGCGCTGGCCAATTCGGGAAGCTTTGGGGCTAACTTCTCTTCCATTCCCCTCAACTCAACTTCCAACTTCCGCTCTTCGAGCTTCCCCCGAAGCTCTGTGAGCTTTCCCAGGTTGCCTGCCGTCTGAATGGCTGGGACGTCGGCCGGAGGGCTCCCGGTTACGGCTTTATTATCCACCAAAGCAGTAGACGGGGCCGTGGAAGCGGGAAGAACGGGTTTTGACAGCGAGGCAAGAGACTGCGGGGCGGCCGGGGTCGGCGACTCTGGAAAGAATTGATCTTGAACAAAAGAAAATATGTAAAAAAGACAAACAATGGCCATACAAAGGGCACCAATCCGTAGAATCCACTTTTTATTAACGACGTCAGTAAGTCGCATAAATCTCTCCTTTTAAAGTCCAAACGCCTTCCTTCAAAGAAACAACGTTAATAGTAAGACCAGGAATTTTGATAAATCCAAGAGGAAATGACAGATTGTAAATAATTGAAGAAGGAAGGCCCGATAGCTCCCAATCTCCTTTGACCCACGGGCAGACTAAATCCATACCGTCAATGTTTCGGCGATCTGGAAGTTGGAAGTTTAGAGACAACCTTGCGGATAACAGCTGTGTGCTTTGAAATAGAAGCTTAGTACATTCGTCGCGCGTCAATAGACCACCTGAAAAGGAGCGTGGCGGCCAGACAGGGAGGGTTGAGCTTGAAACGGCCTTTTGCGGTGTATCAATATGCGAGTTGAAGGGAAGGTGGATATAATCAGCGCCAGGCTTGAAAGCCCAGGAAACCTCAAGGCGCTTGCCGTCGACGCTGGCACCCTCGAAAAGCCAGCCGTTAACCGACAAAGGAAGCCCTAGAATAGCCTTAACCGCATGGGCCAGAGTTTCGCCTGCCTCAGGTGCGTCGGCCCAAATGCGAGGGAAATACATCTCGGGATGATCGAGGACGTTTTGACGGTGCTTTTCTTTGGTGAGCTTGGCCGAATTTGTTGCCTGGACGGCTTTTATTTCTGTCTGGAATTCCAAGAAGACCTTCAGGCCGTAGATCATGGCCATGACGGCCAGGACAAGGGCAATGGCCAGGCCGCGGTTACGCTGTTGGGCCGGGACCGCCTTTAGGGGAATGAGCGTACCGTTATGGCGGCTTAAGAACATAAAGACGGAGATCCCGGCGTGGGTGACAGGGGAGAGCCATTTAACACTGTCTTCCACCGACTCACATACCACGGTCTCGTCAAACTCGAAGTCCAGAAGATCCCTTAGGCTGTGAATCCAGTTGTCCGCTTCCTGGCGTGTGGGAAAGACCTGATCCCCCATGCCCAC
>JADFXV010000134.1 GCA_015233395.1 Desulfovibrionaceae bacterium
GGGCGCAAGCGCGCGGCGCCTGGCCGCGAACGCGGCGCGCAATTCGTTTTTCTCCGTGGCTTGCGCCATTGATTCCTCCACGCGCATTTGCTACCCAAAGACTAGCAAAAATCCGAGCGGCGGCAAAGGAGGCGGCATGCCCGCGACTTCACCCTACTGGATCGGTTTCGGCGACATCCACGACGACACCCGCATGTTCGCGGCGATCCCCGAACTGCCCGGCGCGGCGGCGGCGCTGGTCAGCGGCGATCTGACCATGCGCGGCGGACCGCAGGCGGCGGCGCCGGTCCTGTCGGCGCTTACTGCGATCAATCCGCATGTCCTGGCCGTGATCGGCAACATGGACCAGGCCTCGGTCGAGGGCCTGCTGGCGCAAGAGGGCATGCTCATCCAGGCGTCTTCGCGCGAACTCGCGCCCGGACTCGGCGTGATGGGTGTGGGCTGGTCCACGCCGACGCCGTTTGACACCCCGAGCGAAGCCCCCGATGCGACCATCGCCGCCTGGCTCGAAGCGGCTTACGAGTCCGCCAAGGGATTTGACCGCCTGATCCTGGTCTGCCACAATCCGCCGGTCAACACCGCCGTCGATCTCGCTGGCGGCGTCAACCACGTCGGCAGCCCCGCCGTGCGCGCCTTCATCGAGCGCGTGCAACCCGACGTCTGCCTGACCGGGCACATCCACGAGGCCCGTAGCCTCGACCGCATCGGCGAGACCCTGATCGTCAATCCCGGAAATCTGGCCGCCGGCGGTTACGCCGTCATCAGCCTGCAAGACGGCCGGGTGACGGCGCGGCTTGGCCAGGCGTGAAATATATCGCCAGAACGGATTTGACAAAATCCGGAGCCGATCCTATTTAGACCCCAGAAACAATTCAGCGGCGGCAAGCCCGCACAGGCAGGCCCCACCAGGAGGATTCCATGTTTGCATTGACCGAGGCCGCGACCAAGCAGCTCGACAGCTACTTCGCGGACAAAGAAAAGTCGGCCATCCGGGTCTATCTCTCCTCCGGCGGCTGAAGCGGACCCCGCTTGGCGCTGGCTCTGGATGAGCCAAAAGAGAGCGACGATTCCTTTGAAGTTTCCGGCTACACGTTCGTCATCGACAAGGAGTTGATGGCCCAGGCCAAGTCCATCAAGGTCGACATGACCTACATGGGTTTCCAGGTCGAGTCGGATATGCAGCTCGGAGGCGGCGGAAGCTGCGGCAGCTCCTGCTCCTCTTCTTTCTGCGGCCACTAGGAATTACGGCGATTTTTTGGTTTTCCGGGGCGGCGCTTACGGCGTCGCCCTTTTTTTATTGGACAGCAGACAACATAAACACCGGGACCCGCGTCCCAGCGAGGAATACGCCATGATCGAACTCACAAAGAGCGCAACCAGTCAACTCGACAGTTATTTCAGCGACAAACCAAAAGCCCCGATCCGGGTTTTCGTGACCGAAGGCGGCTGCGGCGGCCCGGGCCTGGCCCTGGCGCTCGACGAAATCACCGCCGACGACGCGGTCTTCGACATCGCGGGCTACCAAATCGTGATCGACAAGGAACTCGTCGAACAAGCCAAACCCATCAAAGTCGACCTGAATCCCATGGGCTTTCAAATCGAATCGAGCCTCGTCTTCCCCTCGGGAGGCGGCTGCGGCTGCGGCTCGGGCAGTGGCGGCGGTTGCGGCTCGGGCGGCGGCTGCGGGTGCGGGGAATAGGGAGCGGCAGTGGGCGCCCCCAGTCCCTTTCCTCAAAAAAAAGTCCACGGTTTTGCGATGGGACGGCGTCTGTTTGGAGCAATCGAAAACCAGAGAGCCTCTTGCAAAATTCATTTGCCGCTTCGTCAGATCCGCAACACGCCTGAGGCGTTAAAAAACCGCTCGTCCCTCCGGAACCGCTTTCCTCTTCTCACCCTTTCACTGGGCCGCGACCCAGACGACTTCGCCATCCGGCGCGACCATGGCCGCCGGAAGCGCGGCCGTTTCCCGGCCGCCGGCGATGCGTTTGGCCAGGGCGATCTTGTATTCACCTGCGATGAGAAAGAGGACGCGCCTGGCCGCATTCAGCACCGGCAGGGTCAGGGTGATCCGGGGAACCTTGGGCTTGAGTCCGTCCTCGGCCGCCCAGGCGGTCCAGCGTTTGGTTTCCGCCAGGGCGGGAGCGCCCGGGAAAAGCGAGACGGTATGCCCGTCCGCGCCCATGCCCAGGTGGATCAGGTCAAAGCGCGGGAACGCGGCGGCCTCGCCCAGCTCCCGCCGCAGCGTCTGTTCGTAGGCTGCGGCCGCGGCCTGCGGACTGGCTTCCCCTGTCGGCGCGGGATGGATGTTGGCCTCGGGGATGGCGACGCGCGCAAGCAGCGCGTCCTTGGCCAAGCGGTAATTGCTCAGCGGGTCGTTGCGCGCGACGCAGCGCTCGTCGGCCCAGAAGATACGCCATTTGTCCCAGGCGATTCCCTCGTCCGAACCCAGCGCCGCCAGTTCCTCGAAATAGCGTCTGGGCGTCGTTCCGCCCGAGACGGCAAAGAAAAAGGCCCCATGGTCGCGGATGCTCTCGCGGGCCGCTTGCGCGGTGTACCCGGCCGCGAACCGGGCGGCTTCGCCCAGGTCCCGGCAGATTTGCACGGTATTTCCCATCGAAAGCTCCCGCGCCGGTTATCGGGCCTGTACCGGGCGCGCCTCGGCCTACGAGGCCAGGTCCCTGAGGAATCCCGGATGCAGCGCCTGGGCCTCGACCGGCCCCCAGGTTCCGGCGGCGTACGGTTTGACGTGGCGGGCGAGGTCGCCGCAGGCCTCGCACATGTTCAGGATCGGAGTCAAAAAGCCCCAGGAAAGCTCGACCGCGTCCTGGCGCAAAAAAAGCGTCTGGTCGCCGAGCATGCAGTCGAGCAGAACCTTTTCGTAAGAATCGAGCAGCGGTTCGTCCGGGCTTTGAGTGAAGGAAAAGGACAGCTTGGCCGGGCGCAGGCACAACCGGGCGCCAGGGCCTTTGACCTGGAAGGTCATGTCGATGGACTGGCTGGGAAAGGTGTCCATGACCAGGCGGTTGGCGGTGATGTGTTCGCCGAGCGCGCTCTCGAACACGGCGTGCGGCACTTCCTTGAAGGCGACCACGATCCGGGTCAGTTTGCCGCCCAGGCGCTTGCCCGAGCAGAGGTAGAAAGGCACGCCCTGCCAGCGCCAGTTGTCGAGCGAGGCGCGGATCATGGCGAAGGTCGGGGTGGTCGACCCGGCGAGCACTCCGGGTTCCTCGAGGTAGCCCGGCACGGCGCGCGCGCCCAGGCTTCCGGCGGCGTATTGGCCGAGAACCAGATCGCGGAATTCCCCGGCCGTGTCGAAAGGCCGCAGGCTGGAGAACACCTTGGCCTTCTCGTCGCGCACGCTTTGCGCCGTGAAGCGCGCCGGAGGCTCCATGGCGGCCAGCGACAGGAGCTGCATCATGTGGTTCTGGAACATGTCGCGCAGAACCCCGGCCTGGTCGTAGTAGCCTGCCCGGTGCTCCACCCCGAGCTCTTCGGCGCTGACGATGCTCACGTAGTCGACGAAATTGCGGTTCCACACCGGCTCGAACACGGCGTTGGCGAAGCGGAAGAGCAGGATGTTCTGGATGGTTTCCTTGGCCAGGTAGTGGTCGATGCGGAAAATCTGGGATTCGGCGAAATGGCGGTGCAAGGCGCCGTCCAGGCGTCTGGCGCTTGCGAGGTCGCGGCCGAAGGGTTTTTCGACCACGATCCGGGTCCAGGCCCCGTCCGTGTCCGCGCCCGCGAGCCCGGCCAGGCCCAGGTTCCCGGCCGCCTGTTCGTAGACCCCGGGCGGCACGGCCAGGTGGAAAATCCGCCTGCCGCCGGTCTGCATGGCCGCTTCCAGCGCAATGATGCGCTCGCTAAGCCTTTGGTAATCGCCCGGCTCGTCGTAGCGGACCGGCTGGTAGAACACGCGCCCGGCCAGTTCTTCCCAACCGGCCAAACCGGCTAGGCCAAGTCCGTCCCCGGCCGGCAGGGCGGCGCGCATCCTGTCTCTGAAGGCCTCGTCGCTCATCGGCGTCCTGCCCGCGCCCAGGATGGCGAACCGCTCGGGCAGAGCGCCGTTTTGAAAAAGCCGCGAAAGGGCGGGAAAAAGCTTGCGCGCGGTCAAATCTCCCGAGCCGCCGAAAATCACGATCAGACACGGCAAGGGCCG
>JADFXV010000135.1 GCA_015233395.1 Desulfovibrionaceae bacterium
GGGTACCGACCACCGGCACCGGCGGCCATCCTCCCCCCGGGGGGAGGATGGCCCTCAGTCCAGCCCCAGCCCGTTATGCTTCAGTGACTAACATTGGGGTTGGTACATAAACTGGGGGCAGGTCACTCCCAATAGGCTCGGAATAAATTTTAGCTTAAGACCGTAGCGAGATAACGCCATAAAGGAAAAGAAGCCTAATGAATGAACGCTGATGAGGGTTGCTTGAAAACACAAATAAGGATCCAGGTCAAACATTCTCAGGGGGACGTAGACGATCGCATAGAGCATAAAGGCATCACTTAGTCCCAATACTCCCTTAAGAGGATAAAAAAATGAAGGGGACATCCATTCGATACCAACAGTCAAAACTTTAACCCAATGCTCTAAAAACGATATGATGAGACTGGCATCACCGTTGTCACCCGCAATCCGATCAAAACCAGAAATCCAAAATTGTCTAAAGAAGACCAATGAACAAAAAATGCCGACGACAAGGCAAACCAGTGTCCGGCCTATACTCACAAGGTAAGGTTGAATCATTTTGAATATTAAACTTTTCACTAACTTGAGCTCCGGAAACCCTTTGAAGGTTTTCCTATTTTGAAAAATTCTTACAAGAAAACCTCTCCAGTCCACCATAAAAAATAGGATCAAGATCGGGATTTGGGCAGGAATTCTGTCATTATGCTTATTCGACTACTGAGATTACCTCACATGCGGTAATCCCAGTGTTAATCCCTCGGTACTTTCATTGGTTAGAAAGCAACTCTGAAACAAAATTGTAGGGAAATTCAGATGATTATATTGAAACGAATGCAACGGAAAGATTGTCAAATAAAACAGTGGATTAAAAATTTTCAACGGGAAAACCTCGAGGTAAGTTAAATAATTTCAATTACTTGGTGCGAGAGGTGGGATTTGAACCCACATGCCTTGCGGCGCTGGATCCTAAGTCCAGTGCGTCTGCCAATTCCGCCACTCTCGCACGGCCGGGGCCAGCCGAGCCCTACCGAAAACCCGACAAACCGGCAAGATGATCCGGCGGACCCTGGCCGTGGCCCACGTCCCAGGCGGTCCGCAGGCAAGCGTTCAGATACCTCTGGGCGGCGGTCACGGCGCTTATCAGGTCAAGCCCCTTGGCCAGTCCGGCGGCGATGGCGGCGCTTAAGGCGCAGCCGGTGCCGTGGGTGTTTTTGGTGCGCACCCGGGGGACGCTAAGCAACAACGGTTCGGTGCCCGGCGTGAACAGGATGTCGGTCACGGTCGTGGCGTCCGGCCCCGCGTCCGCGTGGCCGCCCTTGAGCAGCGCCGCCCTCACTCCCATGGACAGCAGGCGCTGTCCGGCGCGCAGCATGTCTTCCATGCCAACGACGGCCAGTCCGGTGAGCGCCTCGGCTTCGGGCAGATTCGGGGTCAGGCAGTCGGCCAGGGGGATGAGCAGGTCGCGCAGGGCGGTCAGCCCGGCCGGTTCGAGCAGGGCCCGGCCCGACCCGCTGACGCAGACCGGATCGACCACCAGGGGGAATGTTTTATTCCGGAACCGCTTGGCCGTTTCGGCCACGGCCCCGGCGCAAAAGAGCATGCCGGTCTTGGCCGCCGCCAGCGTGAAATCGCCGAGCACGGCGTCAAGCTGCGCGCCGACGAAATCCGGGGCGACTCCGAGCACGCCCAAAACGCCTCGGGTGTTTTGCGCGGTCAGGGCGGCGATCACGGACAGGCCGTAAACGCCGTGGGCGGCGAAGGTTTTCAGGTCGGCCTGGACGCCCGCGCCGCCGCCGCAGTCCGAGCCGGCCACGGTCAGAACGCAGGGCCGGGTCACTGGCCGCCCTGCTCCTCGATGTCGTGGATCTTTTTGAGCGTCATGCCGCTCTTGAGGAACACCCACATGCCGTAGAGCGTGGTCGGCACGAACAGCATCATGTGGAGCAACAGGCCGACGGCCAGAGCGGTTTCATTGTCCACCTTGAAGATGGTGGACATGGAGAACACCACCGCAAACTCGAACACTCCAAGCGCCCCGGGCGAGGACGGCATGGCCATGCCCACCGAGGAAAGCACGAACACCGCCAGCACCTTATCCAGGGACAGGGGAACGTGCGCGATCCAGGTTACGACCAAAATGGTGTTGCCTGCGTAGAGCAGCCAACAGCCGGCGGTGTACAGCCCCAGGGTGAGGAAAAACGGCAGGTTCACGCCATGCACCAACTGCTCGCGCACCTGGGAAAGTCCCAAACGCAGCCGCTCCACCGGCACCTTGTCGACGATCCACTGGGCCGTGGCGGGAAAATACTTGATGACGAACAGCGCGCCCCAGATGGACAAAACACAGACGGCCAGGGGCACGAAGGCCAGTTGGATCCTGAAGATGAGGGCCACGACGCAGCCCATGAGCAAGAGAGCGTTCAAATCGAAAAAACGCTCCCAAAAAACGATGCTTAAGGTCTTGGCCAGGGAATAGTTGCATTTGGTGCGCAAAAACAGGGCTTTGGACACTTCGCCGAGCTTGGCCGGGGCGATGTTGTTGACGCCCATGGAAAGCATGTAGGCGTCGAAACAGACCCGGTTGCCGGCGTCGAAGCGGGTCAGATAGTTCAGGCGCAGGCCGGCCATGACATAACCCAGCAGGGAATAGAGCGTGACCACGGCGATGGCCGTGGGGTCGAAACGCATGACCACCCGCCAAAATTCCCGGAAATCAACATCCCGTACGACGAAGTACAGGCAGCCCGCGACCAGAGCGAGCTTGAGCATGAAACTGGCGGTATTTTTCAAGGCGGCTTTTTTCAAAATGATCCCGGTGTGTTCTCGTTGAAAGCCGCTTGCAGCCGGTAGCGCAGGTGCGTGTTGCGCTTCTCGACGCGGCTGTTGGCGATGCCGATGGCCAGGGCGCGCTTGCCGCCGATCAGGATGGCCAGCTTCCTGGCCCTGGTCAGGGCGGTGTACAGCAGGTTGCGGCGCAGCATCACGTAATGCTGGGTCAAGACCGGCACGACCACGGCCGGGTACTCGCTGCCCTGCGATTTGTGCACGCTCACGGCGTAGGCCAGGGCGATCTCGTCGAAATCGCTCCCCGCGACCGTGACCGTGCGGCCGTCGAAATCGATCAAGGCTTCGCCATTATCCAAATCCAGGTCAATAATCCAGCCCAAATCCCCGTTGAAAACGTCGAGGTCGTAATTGTTGCGCGTTTGCAGCACCCTGTCGCCCGCCCGGAAGGCCGTCCCGCCCCGAACGATCGCCGGCCCGGACGGGTTTAGGCGCGACTGGAGCAGGTCGTTGAGCGCCTGGGCGCCGACCTCGCCCTTGTTCATGGGCGAGAGCACCTGGATGTCGCGCAGCGGGTCCAGGCCGTAGGCCTTGGGGATGCGCTCGCAGACCAGGTCGGCGATCAGCGAGCGCACCTTGGCCGGATCTTCCTGCTCCACCCAGTAAAAATCCGCCGCCGGCGGCGGCTTGCTGGAGGCGGCCGGAAACTCGCCCCGGTTGATGCGGTGGGCGTTGACCACGATCATGGACTCTTGGGCCTGTCGGAAGATGTGCGTCAGCTCCGCGCTCTCGACCGCCGCGCTTGCGATCAAGTCCGCAAGCACGTTGCCCGCCCCGACCGAGGGCAGCTGGTTGACGTCGCCGACCAGGATCAGCCGCGCGGTCAGCGGCAGGGCGCGCAGCAGATGCACGGTCAGCGCGATGTCGAGCATCGAGGCCTCGTCCACGATCAGCACGCCGCACTTGAGCTTGTGCTCCTCGTTGCGGCCGAATTCGCCGCCGGCGTTGTATTCGAGCAGCCTATGGATCGTCGAAGCCGGCCGGTCCGCCGCCTCGGAGAGCTTCTTGGCCGCCCGGCCGGTGGGCGCGGCCAGCATCACCTTCAACCCGAGCTTG
>JADFXV010000136.1 GCA_015233395.1 Desulfovibrionaceae bacterium
CCGGTGAGAGACTTGCAAAAAAAGTGGTTTTTTTGACGCCTCCGGCGGCCAAAGGGCTGCGCCCTTTGGAATCCCATATCATTTTTATGGGTTAGTCAGCCGTTTCGCGGGGGTGGCGGGACGGAGCGTGAATTTTTCGAGAGGCGCAAATATGTGGCTCTTCTCGCCCGAATGCCGTATGGTTTTGACGTCTCCTGTCTGAAGGCAAGGTTTTGGCGACGCAAACCGGACCGGCGGGACCCATGGCTCCAAGCACCGCCCTGCATGTGATCGACGCCCTCAATGTCGGGGGCGCCCAGGAGCTTTTGGCGCTTCTGGCCAAATACCGGCCGCCCGGCCGGAACATGGCGGTCTGCGTCCTGCAGCCCGACCTGGAAATGGCCGGACGCATTGAGGCTAACGGCGTGCCGGTCTTCGCCCTGAACCGGCCCCGCCCTTCCGTCGCTTCCCCCCTGCGTTTTCTGGCTTACGCGCTCGGCAGCCTGCGCGACATCGCCCGTCTCAAGAAAAAACTCGGCGCGGACGTAATCCACGGCCATCTCTCGGACGCGGAATTCTTGAGCATCCTGGCCGGCCGGATAAGCCGCGCGCGCAAGACGACCATCACCTTCCACACGCCTTTGCTGTTGCCGGAACGGGAAAACCCCTGCCAGCCCGACTCGCTGGTCAATCGGCGGATCAACCGCGTGCGCGACCGGCGCAGCGATCGCCACGGCGACCGCAGGCGCATGCTGCTGCGCAACCGGCTGCGCGACCGCCTGCGCTTATGGGTCATGCGCCTGCTCTACCGCCAGGCCGACGCGGTGGTCGCGGTTTCGGCCGAGACCCTCATCGCCCTGCGCGACGCGATCGGGATCAATCCGGCCCGGCTGGTCCATATCCCGAACGGCGTGGATTGCGACCTGCTGGCCTCCAGGCGGCCGCCGGAAAGCCTGCGCCGCGAACTCGGCCTGGAGCCGGGCGACGCGGTCCTGCTCAACGTGGGCCGCCTGACCGCCCAAAAAGGCCAGATCCACCTCGTCAAAGCCCTGGCCGCGCTCGCCCCGGACCATCCCGGGCTCAAGCTGCTCATCGCCGGCGACGGACCGGACCGGGAGGAGCTCGCGTGCGCGATTGCGCGGCTTGGGCTTGGCTGCCGGGCCTTTTTGCTCGGTTCCCGGGACGATATCGCCGACCTTTTGGCCCTGGCCGACGTGGTGGTCGTGTCCTCGCTCTGGGAGGGAACCTCGCTGTCGATGATGGAGTCCATGGCCGCGGGCAAGACCATGGCGGTCACCGACGTCGCAGGAAACCGCGAATTGCTTGAAGACGGCGTGTCCGCGCTCATGTTTCCCCCGGGCGATCCCGAGGCCATGGCGGCCGCCCTGGGCCGCCTGCTGACCGGCCGCGCCCTGGCGGACCGCCTGGCCGCTGCCGCCCAGGCCAAGGCCCGGGAGAGCTTCGACATCCGCCGCGTGGCCGCGGCCTACGAAGATCTCTGGAAATAAGCGGGGCATAAAAAAAGGCGCGCCCCGGGGCGCGCCTTTTTTTTGCGGAATGGGCCGGACGATTCAGGCTAGTACGTGGCGCGAAACTCGTCGCGGCGGTTCTTGGACCAGGCGGCTTCGCCCGAGCCCGCATCCAGCGGCCGTTCCTTGCCGTAGCTGACGGTGGACAGGCGGGTGGCCGGAATGCCCAGGTTGACCAGGAAGTCGGCGGCGGCGCGGGCGCGGCGCTCGCCCAGGGCCAGGTTGTACTCGGCGGTGCCGCGCTGGTCGCAATGGCCTTCGATGACCAGCTTGACCTCGGGGTTGGCCTTGAGGATCTGGGCCTTGGTGGTCATGATGCCCCGATACTCGGGCTTGATGTCGTAGCGGTCGAGGTCGAAGTGGATCATGGTCGCCAGTTCCTGTGCGGCCTTGCCCAGGCGCTCCCTCAATTCGCGCTCTTTGGCCAGGCGCTCGCGCTCCTGGTCTTCCCAACTGCTATCCTTGGCGTCGGACGCCTTTTTGGCGCAACCCATGCCGCTGACCAGCAACGTCAGCGCCATCAACAATCCGATAAAAATCCTCGTTTTCATCTCGATCTCCTCCTCAATTAGGTCCTGAAAAAAATTTTTCCCCTTCGGCTCGGCCGACAAGGCGTGTGCGCGATGCGGTCGGGCGCTTCCGCGCCAACAAACAAACAAAAAGACACAAGACTTTATATCATCAAACACCAAATGGCAACCCCTCGTCGCGACCCTTTTCGCCTACGGAGTCGGCCCCCAGGCGGGCATTTTCGCCTCCCCGCCCGTGGGCACCAGGATCGGATTTTCGCCGTTGATGGTGGTGATGTAGATCTGATGCCCCCCGCCCCGGGTGGAGGAGAAGGCGATGAAGTAGGAATCGGGCGAAAAGGACGGATTTTCGTCGTTGCCCGGTCCGCTTGAGATTTGGCGCTCCTGATCGGCCGCGATGTCGTAGAGGAACAGGCGGTGACCTCCGGTCAGCTTGGAATAGACGATATACTTGCCGTCGGCGCTGAGGCAGGGATTGGTGTTGTAGCCGCCGGACTTGGAGACGCGCTTGTCCGAGCCGCCGGACAGGTCTTTCAGATAGATGTTGGGGCTGCCCAGGCGGTCGGAGACGTAGGCCATGAGGTTGCCTGATTTGTCGAAGCTCGGCGAGACGTCGACCGCCGAATCCGCGGCCAGCGCGCGGCCGGGCTGGTAGTTGCCGTCCAGGGCGTAGATGTCGGTCGAGCCCTTGAGGTTGAGCGCCACGGCGATGGCTCCGCTCGGCATGAATCTCGGGCTGACCACGTTGGAGCTGGGCAGGGTGTGGACCGTGGCCTTGCCGCCGCTCCAGACGCCAAGATAATGCCGGGTCGAGCCGATCAGGGTGAAGGCGATCTTGCCGCCGTCCCAGGACCAGGCCGGGGAGACGGCCATGCCCAGGTCGCCGTATTTGGTGATCTGCGTCACCTCGCGGCCCATGGGGCTGACCACCCAGATGTCGCGGCCCGCGCCCGAGGCGCGCGAGAAGGCGATCCTCGATTTGAAGAAATCGCCCTTGCCGGTGAGCAGGGCGATAAGCTCCATACAGAAGCGGTCGGCGATTTCAGGCAGCTGGTCGCGGCTGACGCCCAAGTATTCCTTGCCCAGGATCAGGCGTTTGGAAAAGACCTCGTAGGCGCGCAGTTCGACGTCGCCCGCGCGCTGGCCGCGTTTCCAATTGGAGGTGATGACCAGGTCCACCTTGGCCAGGGCGAAGGGCTTGAAATCGATCTGGTCGCCGAGCGGGCCGCCCATCGCGCCCCCGCCCAGAATGGAGGATTCGGGCATGACCTTGAGAAAGGGCATAAACGAGAGATCTTTCTGGATGTTGTCGGTGAGCATCGCGCCTTCGGGCGGAGCGGCGGCCGCGCCCGCTTCGCCCGAGGGTTTGGCGGTGACCACGTTCATCTTGGCCTGTCCGGGCCCCCGGATGTCCACGGAGATGGCCTCCTGGGCCTGGGCGTACGCGGCCAGGGCCAGACTGGCGGCCGCGGCGAATACAATGAGGGCGAAAATACATTTTCTGTTCATGGCTTATTGCTTTTCCTGGGAATTGAAATTCAGCTGGAGCATGCTCAAGCTGGCATTGGGCGGCGGCGGAAGTTTTTCCGTTTCCTGCACTGCTTTCATGGCCGAGGCGTCGAACTCCGGCCGTCCCGACGACTGCACGACGTGGAAATTATCGATACTCCCATCGGAGGCTATGCGCAACTCCACCACGCAGACCAATTTGAGGCCTCCGAAATTGGGGAAGCGCCAGTTCTTTTTGATCTCGCGCTCCACGATGGCGGCATAGACCGAAAGCGCC
>JADFXV010000137.1 GCA_015233395.1 Desulfovibrionaceae bacterium
CTTGCGGCCGAGGTCTGTTCCGTCGCCGGCGCCTCCTGGGCGCGGGCGGCCGCCAGCGGGCCGCATATGACCAGGGCCGCCAGGACGATCGCCAGGGCCGGGCCGACCGGCGGGTTGCGCCGCATCAGTAGCCCATCAGGCCGCAGCAGCGGGTGCAGGCCGGCATGAGGCCCTTGGCGTTCAGGCTGGCGCGGAATTTCCGGTAGGGCTCGCTGTTCCAGAGTTCGGTGATGGTCTTGTCTTTCACGTTGCCCACGATATAGTCGTGGTAGTCGCGGCAGGGCGACATGTCGCCGTTGGAGTCGAGCTCCACGGCCTGGTAGATGGAGATGCAGCGGTCGTAGCCGAAGGTCGCGGAATGGTCGTCGTAGTAGCGCTCCAGATTGGGAAGTCCCAGCACGTTCGGGATGATGGTCGCCGGCGGGGAGGACCAGGCCTTGGAGCGCGCCTGGATTTCCGTGAGTTGATCGTTTAACAGCTTGCGGTTCTTGATTGTCCAGTCGCCGACCCAGCCCCAGTGCAGTTTGGGGGTAAAGCCGAAGCGCGAAGCGAAGTCGGCGTCGTGGGCCGCGGCGCTTTTTTCGTCGATCCACCAGGACAGGTAGAAGACGAAGAGGTCCACCCGGTCCTTGAAGGTTTCGTAGATGTCCACCAGATTGCCGACGTTGGCCTGGGAGATGGTGGTCAGCGAGGCGATCAGCGGCAGTTTGATGCCTTTGCGGTCGCGTTCGGCGCGCACGGCTTCAAGCGCCCGTTCGATGTCGCCGAAATTGTCGCCGCCGCCGGCCGCGGGCCGGGCCGCGTTGTGGGTCGCGGCGCAGTGCCCGTCGATGGAGATCTGGAGCAAAAACATGGGCGCGGCCACAAGGCGCTCGGCGGCCTGGGCCACGCCGGTGGAGTTGGTGGCGATGGACACGGGCATGCGCAGGGCCGAGGCCCGGTCGATCAGGTCGAGCGTGCCCTTGTAGAGCATGGGTTCGCCGCCCCAGAGGTAGAACGAGGGCCTGTGCCCGTGGGCGGCCAGATCGTCGAGCAGCTCCAGGTAGCGCGCGGGTTTGATTTCCTCGCGCTTGAGGCGGCCGAGGTCGGCGCCGTGCAGGAAGCCCTGGTCGCCCCACTGGCCGCAGGTGTGGCAGCGCAGGTTGCAGACGTCGGTGATGCGGATGCTCACCTGGCGGATGCTTCTGGCCTGGCCCTCGGCCGCCTTGGGGTTGAGGAAATCGAAGAAGATCTTTTCCTTTTCCAGGCCGATCAGGCTTTTGGCGATCCAGGGATGCCTGGCCACCTTGGCGAAATTTTTCAAAACCGCGCCCAGGGCCACGCTGCTGCGTTTCGACATGAGTTTCCTCGCGGGCCCTCCGGGGCCGATTACATTTCTTGGGGCGCCGCGTGAGCGCCGCACGTATGGATAATCACGATTGCGCCGGGCGCCAAATTCCCTTGGCGACGAGCAGCTCGGTGAACATCGCCTCGTGGCGGCGCATCATGGCCGCCAGGGAATATTCGTGCAGGGCGCGCGCGCGTCCGGCCTCGCCCATGGCCAGGCGTTTTTCCTCATCGGCCAGAAGTCCCATGAGCGCCCGGGCCAAGGCCTCGGGATCGCCGGGCGAAACCAGCTCCCCGGTCTTGCCGGGCAGGATCGCGTCCGGCAGTCCGCCGACATTGGTGGCGACCACCGGCAGGCCGCAGGCCATGCCTTCCAGGACCACGTTCGGCAGGCCTTCCTCGACCGAACTCAAAGCCAGGATCGAAGCCTGGTGGTAAAAAGGAATCAGGTTAAGCGTGCCGTCGTAGATGCGCATTCTGCCGCTTAGCCTGGAGCGGGCCGCCAGCTTGGAAATATTGGCCTTGAGCGGACCCTCGCCGACCATCCACAACTCGGCGGCCGGAAAATGGGGCGCGACGATCTGGAAGGCCTTGAGCAGCGTCTCGTGGTCCTTGGCCGGGGCGAACCGGGCCACGCACAAAATCACCTGCCGCACCGGCCGAAACTCCTTAGCCGGGGGAACGAACTTGTCCGTGTCCACGCCGTTGGCGATGACCGTGACCCGGTCCGCGGCGATGCCCAGGCGGCCGGTGAGCTGTCTTTTGAGCTCGGTGGTGTTGCACATGTGGTGGTCGGCGAGGCGCCACAGGAAGCGCTCGTGCTGCTTGGGCAGGGCGTCCCCGCCCCGGCAGGCGCCGACGATCACCGGCGTCTTGGCGAGGCGTCCGAAAATCCGGCCCCAGATGTTGGGCACGACGGTCAAGGGGAGCAGGATGTCCACGCCGCCCTGCTTGAGCTTTTTCCACAGGGGCCAAAGGATGTGCGGCCCGACCCCGGGCTTCGCGGTGAGCCAGGTCACCGGAATTCCGTATTGCTCGGCCCTGGGCGCGAGATCGTTTCCGCCGATCAGGCACCAGATCTCCACGTCGAAAAAACGCCGGTCCAGGCGTTTGGCCAGCTCCAGGGTCTGGGACTGGGTGCCGCCGTAATACAGGTCCTGGAGCAGCAGGACCACCTTGACCGGCTTGCGGCCGGTCACGCAGGAAAGAAGCGGCGTGGACAGATCGTTTGAAGTCTCGGTGACGGTGTAGGTCATGGGGTGAGAGCGTCCTGGGCAAGTTCCGCCTCCGGCGGACCCGGCGGCGGCGCGAGTCACGTAATCCAATCGCCAGGCGCCGTCAACGCCGCCCGACGCGCGCCCGGCCCGGTCCGGCACAACCGGGGACAATGATTGGGCAAACGCCGGGCGCGCGGCGATTGACCGGGGCAAGCGCCTCGGCTACAAGCCGGGCGAAAGGTCGCCCTATGCCCCTTCGCATCACCATAGACGCCGGCTGCCTGAGCTACCCGGGGCGTACCGGCATCGGCCGCTGCCTGGAGTCCGTGCTGCCGCGTTTGCTGCGGATCGCCGGGGACCGGGCCGAGTTCATTCTGCTTTCCGGCAAGCCTCTGTGCAACGAAGTCGCCCTGAGACTCGCGGGCGAAGGCCGGCTCACGGCGTCCGCGGCGAATTTTCCCTCGCTGTACGCCTGGCAGCAGACCGGCATGGCCCTGCGGCTGCGCAAGCTCAGGCCCGACGTCCACTACGCCTGCGACGGGCTGGCCCCGCCTTTCGCGGCCGCGCCGGTGGTCGCGCTCATCCACGACCTGCTCTGGCGGCGCCATCCGGAGACGCTCGCCTGGCATGTGCGCGCCGTCTACGCCCTGCGGGCGCGGGCGACGCTGTCGCGCGCGGCCGTGGTCCTGGCCGGTTCGAGTTTCACCAAGGTGGAAGCCCTGCGCGTGTTCGGGGAGGCGGCGAATAAAATCGACGTGCGCCGCTGCCACGGCGTGGATCCGGACCTGTTCCGCCCGGCCACGGACGATGAACGCGCCGGGCGCGACCCGTTTCTGGCCGCAAGCGGGCTCGCCCCGGGCTACGTTTTGTGCCTGGGCAACCTCATGCCCCACAAAAACCTGGGGCTGGTCCTGGACGCCCTGGCGCTCATGCGCGAGCGGGGGCAGACGCCGCCGGTGCTGGCGCTCGCCGGCCTGGGCGACGCGCGGGCGATTTGCGGCCGCCTGCCCGCCGGGTATCCGCGCGAGCGGGTGCGCTGTCTGGGCTACCTCCCGGATTCCCAAGCCCGCGAGTCCCGCCGAAAACGACACCAACACCGCGTTCGCGTCGTTGGCGGCAAACAAGCAAAACAGGCACAGAGACATCCCAAGCATGGCTCTCTTCATGGCTCCTCCTGAAATATTCTCAAA
>JADFXV010000138.1 GCA_015233395.1 Desulfovibrionaceae bacterium
CCGCCGTGCCGGGATCCCGGCACGGCGGCGCGCTTCATGAAAATGGGAGGGATTCCAAAGGGCTGCGCTCTTTGGCCGCCGGAGGCGTCAAAAACCGCCTTTTTGGCAAGTCCCTCACTCGTTATTGGGATTGTTCCAGCCGCGACCGCTCGAACTGGAGTATTGAGACGGGCCTTGCTGATACATGGGCGCCGGCTGCTGCTGCATCGGAGCGCTGTTGTTTTGATATCCTTGCTGGTATCCCTGTTGCGACGGCTGGACGGCCTTGGAGCCGATGTAGCCGCCGACCAGCATGCCGCCGAGGGCCGCCGCCCCGCCGGCCGCGGCGTTTCCGTTGAACGCCCTGGCGGTCAGAAGACCCGCCGCTCCGCCGAGAACCGCGCCCACGCCCGTCCCGATCATTTGGTTGGAGTCCATTCCCTGTCCGTTGTTCCCGGTTCCGGCGCAACCCGAGACCATGGCGAGCAAGATTGAGACAACCAGGAGCTTTTTCATCGGTTTTTCCTTTTTTTCAATCCACGCGGGGACTCGGCTCAAGGCGCCGGCTTCCCCTTTTGTATAAGAAGACGTCCGCGCCGCGGCCTCGGTTAACGGGCAGGGCGAAAAATCTGAAAAAAATCCGCGCCGCCGAGAAAATGGTTGTTATTTCAGTGTGTTCACTTTTCAGGCGACCGGGTCGCCCCGGGGGCGGCGCCGCGCAAATCACATCCAGCCGCCAATGGACCGGCAGTGGCCGCCGCCGCGCCGCCTTCGGCGGGCCGATCCTTGCGGCGCTCTGCCTCGATCCAAAAAAATCTTGAAATATCGTTTGGATAGAGCTTGATTTCCCCCCTTTTTCCCTGATAGCCTTTCGGGTTCATGACCTGCCGCTGCCTGGCGGCCCGGACGTTCTCAGGCCTGTTCGATCAGTCGGATTGGACGTCTATAATTTGAAATAGCCTGCAATGAAGGATATTTATGACGGAGACAAGTGCATCCCTGGAGAGCAAGTACCAGTCGGCGTACTTCAACAGCGTGACAGACCCCTCTGATGCCGCCTCGACCAGTCCGATCCAGATGCTGCAAGTCCAGTCGGATGTGAACTCGCTGATCGCCAACATCGCCAACCGGAATATTGTCTTCACCTCCTACAATTACGAACTGCCCCAGGAGTCGGCGATCACCTATTCCTTCGACCCCGGCTCCAGCAAGACCACGGGATATTCGCTGCAAACGATGACAACCGCCGAGCAGAACGACGTGGTCAAAGCCCTGGGCGTGGTCGGCGGCGACACCGGCATTCAATTCACCCCCGCCAAGGCGGGCGCGCAACCGGATATAACCTTCGTCTACAGCGCTTCATTTGATCCGCAGGATGTAAAGAACTACGAAGTGTCCCTGGGCGAGACGGATGCGGGGACTCAATTCGGAGCCGGCGCCAACGGCAACCCCACGATGCAGTTGTGCAACACCATCAGGCTCAACGGAAATAATTTGGCCGGCGGCTGGGATTTGCACAACCTGGATCCGGGGCAAGTGGGTTTCGAGGTGATGCTGCACGAAATCGGCCACGCCCTGGGCCTGAAGCACCCTTTCCAGGGGGCCATCCAGCTGCCCAAGGACATCGATAACACCACCGACTCCCTGATGTCCTACAATCGCCTGGGAACGAGCGCCTCGGGAATGATCGGCTCCTACACGCCCGCAACCGACTACAGCCCGATCGACAAGCTGGCCCTCAACTGGCTTTACGGCGGCGACGGACTGGACGGAACCTACGGCCTGACCGTCGACGGCAGCGGCAATCCGGTCGTGGGCGGCTTCGGGAGCGCCGGCGTGAACCCCAAGAACGTCACTCCGGCGAGCATCGACCTCTCCCGGCTCACCTCGTCCGCCACCAACTCTCCCCTCGGCGGCGCGACATCCGTCGACATGGGCCTGGATTTGATGAACGACCTCTATTCCCTGGACCCCAGCGGGTTTCAATCCATCTTGAACAATGCGGGCGTGACCATCAAAGAGGCTGTTTCCGCCATCGGGTCCCAGTCTCCGGGGACATTTGATTTTCTGGAGACGCAACTCGCCAATACGCAACTGACCTCGGGCCAGACGCAAGCCCTGGTCCCCAGCATGGAAGCCGGCGTTTCGCTCGCGTTGCTCGGAAATGCGACGCCGGGCTCGCTGCTTGGCCAACTCAGCGGCGGCTCCTAGGGCGATGCGCCAGAGATAGGCGGTTGTTTCCAGCCAGCTATCTCCCTGGAGTCAAAGGGGCCTGTATTCCCGGACTTGCTCCCCTGGGAGCCGCCGGCCACTGGCCCTAACAGTCTGTTGAAAAATGCCGTCCTGGCATTTTTCAACTTCGGGTTGGCGAAAATGAATTTCGCCAATCTTCCCGGATTGCGGGCAAAAAAGTTTGCCCGCAATCCGGCGCGTTTACTTCTTCTTCGCATCCGGCTTGGCCGCTTTGGAGGCGAGGCTGGCCGCCTTGGCCAGATCGCCGGCGCGGGGAAGCTCTTCCACCTTCCAGCACATCGCAATCAACCGTTTGGCCTGGGCCTCGGGTAAAATCCCCTGGGCCAGATCGGTCAGTTTGGCTTCCAGGGCGCTGTCGCTCATGGGATTCTCCACGCTGCCCACGGCCTGCGTGATGAATTTGCGCAACTCGCGTCCGTCGGCCAGGACAATGGTCACGTCGGCCTGTTGTTCCTTGACCGCCGGGTCCACCACGGCCGCGACCTTGTCGCGCAGGGCAACGACCCCCGGGTCGCGTACCACGGCGTCGCTGAACTGGCGCTCCCCGGCCTTGCCGAAGATCACGGCCGCGGCGGCGGCGTGGTAGACGCTGAATTTGCCTTCCAGGCCCGTCTGCGGGGTCTTCTTGCCGGTCAGTTCCAGGACCAGGGGATGCACCTTCAGGTTGATCGCCCGGACCTGGGCCGGATCTATCTTGTACTCCTGGCGCAGTTGGATGCAGGCGTCGATGATGGGATGGATGACGATGCCGCAGGCAAAAGGCTTGTAGGTGTTCAGGCTGGTTTCCCAGTATTGGCCCAGGCCCTCGGTGATCTGCGCGTAATCCTGCTTGGTGCTGATGGTGTTGGCCCAGCCGCGCTTGGCTTCGAGCATCCCGTCGGAACTGGTGAAGTCCTGGGCGGCGAGCAGCGCGGCCAGCAGGCCGTTTTGGCCGGCTCGGCCGGGGTTGAAGCTCTTGTTCATGGATCCGAAGGATTCGCGCAGGCCGACCGGCTGGGAAGCGGCCAAACCCAGGGCCCAGACCATCTGCTGCTCGGTTAAGCCGAGCAGCTTACCGGTCGCGGCGGCGGCGCCGATCACTCCGGCCGTGCCGGTGATGTGCCAGCCCACGTCGTAGTGGTTGGGATAGACCGCGTTGCCCACGCGAAAGGCGGTCTCGACGCCCAGGACCAGAGCGCACAAAAAATCCCGGCCGCTGACCGGCAGATACTCGGCCAGGGCCAGACAGGGAGAAATCACCGGGCCCGAGGCGTGGATGATGGTCTTCAGGTGCGTGTCGTCGAAATCGAACACGTGCGAACTGATGGCGTTGACCAGGGTGACGCTCTGGATGTCGAAACGCTCGGAGCG
>JADFXV010000139.1 GCA_015233395.1 Desulfovibrionaceae bacterium
TTGTGAACAAAAGGGGGTTTTCCCCCCGAGCCCCCCTTTCCCCCAAAAAACTGTAAAGTTTTTGGGAGGAGGGGGTTCGGGGGAGGAACCTTTTGTTCACAAAAGGTTCCTCCCCCCGATTCTCCCCTTCATCTCTATAGATAATTCGGGTCGACGGCGGCTTTGCCTCCGGCGAGCATGATTTTGATGAAGCGCACGGTTTTGTCGTCGACCGGCACGATCGGGAAATTCTGCTTGCAGCCCGGGCACTGGAGCATGGTCGGCTCGGTCGGCGACAGAGCCGGAGTTTCGGCGTTGCAATACGGGCACGGATAGAGAAACAGGAGTTCCAGGCTTTTGGGCTTGACCGGCGAAACCGGCCGTTTGCGTTCGCTCATGAAACCGCCTTGGGCGCAGAGTGTTCGACCTGGCGATTACCGGTCATTTCAGCCGGTTTGTCAAGGCCGGCCAAGGGAATCGGGGCGGGCGTCACCGGCCGTCGCCGCTGTTTTCGGTTTCTCGCGGCAGCGCAAGCTGCGGTCCTTCGGACCACAGGCCTTCGAGGTTGTAAAAGCGCCGGGAGTCCTCTTGCAGGACGTGCACCATGACGTCGCCCAGGTCGATGAGAATCCACTGGGCGTTTTTGTAGCCCTCGTGGCCGAGGAAGGGGGTTTTCGATTCGCCGCAGCAGTGCATCAGGTGATCGGCCAGGGCTTGGGCCTGGCGGGCGCTGCCGGCGGTGGCCAGGAGCATAACCTCGGCGATGTTGGAGATGCGGGAGACGTCGATGGCGACGACGTCCTTGGCTTTTTTTTCGGCCAGCCAGCCGGCCAGGGTCCGGACCTTGTCCAAAGTTTCCATGCGTCGTCCTTTTCAAATTCGCGTACCGGTTTGTAGCCGATAACGCCCTCCGGCGCAACGCGGGCGGCCCGGCGCGACAAAAGAGATTGTGAAGCGCGCCCGGCCTGTGGTAGGACGCGGCAACGGACGCTCTGATTCGCGGGATCTTTTGCGGCCTGTGTTCGCGGCGGCCGGCATCGCCTGAAGCGATCAAAACCGTCCCGATTCAACACGCTGCAATGAATAAAGTTTTTTGAGGAAGGGGGTCCGGGGGAAACCCCTTTTGTCCACAAAGGGGGTTTCCCCCGGATTCTCCCTCCCCCCACATTCTCCAGGAGGCGCCAACCGTGATTTTCGACATTGCAAGCGAGACGATGCCGCGCGAGCAGCTTGAGGCGTTGCAACTACGCAGGCTCAAGGACCTGTGCGGGCGGGTGTACGCCAATGTTCCGTTTTACAAAAAGAAATTCGACGATCTGGGAATTTCTCCGGCGGACGTGCGGTCGCTTTCGGATCTGACGCTTTTGCCGTTCACCGAGAAGCAGGATCTGCGCAACCACTATCCTTTCGGCATGTTCGCGGTGCCCAAGGACAACGTGGTGCGCATCCACGCCTCCTCGGGCACGACCGGCAAGTCCACGGTGGTGGGTTATACCCGCCGCGACATCAAGAATTGGGCCGAGCTCATGGCCCGGTCGTTCACGGCCGCCGGGGCCGGTCCCAAGGACGTGATCCACGTGGCTTACGGCTACGGCCTGTTCACCGGCGGGCTCGGGGCGCATTACGGCGGCGAGCGGCTCGGGGCCACGGTGGTGCCGATTTCGGGCGGGGCCACGCGCCGGCAGGTCATGCTGCTGCGCGATTTCGGGGCAACGGTCTTGTGCTGCACGCCGAGCTACAGCCTGCATTTGTATGAAGCCGCGCTCGAAAGCGGCATCGACTTCAACGAATTGCCGTTGCGGGTGGGCGTGTTCGGCGCCGAGCCCTGGACCGAGGAGATGCGCCGCGACATCGAACAGAAAATGGGCATCAAGGCCATCGACATTTACGGCCTGTCGGAGATCATGGGGCCGGGCGTGGGCATCGAGTGCGTCCAGACGCAAAGCGGGCCGCACCTCATGGAGGATCATTTCCTGGCCGAGATCATCGATCCGGAAACCGGCGATCCGGCGCCGCCGGGCGCCACGGGCGAACTCGTGATCACCACCCTGACCAAGGAAGCCCAGCCGCTGATCCGCTACCGCACCCGCGACATCACCAGCCTCGACGCCACGCCGTGCAAATGCGGCCGGACGTTCGCGCGCATGAAGCGGGTCACCGGCCGTTCCGACGACATGCTCATCATCCGCGGGGTGAACGTGTTCCCGTCCCAGATCGAGAGCATCCTGCTCGAAACCGACGGCCTGACCCCGCATTATCAATTGGTGGTCAGCCGCGAGGGCAGCCTGGACAATCTCGACGTCATGGTCGAGGTGGACGAGAAGATCTTTTCCGACGAGATCAAGGCCATGCAGCGCATCGAGGGCAAGATCCAGAAGACCATCAAGGAATTTTTGGGCGTCACGGCCAAGGTCAAACTGGTCGAGCCGCGCGGCATCCAGCGCAGCGAAGGCAAGGCCCAGCGGATCGTCGACAAACGCGGCAAGTAGCGGAACTTTTCCGCCGCGCCAACCTCTTGAACGGGAGAGAGCCATGAAGGTCGAACAGATATCGGTGTTCCTGGAAAACCGGGCCGGCCGGCTAAGCGAAGTGACGCGCATCCTGGCCGAGGCCGGGATCAACATCCGGGCCCTGTCGTTGGCCGACACCTCGGATTTCGGCATCCTGCGGCTGATCGTCTCGGACCTGGAAAAGGCCAAGGCAGCGCTCAAGGAAAACGGCTTCACCGTCGGACGCACGAGCGTGGTCGCGGTCGAGGTCCCGGACCGGCCGGGCGGACTGCACGATATCCTCGACATGCTGAGCAAACATGGGGTGAACGTGGAGTACATGTACGCCTTCGTCACCCAAAGCCAACAGTCGGCGATCATCATTTTCCGCTTCGACCGCACCGACCAGGCCATCGAAGCCCTGCGGGAAGGCGAGATTCCCGTCATTCCCGGGGAAAAACTCTACAATATGTAGGCGCGCGAACCGGGTCTGAGAAAATAAGGCAATCCCGGGGAAGAACCGTTGTACAAAGCTTCTTCCCCGGGATTCTTCTTCGATTCGATTTGCGCTCGCGTATTCTTACTGCGCGGATCGCCGCGTTCGCGCCAAACAGCGCCCAGACCGCGTCGCCGGCCAACCGAGCCCCGGCCGCGCGCGCCCCTTCATTTTTCGCGGCCGTCGTGCTAGAGCGCCAAAAAACAAAGGGGGATGCCTTTGCGGGGTATTCCTCTTTTCCCGCCCGGAATGCGCTTTGATGGTCAAAGCCATTTCCCCACCGGGCGGTTTTTTTTCGTGGTTGGAAGCGCGGCGGAGAGGCGTGGAGAGAAGAGAGAGAGGAGAAGCAGGGGGGGGGGACAAGAAGGGGGGCGGGGGAAGAGGGCAGGTGTGTGGAGGGGGAGGGATGCCGAAGTGGTGGCAAGTGG
>JADFXV010000013.1 GCA_015233395.1 Desulfovibrionaceae bacterium
CCGGCGAGCCCGCCGCCGCCGAGCCCGCGCCAAACGCCGCGCCGGCCGAAGAGACCGCCCCGAGCTGCCCGGTCCCGCCGCAAGCGCAGCCGGAGGCCGTGGACATAAGCGGCGCCTGGGAAGCCCGCACCCTCGGTTCGGCCGTGGAAATCTTCGTGGCCCAAAAAGGCGTCTATATCCTGTCCGTGGCCTACGTCACCCAGCAAAACGGCAAAATCAGCGTCTATCACATGAGCGGTTTCCTGGACAACGGCAAGGTCCACGCCGTCCACGGCGACGGCCTCGTCTTCGACGGCCGGGCGCTCGGCCCGGACTCGATCTGCGGCGCGCTGGCCATCAAAAACTACCCGATCAAAATCGAAACCACGGCTACGCGGCGCGCCCAGGGACGGCTGCGCGACGAACAGGCCGACGCCTTTTTCCGGGACATGCTGCCCAAGCTGCCGGACCCGCCGCAATAAGAGGGGAGAAGAAGAAGAGAATCGGGGGGAACCTTTTGCAGCGGGAAGACGCTTCGAAGCGGAGAGTACGAAAAGAAGACTTTTCTACTCTCCGCGCTTGAACAAAGGGACCACTGTCCCACGGTTCCCCCCGACCCCCCTCCGAAAAACTTTTGTAATTTCATGAAAAAGAGCGGCGCACATATTGTGAAAGAACGGCCGGGGCGGTCGTTTCGCTTCACCTGCGGGCCAAGCGAGATACCCCTCGCCGAAGAACTCCTGCGCGCCCAGGGCTTTGAGTTCGAGGCCGAACCGTTCTCGCCCCTGTGCCGCCGGGCCGTCAACCGGCCGCTGCCGCTGGGCTCGTCGCTGGCCGCCTATTTCGGCCTGATCTACATCCAGGACCGCTCCTCCATGCTGCCGCCGCTGGCGCTCGCCCCGAAACCCGGCGCGGCCGTGCTCGACATGTGCGCGAGCCCGGGCGGGAAAACCGGCTTTCTGGCCCAGCTCGCCGGTCCCGGAGGCTTCGTCCTGGCCAACGAACCCGCCCCGGACAGACTCGAAACCCTGCGGCGCAACCTCGCGCGAACCTGCGCCGCTTCCGTCGTCACTTGCTGCTATCCCGGCCAACGCCTGCCGCTTGACGACGGCTGCTTCGACTACATCCTGTGCGACGCGCCGTGCAGCGGCTGGGGCACGGCCGAAAAAAATCCCAAGGCGCTCACGATCTGGCGCGAGGATAAGGTCGCGCCGCTGATCTCCCTGCAACGCGCCCTGCTCGCAGAGGCGGCCCGGCTGCTCGCTCCGGGCGGGCGCCTGCTCTACTCCACCTGCACCACCAACCCGGCCGAAAACGAGGAGCAGACGCGAAAACTCCTGGGCGCCACGGAGCTTACGCTATCGCCCCTGGCCGAGCCGCCCGGATTCGCCTTCCTGAAACCCGCGCGAGCGGACCTCGAAGGCGTCCTGCGCGTCGACGGCGAGGCCTCGAAAGCGCAGGGCTTCTACCTCGCCGCCTTCGTCAAGCCAGGCCCGGGCGCGACCGGCGCGACCGGCCGCGACGCCCAGGGCGGCGGCTTCTCCGGCTGCGAACCGCCGGGCCTCGATCTCCCCGGCGCCGATCTTTCCAGGCTGCCGCCCGGCCTCGCGCAACGCTTCGACCACCGGCTTTTCTACCTGCCGCGGCGCGCTTACGATTTCCTCCCGGACCGGCTCAAATACCGGGGCTGCCAACTCGGCGCGTTCTCCGGAAACTCCGCCCGCGTCCACGCCCGGGCGCGCCTGCTGCTGCCGGACTATTCCCCGGGCTGCGGCTTTAACGCCGAGACCCCGGAAACGCTGGTCAAGCTGATTTCCGGCCAAAGCCTGGAAACCACGCTGGACTTGCCGCGCCCGGGATTGTACTTTCGCGGTTTGCGACTCGGCTTCCTGACCCGCAAAGGCCCGCGCCTTCTGTGGTCGGATAGATGATTACAGGGCTGCGCCCCTTGGTCTACTCTTTGGAGGTATTGCATGACAGGGACACTACGGCGGTTGGCGCGGTTTTTTCATCCCGAGAGCGGCAGGATGCTCATCGCGCCGCTCGACCAGGGCGTTTACGAAGGCATGCTCGCGGGCATCGGCGAGATTGCGCCGCTGCTCCATTTGATGCGCGGCCAGCCGGTTCAGGGCGTGATTTTGAACAAGGGCATGGCCCGGGCCTATCTCACCGAGGTGCCGCTCGAAACGCAGCTCGTGATGCAGCTTTCGGCCGGGACCAAGCACGGCATACCGCCCTACGCCCGGGGCATCGTGTCCTCGGTTCACGAGGCGCATCGCCTGGGCGCGGACGCCGTGGCCTTGCAGCTCAACATCGGCAACGATCTTGAGGACCGGATGCTGGCCGATTTCGGCGCGGTGTGCGACGACGCCCACGGCCTGGGCCTGCCGGTTTTCGCCCTGGTCCACCCCAAGGGCGGCCATATCGTCAACGAACTCGACCCGACCCTGATCGCGCACTGCATCCGTCTGGCGGCCGAACTGGGCGCGGACGTCACCGGCGTGCCGTTTTCCTCCGATCCCGCAAGTTTCGCCGCAGCCGCAGCCGCCAGTCCGATCCCGGTCCTGGTCACCGGCGGTCCCAAACAGCCCGACTTCGAAAGCCTGCTCTCCATGATCGGCAAGGCCCTGGAAAGCGGCGCGGCCGGCACCTGCGTGGGCCGCAATTTCTTCTCCCGGCCAGAGCCGGGCGAGGCGCTCGCCCGCATCGTCGCCCTCGTGCACGGCAAGGGCGCCCAACCGGACTAGCGCCTGTCCCGGACCCTCGGGGGGCCAAGGGGCTTTGCCCCTTGGATCCCCACCGGGGGCGATGATCGCCCCCGGACCCCCGCGTCAGGGGCGCGGCCGTGCCCCCTGCCGAGGTCCGGGGCGGCCGCCTCTTTCTTTTTGCTTCAACCTCCTGGATTTCCCTTCTGTTTTGCTTTAAAGAGCGAAATACGCATCAACCGTACAACCGGGAGGGATCTTTTATGAAACGCCTGCTCGTGGCGCTCACGGGGATGTTCTGCCTGCTGGCCGCGGCCGCCCCGGCCCTGGCCGCCGGCCCGCACGACATGGACTGCAAGGAATGCCACAGCCCGCACGAAGCCAAGGCGGACTGGATCATCGGCGTCGCGCCCCAGCCCAGCGTGATCACGCCCGACGGCTCCAAGATGACGCTTGGGCCGGTGGACGCCATGTGCCTCGGCTGCCACAACGAAAAAACCGGCATCATGCCGGTCAACCTGCGCACCACCCACCCGGTGGGAATCAAACCCGTGCACGCCAAAGTTCCGGAAAACCTGCTCAGCGCGGGCCTCTTGACCTGCGGCAGCTGCCACAACCCGCACCCGTCCAACACCAACTACAAATACCTGATCGTGGACACCAAAGGCGGCAAGGCCATGGGCGTGTTCTGCGCCGTATGCCATCCGGGCCAATCCGATCCGAATACGGTCGAACAGGCCAAGAAAGCCATCCTCAAAGCCGATGCGGTCAATACGCCGCTGGTCAAGGTCGAACCCAAAAAAGCCGCCCCGTCCTCGGCCGGCTCGGCCCCGGCGGCCAAACCCGCCGAAGCCAAAAAACCGTAAATCGCCGGACCATCCGGGGGCCAAGGGGCTTTGCCCCTTGGATCCCCACCGGGGGCGATGATCGCCCCCGGACCCCCGCGTCAGGGGGCACGGCCGCGCCCCTGACGTGGGGGTCCGGGGGGCATCATGCTCCCCGGCGGGGGTGCAGGGGGCAGCGCCCCCTGACGGGGGGCGCTCAGGCGCGCAGCTTAATCCAGGTCAGCTCGTGTTTGTTGTGATATAAATGCAGCAGGCGCGAGTCCGGTATCGACCGGAATTTCTCCAGGGCGGCGAAATCCGTCGCTCCCTGGAGCTTGACCGTGCATACGAAATTGGCGGCCGCCCCGGCCGCGAGCCAGCGCGAGACCAGTCCGTAAAGTCGCTCGGGATAGCAGACCACGTCCGAGAACAGCCAATCCACCGGTCCGAACTTCACCGGATCGATGGCGAAGGCGCTGCCCACCAGCTCTTCCACGTTCGGCAGCCCGGCCACGGCCGCAGCCAGCGGCGCCTTGTCCACGCTCGCCACCCGCGCGCCGAGTCCGGCCAGGACAAAAGCCCAGCCGCCCGGACTGCCGCCCAGATCGAGACAGGCCTCGCCCGGCCCGGGCTTTTTCCCGATCAGCGTGAGCGCCTCCCACAGCTTCAGGTAGGCCCGGTTCGGCGGCCCGAGCCTGTCCTCCACGAAATGCGTCTCGCCGTGCGCAAACGGGCTGGAACACCGCGCCGCGGCCAGAATCGTGCGCTCGTCGAGCAGGGTCCACGAACCCAGTTGACCCGTGGGAACCGGGTCGCCGAAATGAAGCGGCCTGGCCGACACCTTGGGCAGGCCCTGCGCGATGAGCTTCGCCCGGCCGCGCGCGGCAAGCGGATACAAAGCCCAATTGCGCTGGATCTCCTTCAAGGCCCGCACGCCCTCGCCGATCGAGGCGATCTCGATCGCCAGCGGATCAAACCAGACGTTCTGCGCCCAGGCCGCCGGCCGCGCCGGACCCGGCGCGACGAACAACCGGCCGTAACGCTCGCCCGCGCCCCCGGATGCGGCGAGCTCGGCGCCGAGCTCGTCCTCAAACCCCTCGGCCGCCAAATACGCCGTTGCCTCAAGCGCCCTCGTCCGCGACATAATCCCCACTCTTTTGCGCCCCACCCCTTGCCTTCGCCGCAACCCCCGGGCTATCACGAACCAACCAGGGGCTGCGCCCCTGGCCCCCCCCGGGGGGGCAAGCGCCCCCCCGGACCCCCGCGTCGGGGGACTCAGCCGCGCCCCCTGACGTGGGGGTCCGGGGGCGATCATCGCCCCCGGTGGGAATCCAAGGGGCAAAGCCCCTTGGCCCCCGGAGGTTTTTTTCATGGCCTTTGTCAGGGTGAGGGACGTATCCTATCGTTTCGGCAAGCGCTTGGCCTTGGAGGGTGTGAATTTCTCTCTGGCCAAGGGCGGCTTCGCCTTTATAACCGGTCCGTCCGGGGCTGGGAAGACCACGCTTTTGCGTATTTTGCACGGCGATTTGCCGCTCATGCACGGCCACGCGGTGGTGGCCGGGTTTTCGCTCAACGCCATGGCGCGTTCCGAGTTGCCGCTTTTGCGCCGCGAGGCCTGTCTGATTTTCCAGGACTACCGGATCTTGCCCGAGCGCACGGTGTTTGAGAACGTGGCTTTGCCGCTTGAGGTTCGCGGCTTGCCTAGGGCGAGGGTGGCGGCGCGGGTCGCCGAGATGGCCGGCGCCTTGGATCTCGCCAAGGTGGCCCACGAGCGGTGCGACAATCTTTCCGGCGGCGAGCGGCAGCGCGTGGCCGTGGCCCGGGCCTTGGCCGTCGGTCCCCAATTGATTCTGGCCGACGAGCCCACGGGCAATCTCGATCCGGACGCCGCCTTGCGGCTGATGGATGTGTTTCGCCAGGCCAATACGCACGGCACGGCCTTTATCGTCGCCACCCACGACGAACGTTTGCCCGGCATGATTCCGGGAGCGCGGCTCCTGCATCTGGAAGCCGGGCGTTTGACCGCGACCGCCGAGGGCGGCGACGGCGAGGACGACTGATGGAAACGGTTTTTCGCTTGTTGCTGCGCGGCTTGTCCGATTTGCGGCTCAAACCCCTGGCCGGTTTCCTGATTGTGTGCGCCGTGGCCATGGCCGTGTTTCTCTGCGGGCTGTTCAGCCTGTTTTTGCACAACCTCGACGCCGAACTCGGCAAGCGCCACGGCACGGTGCAATTCCAGGTCTACTGGACCGCTTCCGCCGATCTGGCGCGGGTGCGCGAACAGTGGAGCAGGCTTGCCCAATTGCCCGGCCTGGAAGGATTTTCCACCTTCACGCCGGAGCAGGCTCTGGCCGCGTTGCAGGATTCGCTCGACGGCGCGATGGATTTTTCCTGGCTCAAGGGGTCAAGCCCCTTGCCGCCCACGGCTTTGATCACTTTTGCGGTCCGCGACCATTCCGAGGCCTTCACCAGGGAAATGTACGGCCGGCTCAAGGGCTTGGCCGGCGTCGAGCGGGTGACTTTCAACCCCCTCGAACTCGATGCCGCCAGCTCCTGGCGGCGCATCACCCGGACGCTGTTGTGGCCGCTGGCCGGATTTTGCATCGCCATCGCCGCCCTGGTCGTGGGTTATACCGTGCGCTTGTCCATGCTCGGCCACCAGGCCGAAATCGACGTCTTGCGCCTGGTCGGGGCCAGGGATTGGTATATCCGCCTGCCGCTCGCCTCCTCGGGCGCGGCCATGGGCCTGGCCGGCTCGCTGTGCGCCCTGGCGCTGCTCAAGGCCGCTCAGGTCTATCTCGCCGATATCCTGTATTATCCGCCGGTCTGGATCCGCATCGAATTCATCCCGGCCCGGCAAGCCGCCGGCCTGTGCCTGGCCGTGACCCTGGTCTCGCTGATCGCTTCCTGGCTCGCCGCCCGCGATTGACCGGGAGGGCGCCGCCCCGGGGCTGCGCCCCGGACCCTGCCAGAGGAGGCGCTGCCTCCTCTGGGCTCCTCCGCTGGGGGCGATAATCGCCCCCAGACCCCCATGGCAGGGGGCGCGGCCGCGCCCCCTTACCGCTTGGCTCCCGAGCCGGACTCCCCCGGTAAGGGCGTTGTGCGCGCTTCGACGCGGCGGCTTGCGCCTTGGCGATTCGCGGATCGCGCTCCTGCATCGGGTAAATTTTCATTCCTTGAACTTTTTCAGTTGACAATGATTATCATTTGCATTACTCAGGAGGCGACCAGACAAAGGGGGGGCCTATGTCCGAACTGCTCCAGTCCAAACCCATCAACGCCTACCCGGGCGGCGCCACGGTCGTGATCGAACGTCTGGACGGAGGCTGCGGATGTCGCGGCCACTTGTGCGCCCTCGGTTTGGCGCCGGGGACCAAAGTCGTGGTCCGGGACAGCCATTGCGACGGCTGCAGGGTGTTCGTGCGCGAGTCCGAATTGATCCTGGGCCAGGGCATGGCCGAAAAGATTTTGGCGGTCCCCTGCCGTCTTGCTCCCGGAGCGGACTGAAATGCGCGGCGACACCATCGCCGTCGTCGTCATCTGCGTTCTGGCGCTCGGCTATTTCATCCACCGGACGCGCAAGTCGTTTCGCGGCGGCTCTTCCTGCGGGTGCAGCGGCGGTTGCGCCGATTGCGCCGGCCATGACAATCGCGGCGCCTCGGCGCCCAAGTCTTCCAAAGAGCCCGGCCGCGACCTTCCTGCCGGTGGATAGTCTTGATCATCGCGGCGACCTGGGATAGCCTGAGATCGCGGCCCCCCGAAGCGCAAGGCGCGACCCGCGAACAGACTCACCCCAGGGCGTCATGAAGAAAACATCAGCCTCCAAGCCCGCCCGCGCATCCCACGCATCCGTGGACCGGTCGTTTTACGAGGCGATCGTCGAATCCTCGGACGACGCCATCCTGCTCAAAAGCATCGACGGCTTGATCGTGAGCTGGAACCCGGGCGCTGAAAAGCTTTACGGCTACACCGCGAAGGAAGCGATCGGCCAGATGATCGACCTGATCGTGCCGGAAGAATTCCGGGGCGAGCTTGAGACCATCGATCAGACCCTGCGCGAAGGCCGCCGGGTCGACCATTTCGAAACCGTCAGGCTGCGTAAGGACGGCTCCCGCATCGACATCTCGCTCACCATGAGTCCGGTCGCGGACGCCGACGGACAGGTCGTGGCCGCTTCGGCCATCGCCCGCGACATCACCGACCGCAAACGGGCGCTGGCGGAAATTGCCTCGCAGGCGAAATTTCAGAGCGAAAATCCCTTCCCGGTTCTGCGCGCGAGCAAGGGAGGCGATCTGCTGTACGCCAACCAGGCCGCCGCCCCGCTTTTGGGTCCGAACTGCGTGTGCTCCGGATCGCAACTGGCCGAGCCCTATCGCGACGTCCTGAACCAGGCCGTGGCCGCGGGCGCCGCGCGCGACGTCGAGGTCGAGTGCGAGGACAGGATCTTTCGGCTGCTCTTCAATCCGATCGCGGGCGAAAATTACGTCAACATCTACGGCGAAGACGTCACCGCGCGCAAACAGGCCGAGGAACGCCTCAAGCTCGCCGCCACGGTCTTCGAATATTCCATCGAGGGCATCGTCGTCACCGACCCCGCCGGCGTCATCTTGTCCGTCAACCCGGGCTTTACCGCCATCACCGGCTACCCGCCGCAAGAGGTTGTCGGCCAAAACCCGCGCGTGCTCAAAAGCGACCGCCATACCCCGGAATTCTACGCCGCGATGTGGCGCCAAATCGCCTCCGCCGGCAGTTGGTCGGGCGAAATATGGAACCGCCGCAAAAACGGCGAGGCCTACCCCGAATGGCTGACCATCAGCGCCATCAGGAACGAAAACGGCGACATCAGCCACTACGTCTCGATCTTCCACGACATCACGGAAATCAAACGCCAGCAGGAAGCCATCGAATTCCAGGCCCACCACGACGCCCTGACCGGACTGCCCAACCGCGTGCTGTTCGCCGACCGCCTGGACATGGCCCTGGCCCAGATCGCCCGCAGCGGGCAGACATTGGCCGTGCTCTTCCTCGACCTGGACAACTTCAAGCACATCAACGACAGCCTCGGGCACGCCGTGGGCGACCTGGTCCTGCAGGAACTCGCCAAGCGCCTGAAAAAAGTCCTGCGCGCCGTGGACACCATCTCCCGCCAGGGCGGCGACGAATTCATCGCCATCCTGCCTGAAATCCACGCCGCGCAGTACGCCGGAACCGCCGCCCAGCGCATCCTGGAGAGCCTGCGCCAGCCCTTTCGGCCGCAGGGACACGAACTCTACGCCACGGCCAGCATCGGCATCGCCATCGCTCCCGACGACGGCGCCGCGCCCGGCGACCTCATCAAAAACGCCGACCTGGCCATGTACCGGGCCAAGGAACTCGGCCGCAACAACTACCAGTTCTTCGCCCAAGGCATGGACACCCTGGCCCACCACCGCCTGTCCATGGAATCGCGGCTGCGCAAGGCGCTTGAGCGCGACGAATTCGAATTGCATTACCAGCCCGTCATCGACCTGGCCACCGGCGCCATCGCCGGCGCCGAGGCCCTGGTGCGCTGGCGCTGCTGCGACGTTCTCATCCCGCCGAACGATTTCATCCCTCTGACCGAGGAAACCGGCCTGATCCTCGGCCTGGGCGGCTGGGTCCTCGACACCGCCTGCCGCCAGGCCAAAATCTGGCGCGACCTGGGCTACAGCGATCTGGCCATGGCCGTGAACATCTCCTCGCGCCAATTCAGCCAGGCCGACTTCGTGGACATCATCAAGGGCGTCCTGCAGTCCACCGGACTGCCTCCGGCCGCCCTGCTCCTGGAAATCACCGAGTCCGTCCTCATGGCCAACATCGAGATCGCCTCCGAGCAAATGCGCCGCCTCAAGGACATGGGCGTGAAAATCATGCTCGACGATTTCGGCACCGGCTATTCCTCGCTGGCCTATCTCAAGCGACTGCCCCTGGACGGCCTGAAAATCGACCGCTCCTTCGTCATGGACATCCACCACTCAGACGACAGCAAAGCCATCGCCGACGCGGTCATCTCCTTGGCCCGGGCCCTGGAGCTGGGCGTCGTGGCCGAGGGCGTGGAGACCCTCGAACAACTCAACTACCTGCGCGAGCACGTTCAGGGCCATATTCAAGGTTTCTACGCCAGCCCGCCGGTCCCCCCCGAAGCCTTCACAAAACTCCTGGCCGCCGGATTTCTGATCCAACCCTGCCCCGGCGCCTCGCCCGAACGCCTGCCCTGACGGCCTGCGCAATCAAAGAGACGCAGTTTTTTTGGGATCTGCGCCGGGGGCATGACCTCTCATTACCGGAGGCTTTGCTGCCCGCCCCCCCGGCGAGCGCCTCGCGCGCCCCCATCCTGAGCGGGCGAGGGCCGCGATCCGGGGGCGATCATTTTTCCTTCAAAAGATATTGACAATCATTATCAACTTGGGTAGCACCCGTGGCGGTGGCGCGAGCCGGGCTGTTCGCCTTGCCCGGGGTTTCCGGGCGCACCGCTTTCCCGCGAAAAAAATGTTTCAAGCAAAGGACGCCATGAACGCCCAAGTCAACCTGCGCACGCTACGCAAAGGCCAAAAAGCGGTCATCGTAAGCATCGCCGCACAAGGCGAACTAGGCCGCAGAATCAGGGACATGGGCCTGGTGCCCGGGGCGGAGATCGCCATCGTCGGCCGCGCCCCGCTCAGAGACCCCGTCGCCCTGCGGGTCAAGGACTTCACCTTGTCCCTGCGCAACAACGAAGCCGATTTCATCGAAGTCGCCATCCTGGAGCCCTGATATGCAGCGTCCCCTGACCGTCGCCCTGGCGGGCAATCCCAACGCCGGCAAAAGCACCCTGTTCAACGCCCTGACCGGCGCGCGCCAACACGTGGGCAATTATCCCGGCATCACCGTGGACAAGAAGGAAGGCCGCCTGCAAGGCGTCGAGGCGGACGTGCGCGTGGTGGACCTGCCCGGCGCCTACTCGCTCACCGCCTACTCCCAGGAAGAACTGGTCGCCCGCGACATGCTGGCCCTGGAACGGCCGGACGCGGTCGTGGACGTGCTCAACGCCGGAGCCCTGGAACGCAATCTCTACCTCGGCGTCCAGCTGCTCGAACTCGGCGTGCCGCTCATCCTGGCCCTGAACATGATGGACGAGGCCAAAAAGCACGGACTGCGCATCGACGGCGCCAAGCTCGGAAAACTGCTCGGCCTGCCGGTCGTGGAACTGATCGCCAAAAAGGGCGTGGGCGTGGCCGAACTGGCCAAGATCGTCACCGACCGCGCCGCGATGCGGGCGCAACACCCCGAACCGTGGCGGCCCCTGGTCATCTCCTACGGACCGGACCTGGACGACGCCATCGCCTCGATGACCACGGCCATCGAGGCCGCGGGCTTTCTCACCGATCGCTACCCGGCGCGCTGGGTGGCCATCAAATACCTGGAAAACGATCCGCCGGTCATGGAGGAAGGACGCCGGGCCGGGGCCATCGGGCCAAGCCTGGAAGCCATGGCCGCCAAAGCCGCCGCCCATTGCAACGACACCTTGAACACCTATCCGGAAGCGATCATCGCCGACTACCGCTACGGCTTTATCAGCTCCATCCTGAAAAACGGGGTGCTCAGCCGCGACGACCGCCTGGAGCGCGTCGAATTCTCCGACAAGATCGACCGCGTCCTGACCCACAAGTTTCTGGGGCCGGTGGCCATGCTCGGCGTGCTCTACCTGGTCTACAAAATCACCTTCGGCCTCGGCCGCGTGCCCATGAACTGGATGCAGGACGGCTTCTCCCTGCTCGGCGAAACCGCGACCTCGCTCCTGCCGGAGGGACTTCTGCGCTCGCTGCTCGTCTCGGGCGTGATCGACGGCGCGGGCGGGGTGCTCAGCTTCGTGCCGCTGATCCTGATCATCTTCATGCTCATCGCCTTCCTGGAAGACTCGGGCTACATGGCCCGCATCGCCTACATGCTCGACCGGGTCTTCCGCATCTTCGGGCTGCACGGCTGCTCGGTCATGCCGTTCATCATCTCCGGCGGCATCGCCGGCGGTTGCGCCGTGCCCGGAGTCATGGCCAGCCGCACCCTGCGCAGCCCCAAGGAAAAACTGGCCACCCTGCTCACCGTGCCGTTTATGACCTGCGGGGCCAAACTGCCGGTGTTCATCCTGCTCACCGGCGTCTTCTTCCCGCGCTTCCAGGCCCTGGTCCTGTTCGCCATCACCCTGTCCGGCTGGGCCGCCGCCCTGTGCGTGGCCTGGTTTTTACGCAAGACCATGATCGCCGGGCCGAGCACGCCCTTTGTCATGGAACTGCCGCCCTACCGCCTGCCCACCTGGAAAGGCCTGTGCATCCACACCTGGGAACGCACCTGGCAATATATCCGCAAGGCCGGCTCGGTGATCCTGGCCATCTCCGTCCTGCTCTGGGCGGCCATGACCTTCCCCGGCCTGCCGGGCGAAGAGGCCGCCCGCTACGAGGCCGCCAGGACGGAAATATCCGCCGCCCTCGATAACGCCAAAACAAACGGCGACGAACAGGCCGTCCAAAAACTGACCGAAGACCTGGGAAGCGCCGACAACGAACGCGCCGCCGCCGCCCTGCGCCACTCGATCGCCGGACGCGCCGGAATCGCCGTCGAGTCCGTCAGCCGCTACGCCGGCTTCGACTGGCGGACCAATATCGCCCTGATCGGCGGCTTCGCCGCCAAAGAAGTCATCGTCTCCACGCTCGGCACCGCCTATTCGCTCGGCAAAGTCGAAAGCGGGGAAACCACGCCCCTGGCCGAACAACTCGCGGGCGACCCGGCCTGGACCATGCTCAAAGGCGTAAGCCTGATCGTCTTCATCCTGCTCTACGCCCCGTGCTTCATCACCGTCGTCGCCATCGCCCGCGAAACCGGCAGCTGGCGCTGGGCGCTCTTCAGCACCGCCTTCAATACCGGCCTGGCCTTCGCCCTGGCCGCCGGCGTCTACCAGATCGGCACGCTGATGGGACTGGGGCATTAAGCCCCCCCAGGGGCTAGCGCCCCTCACCCCCGCCAGAGGAGGCTCCGCCTCCTCTGGACTCCTCCGCTGGGGGCGATAATCGCCCCCAGACCCCCATGACCTGGGCGCAGCCCGCCGTGGGCGGGCTGCGCCCAGATTATGGGGTCCGGGGTGATTATCACCCCGGCGGGGTGCAGGGGCAGAGCCCCTGCTTATTTATTTCCCAAACCAGTTCGCGAAGCGGGCGAGCACCAAGTCGCGGGCTTCACTGATGCTGAGTCGTTCGGAATCGACCCTGCATTCGGCGGCCGGGTTTTCTTCGAAGGGGACGTCCACGCCGACGACTTCGCCGAGTCCGGGAACGGGCGCGCCGGTCGTCTTGCGCCGGACGGCCTTGGCGTAGAGTCCGGCCATGACCAGGCCGTCCGGTCTGGCCGCTTCGCGGCGCATGGCCGCGGCCAGCGGGCAGCGGACGTACACCTCGGCGAAGCGCTCGATTTTTTCGCGGGCGTAGCGGCGCATGGCCAGTTTATAGGCCGTTGCGTCCATGAGCACGATATTGCCTGTTCGCGTGAGTCCGGCCGCCTCATCGGCGAAGGCGCGGTAGGCGGCTTCGCGCTCTTCGCCGGTATAGCCGGGATGGGCGCTGTAACGCCCGCGGCGTTCGTCCATGGACAGCAGGACCGAGGGCAGGCCCGCCGCCGCCAGGGCGTCGCGCACGGCCTGGGCGATGGCGCTTTTGCCCGACCCGGGCAGGCCGGTGAACCACACGGCGCAGCCCGCGCGCCCGGGCTCCTGGCCGTTCTCGCCCAGATTTTTCGCCGCCTCGCCCATGGCTATTTAAGGTATTTGCCGATGTGTCGCCAATCGAAACGCGGCTCTTCCAGGACGCGCTCCAGAAACGTAAGCAGCCTTTGCCGCACCGCCGGGGGATGATGCGGATACCACTGCGGCGAGGCGATCACCAGGCCGCGAAAGACGTAAAACGGCGCGATCGCCTCCAGCATTTCCGTATCCCCGGAGCATTCGAGATATTGCTCCCAAAAGGCGTCGTACAGCCGCTTGAATTCTCCCGCCGCTCGTCCCTGGCCGTACAAACCGTACAGGACGTAATTGAGGCTCATGGTGGCCACGTCGTCGGCCGGTTCGCCCCACTCGCCCCGGCTGCGGTCCAGGACGGTGAAGTCGAGGCCGCCCGGCTCCTCGCGGACCAGCACGTTCCAGGGATGGAAATCGCCGTGCACGCAGGCCAGGCGATGCGTCTTGCCGCGCAGTTTCCAGCGCCAGTCGACGATGCGCTTCTCCAGGGCCGCAAACCGCTCGGGCGAGAACAGCTCGTAGGGATAGGGATAGGCGTCGACCAGCCCGAAAATGCACTCCGAGGCGCCGATCAGGTTGCGCACGCGGCGCAGGTACAGATCCGGATCGTCGCGCTTTTGTCCATGCACCCCGGCCAGCCAGGTCGCAAAGCCGCGCGCCAGGGCGATGTCGCCGGGCAGCAGGCCCTCGCGCCGAATGCGCTCCAGGTCGAGATAATAATCGTGGCCTGCGGCCTTCTCGGTCAGGATGAAAAACTCTTTCACCCCGGACACGCCGACCAGGTCGTCGCGCTCGTCGAAATACCCGAGCCCAAGCGGCGCGACGTGGCGCGACAGCCGCGCGCCGGTCTCGTACTGGAACATCAAGATGGCGGCGCGGTCCCACCAGAACTGGTGCCCGTACTTGTCGCCGCGCATGATCGAAAGCACCGCCTCGCGCTCCACGCCGCCGGCCGTGAAACGGATCGAGAGCGGCTTGCCGTAGCCGAATTCCTTGGCGCCCTGCGCGCCGCCGCCGATTTCGCCAAGCCCGAGCAGCCTGGCGTCCTCGCCGAACCGCGACTTGAGATAGCGCTCAACCGAGCCGCGCCGGATGCGCAGCGCAGGCTTGCTCTCGGTCCCCTTGCGCATGCCCGCCTCCCCAGGGGCTCGCCCCGTGAAGCCCCGCCAGGGACGCTGCCCCTGAAGCCCCGCCAGGGGCGCTGCCCCTGGACCTCGCCAAAGGAGGCTCCGCCTCCTCTGGACTCCTTCGCCGGGGGGGATAATCCCCCCCGGACCCCCTTGGCAATCAATCATCCCGGCGGCGGGATTTTGAAGTATGCTCCCGGTGATAAAAAAGACGGGGTCCCCCGGATTCTCCCCTCTACGCCCCAAAATTCTCCGCATACCGCTGCGTAAATTCGCTCATGGTGAACGCATGTTCCTGGGTGCCGTGATGCTCCACGGCGTAGGCCGCGGCCACGGAGCCCACCCGCGCCGCTTCGGGCAGGGGTTTGCCTTCGGCCAGGCCTTTGAGCAGGCCGGCCCGGAAGGCGTCGCCCGCGCCGGTCGGGTCTTTGGGCGAGGCGACCTTGGCCGCGCCGATTTTGGTCTCGCCGCCGCGCTCGCTGATGAGCGAGCCGTTTTCGCCGAGCGTGGTGATGATCACCGGCGTGCGCTCGAGCAGTTCGGCCTTGGTCAGGCCGGTGGCGTTGACGACCATTTCCAGTTCGTAGTCGTTGGAGATGAAGTAGTTCGCCCCGGTGATCATCTCGGCCAAAACCTCGCCCGGGAAGGCGGTGATGTTCTGGCCGGGATCGAAAAGAAAGCGCACGCCGCGTTCTTTGTAGAAGCGCGGGAACTCGCGCATGTCGCCTAAGTTGCCCGGGCTGACGATGGCCAGGTCGCGCTGCGGATCAAGTCCCGGGAAGGCGTAGCCGCAAGGCTGTTTCATGGCCCCGGGGTTGAAACCCGTGATCTGGTTGTCCGAGAGGTCGGTGGTGATGTAGGCCCCGGCGGTGAATTCCTCGGCCACGTGCTTGACCCCGTCCAGCGGCAGGCCAAGCGAGCCGAGCCAGTCCCGGTAGGCTCCGAAATCCTTGCCCGAACTGCCGAGAATCAGCGGCTTTTCGCCGAGCAGCGACAAGGTGTAGGCGATGTTGCCGGCCGTGCCGCCGAATTTCTCGGTCAGGCCGTCGACCAAAAAGCAGACGTTCAGGATGTGGATCTTGTCCGGCAAAATGTGGTCGGCGAATTTGCCCGGAAAGGTCATGATCCGGTCATAAGCCAGCGACCCTGAAACGTAGATGCGCATGGAGGCTCCTTTGGGGTGGATGGAGGGAGGGTGGAGATGGAAAGGGGAGGAATCGGGGGGAAACCCTTTTTTGCGAACAAAAGGGGGTTTCCCCCCGAGCCCCCCTTCCCCCAAAAAACTTTTATTTTATATCACTATGAAATTGTTTCTTTTTCCAGCCAATTCAGAAAATCCGGATTGCCGCCGGCAATGGGCAGGGCGACCACGCAGGGCACCTGGTAGGAATGCAGCTGCCTGACCTTGGCGGTCAGGGCGTCAAGCAGAGAACGCCTGGTTTTGGCGATGAGCACGGTTTCGCCGCCGGACTCGACCTTGCCTTGCCACCAATAGACCGCGCGCATGCCGGGAATCATGTTGACGCAGGCGGCCAGTCGCGCCTCGACCAGCGCCCGCCCGATTTTCTCGGCCTCGGCGTCGTCGGCCGCCGTCATGTAGACGAAAATGGATTCCATAAATTCAATCCCGCCGCGCAAGCGCACTCTCCACTAACTCCACCCCGTAAAAGTTTTTTGGAGAAGGGGGTCCGGGGTAAGGTGAGAGTTGAAAATGTCCACATTTTCTTACTCTCACCTTACGTCGTCAGCGCGTAGCGCTGGCCGGCGCCCTCCGCTGCAAAAGGTTCCTCCCCCGGTTCTCTCATTCTACTCTACTCTTTCTCTCTTTCCTTCTTGTACTCCGCCACGACCTTGTCGGTCACGGGCGGCGGGGACTCTTCGTAGTGGTCGAAGACCATGACGAAGGCGCCCTGGCCGCCGGTCATTGAACTCAGCGCGCGGGCGTATTCCTGGACCTCGCTCATGGGCACGTTGGCGGTGATGTCGGTCATGCCGCCGGTCGAGTCCGAGCCCAGGACCTTGCCACGGCGCGAGGACAGGTCGCCGATGATGTCGCCCATGAATTCGTCGGGCACGCTGATGGTCATTTGCGCGATCGGTTCGAGCAGGACCAGTTTGGCCAGTTCGCAGGCTTTTTTGAAGGCCAGGGATCCTGCGACCTTGAAGGCCATTTCCGAGGAATCCACGTTGTGGTACGAGCCGTCGAAGACCGTGGCCTTGAAGTCGACCACCGGGTATCCGGCCAGCACGCCGCGCACGGCCGATTCCTGGATGCCCTTGTCCACGGCCGGGATGTATTGCCGGGGAATCGCGCCGCCGACGATGGCGTCCACGAATTCGTAGCCGCTCCCGCGCGGCAGGGGTTCGATGCGCACCCAGCAGTCGCCGAACTGGCCGCGTCCGCCGGTCTGCTTCTTGTGCCGGCCCTGGACTTCGGCCTTGCCTTTGATGGCCTCGCGGTAGGGGATGGTCGGGGCCTTGAGCAGGATGCCGACCTTGAAGCGGCGCTTGGCCTTCTCCACGGCGTTTTCGATGTGCGACTGGCCCATGCCCGAGAGCAGCGAATCGCCGGTCTCTTCGCTGCGGCCGAGCTTGAGCGTCACGTCCTCGTCGAGCAGCTTGGACATGGCCTGGTAGACCTTGTCCTCGTCGCCTTTTTCCTGCGGCGCCAGGGCGTAGGTGATCATGGTGTTGGGCAGGGCCGGTTTGGGCAAAACAAACGGCGATTTTTCGTCGCACAGGGTGTCGCCGGTGGCGGTTTCCTTGAGTTTCGGGATGGCCACGATCGCGCCCGGTCCGACGGATTCCTTGATGGGCAGGGTTTCCTTGCCCATGGGGAGCAGGAGTTGTCCGACGCGCTCCTTGGCGTCCCTGGTGGCGTTGATCAGGCCGGAGTCGGGATTGAGCGTGCCGGTCTTGACGCGCACGATGGAGAGTTGTCCGGCGAAGGGATCGAACAGGGTTTTCACGACGAAACCGACAAAGGGCTCGGTCTCGGCGACCTTGCGTTTGGCCCCCTTGACGTCTTCGAGCTCGCGGGCGCCTTCAAGCGGCGAGGGGAAATATTTCTGGACCGCGTCGAGAATGTTTTTGGCCCCCATATTCATCAGTCCCGAGACCGCCAGCACCGGATAGAGCGAGCCGCCGGCCACGCCCTGGCGGGCGGCGCGGGCCAGGTCCTCGGCCGGAAGCGAACCCTCGTCCAGGTAGCGTTCCATGAGCGCTTCGTCGATCACGGCCACGTCCTCGACCATGGTCTCGCGCAGCGTGTCGATGTCGCCGGCCATGTCGTCCGGAACCGGGGCTTCCTTGGCGCCGCCCTTGCCGTCGAACAGCCAGGCCTTTTCTTCCAGGGCGTCGACCACGCCCTTGAAATTTTCCTTTTGCCCGATCGGGGTTTGCAGCAAAAACGGCTTGACGCCGAGCAGGTTTTTGATGCCGGCCACGGCCATGTCGAAGTCGGCCCGGTCGCGGTCCATCTTGGTCACGCAGAACATGGCCGGCAGCCCTCTGGCCTCGACTTCCTTCCACAGGCGGCGGGTCAGGGGTTTGACCCCGTCCACGGCGTCGATGACGAAGACGACCGCGTCCACGGCCGAGAGCACGTAGGAGATGTCGCCGTTGAAATTGGAATCTCCCGGCGCGTCCACGAGAAAATGCTGGTTCTTGTTCCACTTGAAGCTGGCGAAGCCGGGCTGGGTGCTGCCCCGGCGCTTGATTTCCTCGGGCTCGTAGTCGAGCGCGGTGGCGCCCTCTTCGATCTTGCCCAGGCGGTTGATCGCGCCGGCGGAAAAAAGCATCATTTCGGCGATGGACGTCTTGCCGCAGCCGCCGTGTCCGATCAAGGCGTAGGTCCGCTGGGTCGAAAGCGTGTCGAGCATTCCCCTCTCCCTTGTCGTTGCAATGTTTCGGACAAACGAAACGGCGGGATTTCGCGGCCGCCATGCCGCCCCGCCGGTTTTTTCGCTGTTTCGGGGCTATAGAAAGAGCCGGTCAAGGTGTCAAGCCGGTTACAACCGGTTACGCCCGGTCAGGCCCGGAAGACGGCGCGCGCCCGCTTGACAAAAACCCCGCAATTACGCACCAGTGCGGCCTAGACGTTTTGCAAGGCGCGCCGATGATCCTTTCCCCCGGCCTGGTCGCGATCCGAGGCCGCGACATCTCCCTTGAGGCCGAAAGCCTGCTCTGGCGCGAGGAGCCCGGCCCGGAGCTGACCGCCTCGCTGGCCGCCCTGGGCCAGCTCGTTCCGGTCGTCGTCGATATGGCGGACAAGCCGGTCTGCCTGGCCGGATACAAACGCGTCAAAGCCCTGAGCGCGCTCGGCCTGCCGGTGAACGCGCTGGTCCTGGCCCCGGACCTGCCCGCTCGACTCGCGGAAAACCCCGAAACCGCCGGGCTTTCGCGCGCGGCCGCCCTGGGGCTGTTATACCTCGCCTCCAACCACGGCGCGCCGGCGTCGGACGCGAAGCTGCTCGCCGCCGGACGCTATTTCGCCCGCTGCGGGGCGACGGCGGAGCTTGTGCGCCTGGGAGGGCCGCAGCTTGGGCTCTCGCCCAAGGATAAAATATGGGACTGGCTGCAAACCTGGCTTCGCCTGCCGGAAACGTTCGACGAATTGGTGCGCGGCGGGCGCGTCCCTTTGGCCTCGGCCAAGGCGGCGGCCGCCTTGGGACACGATGGCCTGGCCGCGTACGCGCCCTATCTGAGGCTGGCGCGCTGGTCGCGCGGCAACGCCGAAAAATTTTTGAGCCTGGCGCGCGAGGCGGCCCTGGCCAAGGATATTTCCGTCGCGGACGCGGCCGCCCGGGCCGGCCTGGCGGACGCCGCCGCCCGCGACCTCTCGCCCAACGACCTGACGAGCGCTCTGATCGCCAGCCTGCGCGCCTTTCGCTCGCCGGAACTGACCGGCCTGGAGGCGCGTTTCGCCGCCGCCGCGCGGACCATCGCCAAGGGCTCCAAGCTGAAACTGACGCCCTCCCAGGGCTTCGAGCAGGACAACGCGACCGTCTCGGTCACGGTCAAAAGCCGGGCGGACATCCTGGCCGCCGCCAGGGAACTGGCGCAACGGGCGGACAATCCGGGCTGGGGGGAGATCTTCGGGTTGGGTAAGCTTCGCGCCTGACAGCCCGGATGCACCCGGATGCTCCCGGGAAAAGCGGCAAAGTTTCATTCTTCCGGGTCTTGACGCTCCCCCGCAATATGCTACAGTTCTCTGTAGTTCCTGATTTATCAAATATATCCAGGGCAGTAGCTCGTATTCCATGATGGATTGCCGGGAGCATCCACATTTTCCCTCTACGCTCCCGGAGGCCGACGCCGCAACACACTGTAACGCCAGACAAAGGAGCGCCGCCATGATCGATCGCGAAAAATTCATCGCGCAGATGGAAGAAGGTCTCAAGCGCGTCAAGGAAAAACTCGACGCGGCCAAAGAATCGGCCGCAGCCAAGGGCAAAACGATTCTCGAACAGGGCGGCGAACGCCTGAAAAAGCTGGAAGCGAAATACGAAGAGACCCGGTACAAGCTGACTCTGCTGCGCAACGGGGGAGATTCCGCCTGGACGGAACTCAAGCTCGGTTTCGAAAACGCCTACGCCGAACTGAAAGACGCCCTGGGCAAGGCCAAGGACAAGTTTTAACCGCCGCCGCCCGCCAAGACGCCGGGCCTGGAAAAATCGCGCGCGGCGGTCTCGGCGCGGCCCGGGACGGGCGGCGGCTTACCGCCAGGCCACCGGTGCCCGCACCAGCGCTCCGGCCTTGTTGCGGAAGAGAAGATGGCCGTGGTCGCGGCCGTAAAGATACAGGTCGCGCGTGATCTCCACGTCCTTGCGGCAATAGTCGGCGATTTCGCGGACCCGGCCCTGCTTCCACCAGGCGAGCGCCTCCAGTCCCGAGGCGCTTTTGGGCGTTTGCAGCGTGGCCGTGGCCAGGCTGTCGAGCGAGAGGCGGTAGCCGAGCCGGGCGCGCACCTCGTCTAACATGTCGAGCGTGGGCAGCCCGTGATAGTCGAAGTCGTGAAGCCCGGAGAGCACCAGGTAGTCGAAGCGTTTGATGTTGAAGCCCACGATCAGGTCGAAGGCGCGCAGATCCTCGGCCAGGACGGCGACGTCGTCCTGAAGATATTCGCGGAACTCGCCGCTGCCCGAATCGTACAAGACGGCCACGCTCACGCCCATGTTCGCGGCGTTGCCCCAGCCGCCGACCTCTTCGGCGCTGCGGCGGGTTTCCAGATCGAAGACCGCGAAACGGCCAGGCGCGTTGTCCATGACACCCCCCTTGGCGGCCGGGGTTTTCGCCCGGCCCTTCGTTGCGGACGGCAAAGCCTTGTCCGGCCCGGACGCCGCGATCGGCGACGCTGTCGCCGAACCCGATTTTCTCACGGGCGCTGCGTTCTCCGCGCCCGCCCCCCCGGCCTGCGGCGCGGGCGGCTCCGGCGCTCGGCGCTCCCCGGCCGGACGGTCCGGCGGCGGCGGCGCGGCGATCATCTCCTCGATCACGAATTTGGCCGCGTCCTTGTCGATCGGCCGGTTGCCCGAGCCGCATTTGGGCGAATGCACGCACGAGGGGCAGCCGGTTTCGCAGGGGCAGTCCCGGATCACGGCCAGGGTGCGCCGCAAGAGCTCCTCGGCGCGGTCGAAGGCCTCGCGCGAAAGCCCCACGCCGCCGGGCATGCCGTCGTAAATGAAGATCGCCGCCCGGCCGAGTTCGGGATGCAGCGGCGTGGAGATGCCGCCGAAATCGTTGCGGTCGGCCAGGACCAAAAGCGGCAGGATGCCGATGGCGGCGTGCTCCACGGCATGGATGCCGCCCATGAAATGCAGCATGCGCTCGTCCGCCTCGCGCTGGACCGCTTCCGGTATCGTAAACCAGAAGCCTTCGGTCTCAAAGACGAGCGGCGGCAGGTCAAGCGGCACGACGCCAAGCAGCGCCCCGCCCCGCACCCGGCGGCGCTCGTAGCCGGTGACCTCCTCGCGCACCTTGAGCCGGCCCTGGGCGGCGCAGGTTCCGAAGACCGCGCGCTCGGCGGCGACGCATAAAATCTCGGTCTGCTTGCGGCCTCGCGAGCGGGTGTAATAGTCCACCGAGGCCGGGCGCGCCCGCACCAGGCGGGTGGCGAGGTCCATGGTCTCGACCACATACGTCCTGCCCCGGTGCAGGTAGACCGCGCCCGGATGGGTTTCGCGGAAGGCCCGGAATTCGTCGATCTCGCCGATGGTTTCGCCGCCGGCCGCATCCTCGATGCGGTAGCGCGAACCGCTGCCGCGCAGATCGACCTCGCGGTGCGGCCGCTTGCGGGCGCTGTAGACCCGCTCCCCGGCCGCGTCGAGCAACAGGCGCCCGTCGCTTATCATCTGCCCGATCAACTCCCGGACCGCCTCTTCCCGGGCGTACGGCTCATCCAGGGCGAGAGGGCGTTCGGCCGCGGCGCACTCGATGTGCCGGGCGGCGATGACCGGATTGGCCGGGTTGATGACCGCCGATTCCGGCGGCCGGTCGAAAAAGTCCTCGGGATGGCGCATGAAATACTGGTCCAGCGCGTCTTCCCCGGCGATCAGCGCGAGCAGCGACGCCCGCCCGGCCCGGCCGACCCGGCCCGCGCGCTGCCAGGTGCTCATGATCGAGCCCGGGTACCCGGCCAGGATGCACACGTCCAGGCCGCCGATGTCGATGCCCAGTTCCAGCGCGCTGGTCGAGACCACGGCCAGAAGCTCGCCGCGCGTCATCCTGGCCTCGATGTCGCGGCGCTCCTCGGGCAGAAAACCCGAGCGGTAGGCGCTGATCTTGTCCTTGAACCGGCCCGCGCGCTCGGCCGCCCAAATGCTGATCAGCTCGGTCATCTTGCGCGAGCCGGTGTAGACGATCGCGCGCAGGTCCCGCTCAAGCGCGGCGCGCAGCAGCATGATCGCCGCGTGCGCCGCGCTCTCCACGGGATTGACGAACACGACGTGCTTGTCCCCGGCGGGCGCGCCGGACCTGGTCACGGCGACCGCCGGCAGATTGGTCAGGGCCTGGGCCAGTTCGCCGGGATTGCCCACCGTGGCCGAGCAGAAAATGAACACCGGCGCGGAGCCGTAGCGCGCGCAGATGCGCAGCAGGCGGCGAAAGACGTGGGCCATGTGCGAGCCCATCACGCCCCGGTAGGTGTGCATCTCGTCGACCACCACGAAGGACAGTCCCGCGAAAAACTCCGCCCAGGTCTCGTGATGGGGCAGCATGGACAGATGGAGCATCTCCGGATTGGTCATCAGAACATGCGGCGGATTCTTGCGCAGCTTCGAGCGCTCGTGGCTTGGCGTGTCGCCGTCGTAAATCGCGGCCGCTGGCCTGGCCGAGGCGGGCAAGGAAGACGTCAGCTCGGAAAAGGCGCGCAACTGGTCCTGAGCCAGGGCCTTGAGCGGAAAAAGATAGAGCGCGCGGGCGTCGGGATCGGAAAAAATCCGCTCGATCACCGGCAGGTTGTAAATCAACGTCTTGCCCGAGGCCGTGGGCGTGGCCACGGCCACGTTGCGCCCGCTGCGCGCCAGGTCCAGGGCGGCCGCCTGATGGGAATACAGCCGCCGCGCCCCGGAAGCGGCCAAAAGGCCGGCGACCGCGCGCGGCAGGGGCCGGATAGGCTCGGCGTACTCGGCGTCCGTCGCCGGGATCACCCGGTGGTGGCAGATCGCCGGACGCAGCGCCTTGGCGGCGAGCAGCGAGGCGACGTAGGCGTCGACGTCGCCCGAAGAAGCGGCCCCCGGTTCCCGGGGCGCCTCGGCCGAAACCGGGTCTGAAGCCGGGGCCGCGTCTTTTGAGGTTTTCTCCGGCGACAGGCGGCGGTTGCGCAGAATGCCCGGCAACAGGCGATAGAGCGGCCGCATGGGGGAACAACGGACGCGGCCTAGGCCGCCTGGTCCTTGTCGCGGCCGAGATAGGCGCGCTGCACGTCGCGGTTGGCCAAAAGCTCCTCGCTCGGCCCCTGGAGCATGATCCGGCCGGTCTCCAGAACATACCCCCGGTCGGCCACGGCCAGCGCGCTCCTCGCGTTCTGCTCCACAAGCAGCACGGTCAGTCCATTTTCCTTGCGCAACGCGCCGATATGACGGAAAATTTCCTTGCAGATCGCCGGGGCCAGACCCATGCCGGGTTCGTCGAGCAAAAGCAGCTTCGGACGCGCCATGAGCGCCCGGCCGATGGCCAGCATCTGCTGCTCGCCGCCGGACAACGTCCCGGCCGGCTGGCGGCGGCGTTCGCGCAAGACCGGAAACATGTCGAACATGACGTCCATGTCGGCGGCGATCTCGCGCTTCTTCGCCGAGCCGTACCGGTGATACGCCCCGAGCAAAAGATTGTCCTCCACGGCCATGGGCCCGAACACCAGCCGGCGCTCCGGAGCCTGCGACACACCCAGGCGCACGATCCTGTCCGGACTGACCCGCGAAATCTCCACGCCCTCGAAAGCGATGCTGCCCGCGCCCGGCCTGGCCAGGCCGGAAATAGCCGACAACAACGTGGTCTTGCCCGCGCCGTTAGCCCCGATCAAGGCCACGATCTCGCCCGCGTCCACATGCAAACTGGCCCGCTTGAGCGCGTGGATATTGCCGTAAAAAACATCGACGTTCTTCAGAGCAAGCATGACCCACACTACCAGAACCCCACCCCACCGGCAACCGGAGGGAGAGCAGACCAGGGGCGCTGCCCCTGGACCCCGCCGGGAGCGATGATCGCCCCCGGACCCCCACGTCAGGGGCGCGGCCGTGTCCCCTGACGCGGGGGTCCGAGGGGGCGCTTGCCCCCCCGGTGGGGATCCAAGGGGCAAAGCCCCTTGGCCCCCGGAGGGCTCTCCTCCCTAGGCGGTCGCCCGGCGCAGGCCCCATTTGGCCAGGCCGAGGGACAAGGCGGCGGCGAAGAGCATCATGCCCGAGGCGATGGCGTAGGCGGCCGCGTAGGAGCCGGTCGCATCGGCGATTTTGCCCGCCAGGATCGGTCCGAACACGCCGCCCACGCCCCAGGCGGTGAACATGATGCCGTAGTTGAGGCCGAAGTTGCGTGTTCCCCACTGATCGGCGGTTTTGGAGGGGAACAGCGACAGGCAGGCGCCGTAGTTGAAGCCGACCAGCGAGGCGCCGAAGAAGAAGCCCGTGTCGGTGCTGATGCGCGCGAAGAAGAACATGACCACGGCCTGGGTCAGGCAGACCAGGGCGATGGTCAGGTTGCGGCCGAAGCGGTCGGAGAAGAATCCGGCGGCGATGCGGCCGGAGGCGTTGAAGATCGCCAGCAGGGCGACGAACAGGTAGCCCACGCTGCTGGCGCCGGCCGACTGCAGGGAGACGATCCGGGCCAGATGGCCGATGATCATGAGGCCCGCCGTGGCCGCGCAGGCGTATTGCAGCCAGAGCATATAGAAGGTCGGGGTGCGCACCATGTCGCGCCAGGAGTCTCCGGCCGGGGCCGCGCCGGAGGCGGCGCTCGCGGACGCGGCCGGGGGATTGACGATCAGTTGGCAGATCAGTCCGGCCAGCACGGCAAACGCGACGCCCAGGATCTTGAACGCTCCGGACAGGCCGTAGGCGTTGAGCAGGGCGCGGCTTAAGGGGGCGATATACACCGGGGCCAGGCCGAAACCGCTGACCACAAAGCCGGTGATGACCCCTTTGCGGCTGGCATGGAACCATTTCACCGCCGCCGGAGTGGCCGAGGAGTAGCCCAGGCCGATCCCGGCGCCGCCCAGCAGTCCGAACCCGAGCAGGGCCGGGAGCATGGAATCGGGCGTGGCGAAACCTGCCACGAACAGGCCAAGCCCGGTCAGGACCGCCCCGCAGGTGGCCACCAGGCGCGGACCGAGGCGGTCTTGCAGCCGGCCGGCCGGAATCATCATCAGGGCGAAGACCGCGATGGCCAGGGTATAGGGCAGCGCCGATTCGGTCTTGGTCCAGCCAAAGCCGCCCTTGTCCAGGGGATCGGTGAACTGCTTGGCGAACACGCTCCAGGCGTAGAGCACGCCGAGCGCGAGGTTGAGTCCGGTTCCGGCGGCCACGACCAGCCAGCCTTTTTTCGCGTCGTTTGTGTCCATCGGTCTTTCCTCCCGTTGATTTCAAGATGCATGCAGCACGGCCGCAAAAACGCCCGTCGATTTTCACGGTATAGAGCTTTTTTCAAAAAACAACGGTTTCTCGGACGAACGGCGCAAATTGTTTTGACGAACGGTTGGACGGCGAAAAAATTTGTTTGGCGGCGATTTACCGGCCAAAATCGACCGTTTACCGAGACAGAGACAGGGGAAAAAGACAAACGGGGGGAAAAAGCGGGAAACCGCCGGGAAGCCCCAAACTTTAAAGTTTTTTTGGGGAAAGGGGGGCGGGGGGAAAACCCCTTTTTGTTTCTAGGGAGAGCAGAAAATGTCCTCATTTTCGCGCTCTCCCTGACGAACAAGAGAGTACGCAGTGCTCTCGAAGTGCACAAAAAGGGGGGTTCTCCCCGATTCGCCTTACCCGCTAAATCAATCCGGCCACGATCTCGCCCATGGCCTTGCAGCCGAGCTTGGTCTTGCCCGGTTCCATGATGTCGCCGGTGCGGTAGCCTTGGGACAGGGCTTTGGACACCGCGTCTTCGATGCAGCGGGCTTCGGTTTCCAGCGCGAAAGAGTAGCGCAGCATCATGGCCACGGACAGGATGGTGGCCAGAGGGTTGGCCGCATCCGTGCCGGCGATGTCCGGGGCCGAGCCGTGGATGGGCTCGTAGAGACCGGGATTTTTCTCGCCGAGCGACGCCGAGGGCAGCATGCCGATCGAGCCGGTGATTACCGCCGCCTCGTCGGACAAGATGTCGCCGAACAGGTTTTCGGTGACGATGACGTCGAACTGGGAGGGATTGCGCACCAGCTGCATGGCCGCGTTGTCCACGTACATGTGCGAAAGTTCGACGTCGGGATAGTCCCCGGCGACCGCGACCACCACCTCGCGCCACAGGCGCGAGACGTCGAGCACGTTGGCCTTGTCCACGGAGCAGAGCTTGCCGCGGCGTTTGCGCGCCGCCTCGAAGCCGACCTTGGCGATGCGGCGCACCTCGGACTCGGAGTAAATCATGGTGTTGAAGCCGACCTTCTCGCCGCCGCGCGTCTCGATTCCCCGGGGCTCGCCGAAATAGGCGCCGCCGGTGAGTTCGCGCACCACCAGCACGTCAAGGCCGGCCCCGACGATGTCCGGACGCAGGCAGCAGGCGCTTTTGAGCTCGTCAAAAAGCGCCGCCGGACGCAGGTTGGCGAACAGGCCGAGATGCTTGCGGATGGCGAGCAGACCCTTCTCCGGCCGGATCGCCGGATCGATCGCATCCCACTTGGGCCCGCCCACCGCGCCAAGCAGCGCCGCGTCCGAGGCGGCGGCCGCCCTGGCCGTGTCCTCGGGCAAGGGAACGCCGCAAGCGTCGATGGCCGCGCCGCCGATCAGCGCGTCGACCTTCGTAAATTCATGGCCGAACTTCGCGGCTGCCTTGCCCAGGACCAAAAGCGCCTGGGACACGATCTCGGGACCGATGCCGTCGCCGGGCATCACGCAAATCGTCGCTTGCATCGCAAAACTCCCTTGAAAAAAGTGCCGCCGGTGTAGATCACCTGTCCGGGCTTGTAAAGGCGGCCGGTCCCGGGTTAGTCAGGGAAAAAAAGAACGCCTCCGGCGGCCAAAGGGGCCACTGCCCCTTTGGAATCCCATTCCATAACCACCTGCCAGGACGCCGCATAGATGAATTTCGAACACATCGACCGCATGGGCGGGCAAGAACTCAATATCCTGGCGGCCGAGGAAATCATGGGCTGGCGCATGGACGGCGACTTCTGGCTCGCGCCGGACGATACGCCCGCGCGCCGGGTCGCCGACTGGTATCCCTCGGGCGACCCGGGCCAGGCCGAAGACCTCGTGGCCGCCGTCGAAACCCTGGGCCTGGCCGGCGCCTTCGCCCTGGCCCTGTGCCGGGCGCTCGGCCTCACCCCGCCGCTGCAAACGCCGCTCGACCTCTACCGGCTGGCCGCGGCCACGCCCAAGGCGCGCTGCAAAGCCGCCGTCCTCGCCGCGCTCGGGGGAGCGAGAAAATAAATCCCTCCGGAGGCCAAGGGGCTTTGCCCCTTGGAACCCCACCGGGGGGGATGATCCCCCCCGGACCCCCTCGACAAGGGGGGGTGGGAATCGACGCGGCAGGCGTCCGAGGCGACTTTTCTCCTTCAAAACATTTTTCCCCGCGCCCCATTCAAAAACGAACGATGCGGCTTGGCGTTTTTCGCTACGCGAAAAACGCCAAGCCGCATCGGATAAAGTTTTTTGAAGGGGGTCCGGGGGGGAACTTTTTTTCAAAAAAGTTCCCCCCCGGTCTTCTCTACTTCTCTTCTTCCCCGCCGACGCCGGGCCGGGGGCCGAGGAGTTGGGGATTGACCACGTCGATTTTGGCCGTGGTCATCAGGTTCATGATGTAGCCGCCGATGATTTCGCGTTTTTTGGAGCCGGCCAGGCCATCCATCAGGCGTGCTTTTTCCTTGTCGAAGTCGGCGTCGGAGGCCGGGATGCGTTTGTCGACCTTGGCCAGGACCGTGCCGGAGGCGACTTTGTAGACGGCCGGGAACCAATCTTGTCCGGCGGCGGCGAAGGCGGCTTCGCTCAAGTTCGGGGCCATGCCCAGTTCCGGGATGAAGCCTTGGCGCATGAAGGGCTTGGAGAGGCGGATCTTGTCCTTGTATTCGGCCAGGACGCTTTGGAGGGCGGCCGGATCGGTCATTTTCTTCTGCACTTCGCCGGCTTTCTCCTCGGCCCGCCTCGCGGCTTCCTGGTCGATGAGGATGGCGGCGATTTTCTCTTTGACGACGGCGAGTTCGGGGATGAACGCGGGTTTGACGTCCACGATTTTGGCCAGGACGTAGCCGTCCTCGGTGGTCAGCGGGGCGTCGGTGACGCTGCCCGGGGCCATGGAGAAGAGTTGTCCCAGGGATTCGGGCGGCAGGCGCAGGTCGGCCGGCGGGTTATCCTTGCTGAAGTAGCCGGTCTGTTCGGTTTTGAGTCCGGCTTCGGCGGCGGCTTTGGCCAGGTCCATGCCGCCCAGGACCAGGTCCATGACCTTGTCCAGGGTTTTGTTCATGAGTTCGTCGGCGGCTTTTTCCTCGGCCAGTTGGGAGCGGATGTCCTGCTTGGCTTCTTCGAGCGAGGTGACGCCGGCTTCTTTGCGGTCGTCCACCTTGATCAGGTGCAGTCCGAAGGCGGTTTTGACCGGCTCGGACAGGGCGCCTTTTTTCAAGGCGAAGGCGGCGTCTTCGAATTCTTTGACCATGGAGCCTTTGCCGAACCAGCCCAGGTCGCCGCCCATGATGCTCACGCCGTTTTTCTGGGCGGCCGCGAGCACGGCGTCGAAGTCCTCGCCTTTGCGGATCTTGGCCGCGAGTTCCTTCAGTTTGCCTTGGGCGGCCTTGACGTCGGCCTCGGGCGCATCCTCGGGCAGCCCGATGAGCATGTGCCGCGCCTTGATCATTTCGTCGTGGGAGAAGCGGGCGATGTTGGTGTCGTAGTAGGCCTTGATTTCGGCGTCGCTGACCGCGGCGGTGTTGGCCAGGGTATGGGGGTTGATTTCCAGGTATTCGATTTTGTCCTGGGCCGGCTCCTGGAATTGCTGTTTATTTGCGTCGTAGTACGTTTGGATTTGTTCCGGCGCGGGGTTGACGCCGTCCTTGAAGTCCTGGGCCGCAAACAGGATATAGTCCAGTTGCAGTTGTTCCCTGGAGAAGAGATAGATGCCCTTGGCTTCGCTCTCGCTGATGAAGGCCGGCAGGCCCATGTACTGGTCGATCTTCTGCATGAGCAGCGTGTCGCGGTAGTCGTTTTCGAAATCCGCGACCTTGATGCGGTTGGTTTCGAGGATCTGCTCGTAGCGGGTCTTGTCGAACTGCTTGGCTTCGTTTTGGAAGGTGGGGATCTGGGCGATCTCGTAGCGCAGTTCCTCGGCGGACACGGAGACGCCCAGGCGCTGCGCGTCTTTTTCGATCAGGATGTTGCGCGCCATGGTGTTGAAGACGTCCCAGAAAAATCCGTTTTTCTTGAGTTCGTCCATGGTCAGGCCGGGATTGTTCTGCCGGATGAGACGGTATTGCTCGTCGATGTTCTTGGACAGTTCCGACCCCGTGACGGCCCTGCCGTCCACGGTGGCGACCAGGTTGCCCTTGTCGGGCTTGAAGCTGCCGAAGCCGAAGTAGAAGACGAAGACGATGATGATGACGGCGAAGACCGCTTTGACGCCCCAGGAGCGGGCGTGTTTGCGCATGGTGTCGAGCATTGTGTTCTCTCCAGGCGCCGGGGACAGGCCCCGGCCAAGCCCTTGCGGGCGTTATCCCGTCCTGCCGGCGACCGGCGCGGGCGGGGGGAAATCCATGGCGCATGCCGCGCGCGGCCCGGGGCCGCTCGCGGACGGGCCGTCAGCGGCGGCAGCTTGCCTGTCCGGCGTAATTGAGCAGGCCGCCGGCCAGGATGACGTCGCATTCTTTTTGCGTCAGATCGTTCACGGCCGCGACCGCCTTGCCGCCGTCCACGGCCAGGGCCAGGGGCGCGCCAGGGCGCAGGCCGCCGGCGGGTATGGTCAGGGTCTGGCCTTCGCTTAACCGGTCGTAATCGTTTTTGTCGGCGAACAGAAGCGGCAGGATGCCGAAATTGATCAGGTTGGCGCGGTGGATGCGGGCCAGGGACTTGGCGACGACCGCGACCACGCCCAGGTGTCTGGGGCCAAGCGCCGCGTGTTCGCGGGAAGAGCCCTGGCCGTAGTTTTCCCCGGCCACGATGACGCCGCCGCCGAAAGACTTGATGCGGGCGACGAACCCCGGGTCCAGCTTGGAGAAGATAAACTCGCTGATGGCCGGGATGTTGGAGCGCAGCGCCGTGACCTGGGCGCCGCCGGGCAGGATGTGGTCGGTGGTGATGTTGTCGCCGGCCGTAAGCGCCACCTTGGCGGACACGGTCCCGGCCATGGCCGGGAATTTGTCCAGGGGCTTGATGTTCGGGCCGCGCAGGATGTCCACGCCCGCGCCGTCCTTCGGCGGGTAGACGAAAAGCTTTTTGATGCTCGGGACTTTCGCGGGCAGGGCCGGTTTTCTCGGCGGCTTGCCCCAGGTCGCCGGGTCGGTGAACTGGCCGCGCAGGGCGGCCATGGCCGCCGTGGCCGGGCTGACCAGAAACACCTTGGCGTCCTGGGTGCCGCTTCTGCCCTCGAAATTGCGGTTGAAGGTGCGCGCGCTGACGCCTCCCGAGACCGGCGAGCCGCCCATGCCGATGCACGGGCCGCAGGTGCATTCCAGGATGCGCGCCCCGGCGTCCATGAGCGGTTCGAGCAGGCCCTCGGCCGCGAGCATCTTCACGACCTGTTTGGAGCCCGGGGAGATGAGCAGGTCGGTGGTTGCGTCGACGCGCTTATTTTTGAGCATCAGGGCCACGGTTTTCAGGTCCGAATACGAAGAGTTGGTGCACGAGCCGATGGCCGCCTGGTCCACCTTGAGTCCGGAAAGTTCGGAGACCTTGACCGCCTTGTCGGGCATGTGCGGGGAGGCGGCCAGGGGAACCAGGGACGACAGGTCGATCTCGATCAGTTCGTCGTAGGCCGCGCCGGGATCGGCGGCGAGCTCCTTGAAATCCTTTTCGCGGCCTTGGGCGGCGAGAAATTTCCTGGTGACGGCGTCGCTTGGGAAAATCGAGGAGGTGGCCCCGAGTTCCGCGCCCATGTTGGTGATGGTGGCGCGCTCGGGCACCGTGAGCGTGGCTACGCCCGGACCGCAATATTCCATGACTTTGCCCACGCCGCCCTTGACGGTCAGTAGGCCAAGCAGGTGCAAAATCACGTCCTTGGCCGCGGCCCAGCCGGCAAGCCGGCCGGTCAGGCGCACGCCCACGACCTTGGGGCAGGGCAGGTTGTAGGCTTCCCCGGCCATGGCCAGGGCCACGGACAGTCCGCCCGCGCCCATGGCCAGGCTGCCCACGCCGCCCGCGGTCGGGGTGTGCGAATCCGAACCGATGAGCGTTTTGCCCGGCTTGGCGAAATTTTCCAGGTGGAGCTGATGGCAGATGCCGGTTCCCGGAGGCGAATAGACGACGCCGTATTTGGCGGCCACGGTGCGCAAGTAGCGGTGGTCGTCGGGGTTGCGGAAACCCATCTGCAGGGTGTTGTGGTCCGCGTAACTGACCGAGAGCTCGGTGCGCACGCGATCGACGCCGATGGCCTCGAACTGGAGATAGGCCATGGTGCCGGTGGCGTCCTGGGTGAGGGTCTGGTCGATTTTGAGGCCGATCTCGGCGCCGGGGGTCATTTGACCGCTTTGCAGATGGGCCTTGATGATCTTGCTGGTCAAATTCATGGGCATGACGTCATCCTCTTCGGGCAAGGCTGAATAGGCTGGGCTTAAGCCGTGAAAATTCGCATCCGGGCGGCCTCTTGTCAAGGCCGGCGTCAAACGGCCGCCGCTCGGCGCTCACATCACGGCGACGCCCAGGCGGATGCGGTTGATCTTGTTGCGCCGCATCATGATTTCGGTTTCCAGGCGCAATTTGTCCTGGCGCAGCTCGAAAATTTCCTTGGCGAAGGTCCGCCCCTGCTCGACGCATTCCTCCTCCATAAGGTCGCGCGCGCCCTGCTCGCGCTGGCGCATCTGATCGGTCAGCGTGACGATCTCGGCTTCAAGGCGGTCGATTTCGGCGAGTTCCTCTTCGGTGAAATCGGTCTGGCTCATGCGGTCTCCCTGTCGGTCTGTTTCCTCTGGCGCGGGCAGGGCAATAAATAAATTCCGCCGGAATTGAAAGGGCGCGGTCCGGACAAACTCCGGCAAGGCCGGATCGGGCGAATGCGCCCGGCTCTTTATCTTTGCCCGGGAGTGCGGTAAGCTTTGCGCCCGCCGCCTGGCGCCGGTCGCGACCGGCCGGACGCGACCGGCCGGACGCGGCCCACAACCCAAACGAGACACCCAATGAGCAACAAAGTCGCTTTGATCACCGGCGTCACCGGCCAGGACGGAGCCTATCTCTCCGAATTCCTGCTCGCCAAGGGCTACCACGTGCACGGCGTCAAGCGCCGCGCCTCGCAGTTCAACACGAACCGCATCGACCATCTCTACCAGGACCCGCACGAGACCGGACGGCGCTTCGTCCTGCATTACGGCGACCTGACCGATTCCACCAACCTGATCCGCATCATCCAGCAGGTCCAACCCGACGAAATCTACAATCTGGCAGCCCAAAGCCACGTCCAGGTGTCCTTTGAGACTCCGGAATACACGGCCAACTGCGACGCCCTGGGCGCCCTGCGCCTGCTTGAGGCCATCCGCATCCTGGGGCTGGAAAAAAAGACCCGCTTCTACCAGGCCTCGACATCGGAACTCTACGGCAAGGTCCGCGAAACGCCGCAAACCGAAGACACGCCCTTTCACCCGCGCAGCCCCTACGCCGTGTCCAAGCTCTTCGCCTACTGGATCACGGTCAACTACCGCGAAGCCTACGGCGTTTACGGCTGCAACGGCATCCTCTTCAACCACGAATCCAAGCTGCGCGGGGAGACCTTCGTCACCCGCAAGATCACCCGGGCGCTCGCGCGCATCAAGCTCGGCCTGCAAGACTGCCTGTACCTCGGCAATCTGGACGCCAAGCGCGACTGGGGCCACGCCAAGGACTTCGTCGAAATGATGTGGCTGATCCTCCAGCAGGACGAGCCGGACGATTACGTGGTGGCCACCGGCGTGCAGCATTCGGTGCGCGAGTTCATCCTGGCCGCGGCCGCCGCCCTGGACCTGCCCATCCGCTTTACGGGGACCGGGGTGGAAGAGAAAGGCCATCTCGCTTCGACCGGCCAATGCGTCGTGGCCGTGGACCCGCGCTATTTCCGGCCGGCCGAGGTGGATTCGCTGCTTGGCGACGCGACCAAGGCCCGGCGCAAACTGGGCTGGAAACCCCGCATCGCCTTCGAGGAAATGGTCAGGGAGATGGTCGCCTCCGACCTGCACGACGCCAAACGCGACGCCCTGTGCCGCGAGGAAGGCTTCACGACCTTCAATTTTCACGAATAAGAGCGCCGGGGGGAAACTTTTTGGGGCTGTCCTAGCTAACAAGCGACAATCCGTATCTTTCGTAATGTTATTAAACTGTTGAAGTGTATTTTCTGCTTTATCTTAAAGCGGGGGCCGGGGGCGGCAGCCCTCTGGGAAAAAAAGAGTGGTTTTGGTTTTCCGCTTTCAAGTCTGAACGCGGCAGCCCTTTGAAGAGGAAAGCCAGAACCACTGGTCTTTCTCCAGGGGGCTTCGCCCCCGGCCCCCATGAAAGCGGAAAACGGATCCCTTAGCTAGGACAGCCCCAACTTTTTCCCAAAAGTTTCCCCCCGGCCCCGCCGCCCCGTTTCAGCCGCATTTGTCGTCCGGCTTGGCCGGCGATTCGATGCAGGCGGCCTGCAGGGCGTCCACCAGGATGGTCAGGGGCTGGTCCTCGTAGATAACCAGCCGCTTTTCCCGGATGGCGTATTCGAAGAAGCAGGTGAAGGAAATGCGCTCCTTGAACTGGGACAGGCGCAGAAATTCCAGAAGGAATTCCATCTTGCCTTTCATCTGGGACGACTGGCGCTCGGCGCTGACGCGGATGAAGTGATTGCCCGAGCGCACCCATTCCTCGGCCCACTGCATGACGAAGTAGCGGATATGCACCCGCATGCCCTCGACAGCCTTGGCCAGGGACGCGCGCAGTTCCTTCTGGGTCAGCCGCCCGTCGGCCGCGAGCTGCTCGCGGAAGCGCTTTTCCATCTCGGCGGCGGCCATCATTTCCAGGTATTTGCACAACCCCCGGTGGATATCGACTTCCGGCACGCCGTATTTTGCGATCAAGATGGCCCCGATCTCGCGTTTGTCCCCGCCCTTCTGATCGGCCAGGGCCCGGTCGAGCGCCTCCTGGGCCGCGACGCCGTTGCGCACCAGTATCTCGCCGAAACGAAGCGGCATTTCCAGGCGCAGGCAATGTTCCTTCATGGCCCCTCCGAGGGTTGCCGGTCTGCGCGACACGATGACCGGGAGCGGGCGGTCTGTAAAAAAATTTCCGCTCCCGTGAATAAATTCCCCGGGCGGGCGTGGCGATCCCGCCGTCCCGAAATCGATACGCCCCTAGACCCCGACCCGGTAGCCCATGTCGATCAGGTCGGCCCTTTGGCCGCCGCGCAAGCCCCAGTTTTCCCTCGGCCCCTCGATGAGCACGATCAGGACGTCGCTTTCCGGCACTCCCAGGGCGGTTAGTCCCGCCGTGACGGCGGCGTAAAAATCGCCCTTGGCCTGGCTCGACCGGCCGGCGAACAAGGTCGCCTCGATGAGCACGAAGCGCTCGGACGCGCCTTCGGGCAAGATCCAGTCCTCGCGCTGAAACTCCACGAAACGGTGATTGGTCCCGGACTCGGGAACGCCCAGGGCGCTCGCCATGGCCTGGCGAACCACCCCGGAAACGGCCAGTTTCTCGGCCCGGGACCGGCCCTTGATCATGTTGATGCGCACTTGCGGCATGGCTTGCCTCCCGGACGCGGCGATCGCGCGCCCAAGGCGGCATACTAGAAATCCTGGCGGACTAATGCAACCAAAAGCTGCCGGCCGCGGTGGTCAGGTCGTCGAGACTGCGGCCGAAAGCGCTTTTCGCCGATTCCGGACCGGTCCCGGTCGCCGTGGCGTTCATCATCAGGATGCGGCCCTCGTGGACGATGGCCGTCGTGCTGACGATCTGGACGCCTCGGGCATGGCCGTCGACCTCGCGGTAGAACATGGCGCTGAGCGCCTTCGCGCGCTGGATGTGCGTGGGACGACACTCCACATGGCGGCCTTGGAACTTGTTCTGGATGTATTTCGCCAGATGGGCGCAATTTTCCTCGTCGCTCCCGGAGTCGAGCGCTTCCGGGGGGGGGTCGTTGACGCAGACGTAAACGTAGAGGTCGTCGCCCCGGTACGCCCCGGCGACGTACTGGCATTCCCCGGTCTTGCCCTCGTGCCAGATCCAGCCCTTGGGCGGGATGAAGCTGAAGCCGTAGGTATTGTTGAGGTAGCGCCCGGACTCGTCAAAGCCGGCGCCGTCGCCGCCGCAGGACGCCAGGCCAAGGGCGAAAACGAGGGCGAGAACGAGAAAAACGCGCTGCATGATGCCGGTCATGGTCCCGTCCGGGTTGCGGCGCGCCGTCCCCGCGACCGGACGCGCCTGGTGAAACACGTTTGCGCGCCTAACTATTCAAAATTGATTCCAATATTAAATTGTTCAAATATATAAGGCAAGTACAATTGAACTCTTTTGGTCCGGCCGCCGGGAAAACGCGGGGCCGCCGGCTTTTTGGCGGCGCGGACCTCGCCAATGAGCGATTGCGCGGGGCGGGCCGCTGGGATACTCTGCGCGACAAACCAGAACGCCGCGCGAAAGGAATCACCGCATGACACAGGCTCACCACGCCGCGCCGGGCGATACGCTCGCGATCACGGCGCCGGCCCAAGCCGCCGGGATGCGCCTGGACGCCTTTTTGGCCGAACGCCTCGCCGGGTCCGGCCGGGCCAGAAGCGAAATACAGAAATGGATCAAGGACGGCCTGGTCCTGGTCGACGGCGCGGCCGCGGCCAAAACCAGCTTGAAGCTGCGCGGCGGCGAGGAGCTTCGCCTGAGCGTCCCCGCCGCCGTGGCGCGCCTGGCCCCCGAGGAAGGCGAACTGGACATCCTGTACGCCGACGACGCCCTGCTCGTGATCGACAAGCCCGCCGGGCTGACCGTACATCCCGCTCCGGGGCGTACGTCGGGCACCCTGGCGCACCGGCTGCTTGGGCGATTCCCGCAACTTCGCGACATGGATTCGCCGCGTCCCGGGGTGGTGCACCGCCTGGACAAGGACACTTCCGGGGTGATGCTCGCAGCCTTGACAAACGCCGCCCGCCTGCGGCTTTCCGCCGATTTCGCCGAGCGCCGCGTGGACAAGAGCTATCTCGCCCTGGTCCATGGCCGGCCGCGGCCGGACAAAGGCAGGATCAACGCCGACATCGGCCGCGATCCCGAACACCCGACCAAGATGGCCGTCGTCCGCAAGGGCGGCCGCGAGGCCGTGAGCGTCTACCAGCGGCTCTGGAGCGATCCGTACGACCGGTTCAGCCTGCTGCACGTCGCCATCTTCACCGGCCGCACGCATCAGATCCGCGTGCATCTGGCCCACCTGGGCCATCCGGTCGTGGGCGACGCGACGTACGGTTCCCAGCAACGAGCGATCTTAAAACGCGAGGAAAAACTCCTGGCCAAACTGGCGCGCAGGCAACTGCTGCACGCCTGGCGCATCGCCGTCGACCACCCCGAAACCGGCCAGCGCCTGACGTTCACCGCCGCCCCGCCCAGGGACATGACCGGCTTCACTCGCCTGGCCGCCAGACGGCTGCAAAAGGTGGTGCTGACCGGCCTGCCCGGCAGCGGCAAGTCCGAAGCGCTGCGCCGCCTGGGCCGGGCCGGTTTTCCGGTCTTTTCCGCCGACGACGCCGTGGCCGCGCTCTATGCGCACGGCGCCGACGGCTGGGTCATGCTGCGCCGGCGCTACGGAGAACGCTTCACGCCGGGCCAGGACGCGGACGGCGCGCCCGTGGACAAAAAGGCCCTGCTCGCGGCCATGCTTGAGTCCCCGGCCCTGCGCCGCGAAGTGGAGGACCTGATCCACCCGCTCGTGCGCCACGCCCTGGACCGCTTCTGGCTGGAAAACAAAAACGCCCGGGCGGCCTTTGCCGAGGCGCCGCTCTATTTTGAGGCGGGCTGGCAGGACATGGACGCCGGGGCGGTCACGGTGTTCGTGGACGCGGACCACGCCTCGCGTCTGGCGCGCCTGGAAAACCGGGGACTGTCCCGGGAAGTCGCCGCCGCCCTGAACGCCTGGCAGTTGCCGCCGGAAACCAAGCGCGCGCGCTGCGACCTCGCGCTCGACAACAGCGGCCCGCTTACCGCCCTGGACGCGGCCGCGGCCGGCCTGCTCGCCGCCCTGCGCCTGCGCCGGACCCAGGCCGCGCGCGCCTTCGTCTTCCCCCTGCCCGCCTGATTGCGCCCGCCCCCATTTGGGTGCATAACCGCGCCTGCCGGGACTTGCGGCGGCTCCACGGCGATGGGGCGTGAGGGACTGGCGAAAAGAGTGGTTTTTTGACGCCTCCGGCGGCCAAAGGGCTGCGCCCTTTGGAATCCCGCATCATTTTCATGAGGCGCTCAGGCGAGTCGCCAGCCTGACCCGGCGGCACATGAATTTTGCAAGAGGCTCAGGTTATACAGTTTTTTGGAAAAGGGGTCTGGGGAAAAACCTTTTGCCCGCAAAAGGTTTTTCCCCCAATTTTTCATTCGTTATGACGCTACTCAAAATTACCGACGACAACCGCAAGTGGTGGGTTTTGGCGGCCATGACCGGTTCGTTGTCGATGATCATGATCGACCAGACCGTGGTCAGCGTGGCTTTGCCGCGCATGCAGCAGGATCTGGGCATGAGCGTGACCGGGGCGCAGTGGGTGGTCAGCGCCTTTTTGCTGTCCCTGGCCTCGTTTATGGCCGTGGGCGGCCGCCTGGGCGACACGCTTGGCCGGCCCAGGGCGTTTGTCGCCGGGGTGGCGCTGTTCGCCTTGGCCTCGGCGGTCTGCGGCCTGGCGCAAAGTCAGGCCCAGATCGTCTGCGGCCGGGTTTTGCAGGGCCTGGGCGCGGCGCTGATGCAACCGGCCTCGGCGGCCATGGTCATCGGCGCCTTCCACCCGTCCGAGCGCGGCCGCGCCATGGCGCTGTACGCCGGGATCTCCATGGGGCTGATGGCCATGGGCCCGCTGATCGGCGGCCTGCTCACCCAGTACCTGTCCTGGCGGTACGCCTTCCACATCAACCAGCCGGTGGCGCTCTGGGCGATCGTGATGACCTTCGTCGCCAGGCCCACGGACCGGCCCGACCCGCAGGCCGTCAACTGGTCCAATCTGGCCCTGTTTCTGCTGGGATTGCCCTTTGTTGTGCTGGCCTTGCAGCAGGGCAACGACTGGGGCTGGTCAAGCCCGGAGATCCTGGCCTGCGGCGGCTGGGGTTTGGCCATGACCCTGATTTTCGTCGCGCGCGAACGGCGCTCGGCCACGCCGCTCTTGCGCCTGACGCTTTTTGCCGACCGGACGTTCGCGGCCGAGGCCTTTTTGCTCGCCTCGATCCAGGGCGCGATGACCGCCAATGTGGTCTTCGGCTCGATTTACCTGCAGCGGGCGCTTGGTTTTTCGCCCTCGCGGGCCGGGGCGTCGCTGCTTTTTCTGATCACTCCGGTGCTCGTCATGGCCCAGATCTCGGGCCGTTTCTACGACCGGCGCGGGGTGCGGATTCCGGCCGTGGCCGGTTCCGGGCTGATTTTTTTGAGCATGGCGTACCAGTGCCTGGCCCTGCGCCTGTGCGACTTCGCCTGGATCGCGCCCGGTTTGGCGCTGTTTGGCGTCGGCATCGGCTGCATCATGACCCCGGTCAACACCGACGCCTTGTCGCGCGCCCCGAACCTGGCGCGCGGCCAGGCCTCGGGCCTGATCCAGACCACGCGGCAGGTCGGCGGCTCGATGGGCCTGGCCGCCGTCGGCGCGATCTTCGGCCATTTCGCCGTCAACGGCGTGGAGAACGGCCCGGCCCTGATCAACGGCCTGACCGCCGGCTACGCCCTGGCCTCCTTGATGGTGTTGGCGGGGTTCGTGGCGGCGCTGAAATGGATGAAGGGGGGGCGGACGGAACATGAAGCGACAACCGGGGCTCTGCCCCAGGCCCCGCCGGAGGGATGATCCCCGCAGACCCCCTCGATAGATAATTCACCCCTTGTCTTCTCTGCTTACCGCAATATCGCGTTCAACTCCCCCCGCGCCCCCGTCGCCTTCTCCCGCACCTTTCCGAAATAATCCGCCTCGTCCGGGTCGCAGGGATAGATGATGCTTCTTGAGGAATTGACGATCGCTCCCATTCCCTGGTCGTCGAACGCGGCGCGGACGCCGCCCGCTCCCGCGCCCTGGGCGCCGAAACCGGGCATGAGAATCACCGCGCGGGGCATGAGCGCGCGCAGCTTGGGCAGGCTTTCGGGCTGGGTCGCGCCGATGACCGCGCCCACGGCGCTGTAGCCGGACTTGCCGATCATTTTTTTATCCTCGCCCCAGGCGTCGACCAGCGCGGCCAGGCGCTCGGCCACGGTTTCGCCGGCCCCGGCACCGTGCGGCCTGGCGATTGGCAGGTCCTGGACCTGCGCGCCCGAGGGATTGGAGGTCTTGACCAGGATAAACAGGCCCTTGCCGCTCGCGGCGCAGGCGTCCACGAACGGCTTGATCCCGTCCTCGCCCAAAAAGGGCGTGACCGTCAGGGCGTCGCAGGCGAAGGCCGCCCGGTCCGGTCCCGTGTCCGGGCCGAGATAGGCCCGGGCGTAGCGCCGCGCGGTCGAGCCGATGTCGTTGCGCTTGGCGTCCATGATCACCGGAAGGCCGCGAGCCTTCGCCGCCAGACAGGCTGCGGTCAGGGCGCGCAGGCCGTGGTGGCCGTAAGCCTCGAAATGGGCGATCTGGAATTTGACCGCGCAGGCCAGGTCGTGCGTCGCGTCCAGGACTTCCAGGCAAAAGGCGGCCAGGCAATCGCCGATGCGCTTGGCGTTCGCAGGGTCGCTCCAGCTTTCCGGCCCCAGGCTGAAGCGCTGCAGAAGCTCCAGCGGAAACCGGGCCAGGTCCGGATCGAGCCCGACGCACAGGCGCGAATCGGTTGCGGCCACGCGCGCAAAAAGCCGGTCGGCGAAATGGGCGGTCATGAGGGCTTCCTTTAGAGCGCTATTTCGCGCGCTCGATCGCGGCGAAGGCGCTGTGGTTGTGGATGGACTCGAAACTCTCGGCCGAGGCCTTGTACCAGGTGACCAGCGGGTGCGCGTTGAGCGCGCTGGCGGCGGCGCGCACCACGTCCTCGACGAACGCCGGATTCTCGAAGGCGTCCTCGGTGACGTACTTCTCGTCGCGGCGCTTGAGCACGGCGTACACCTTGGACGAGGCCGAAGACTCGGCGATGTCGATGAGCTCCTCCAGCCACAAAAAACCCTTGAAACGGCAACGCAAACTGACCACGGCGCGCTGGGAATGGGCGCTCTTGCCGGAAATGGCCAGCGAACACGGACACACGGTCATCACCGGCGCCTCGACGCCGAGCGTGATGCGAAAACCCGCGTCGTCAAGGCGCCCCTCGACCGAACACTGATAGTCCATGACCCCGGGCGAGGCCGAAACCGGCGCCTTGCGCTTGATGAAATACGGGAAGCGAAACGTCACGTGCGCGTCCTTCGCCTTGAGCCTGCCGCGCACCTCGGAAAGCAGCTCGCGAAACGAGGCGTAACTCAAATCGCCGCTCCAACTCTCAAGCGCCTCGACGAAACGGCTCATGTGCGTGCCTTTGAACCTGGCCGGCAAATCCACGCCGATCTCCACGTCGGCGACCGTGTGCTGCACGCCCTCGGCCTTGTCGCGCACAAGCAGCGGTAAACGCAGATTCTTGATGCCCACCCGGTCGATCGGCAACGAGACCGCGGCCGGGTCGTTTTGGATGTCCTTCATGTGGTCTCTGCCTCCGGTGGCCAGGGAGAAGGGCTGCGCCCTTCCCCCTGGTCGCCCATCCCCTACTTCAAATCATGCCCCGTGGTCGCCAGGGTGAGTTTGCCGTGTTTGACGCCTTTGGTGGAGATGAGTTTGTCGGAGAGCTTTTTGATGGCGTCGCCCGGGCCTTTAAGCACCAGCACTTCCAGGCAGTTGTGGTGGTCCAGGTGGACGTGCAGGGCGCTCATCACAAGGTCGTGCGCGTCGTGCTGGATGGCGGTGAGTTTCTGGGCCAGGTCGCTGACGTGGTGGTCGTAGACCAGGGTGAGGGTTCCGGCGGTTTCCTTGTCCGAGGACTCCCAGTCCTTTTGGATCAAAACGCCCCGGATCAGATCGCGGATGGCCTCGCTTCTGGTCTGGTAGCTTTTTTCCCGGCACAGGGCGTCGAATTTTTCGAGCAGGTCGGAGTTGAGCGAGACGCCGAAGCGGATGGTTTCACCCATGATCGTTCTCCCGTCGGGCCGCCGCCAGGGGCGGGGCAAGTTCCCAGAGATTGACCGTGACCGTATAGCCCTCCACGGGCACGGGCTCGGTGGTGAGGCGGCGCACGCCGAAGCCCTCGACGGCGAGTTCCTCCCATACCGGAGCGGACACGCTGCGCCTGGGCTCGGCCAGCCAGACGCGACCGCAGGGCTTGAGGCAGGCGCGAAAAAGATCGCGCAGGGGTTCGTAAAAACGCCGTTCGTAGAGGATGTCGCCGCCCCACATGAAATCGAAGGAGTGTGGCGCAAAACCCGGCGCGCGCCAGTCCATGAGCGTGAACAGCGGCGAGAGGCCGCCGTTTCGGCGGGCGTTGCCGCGCGCATAGCCAAGCGCCGGGCGTTCGTAGTCCAGGCCCACCACCCGTGCGCCGAGATTCGCCGCGACGATCGCGGTCAGCCCCAGGCCGCAGCCCAGGTCGAGGCAGGCCGCGCCCCGGATTTCGTTTTGCATTTTGGCCAGCCACTCGGCCAAAAGCAGGCTGGCCGGCCAGATCTCGGCCCAATAGGGCGCGCGCTCGTCGCAGCCGAATTCGTCCTCGCCGATCCCGGCCCAAAGCGTTTCCAGGTCGGCGCCGCGCTCGATGAGCCAGTCGCGGCCGCAGGCGGACACGGCCAGACGCTGGCGGCCTTTGCCGGAACAGGCCGGCAGAATACGGATCGGCCCGGGCCCGGAGCTTCCGGACGCGGCCGGCGGCATGACCGGCGTTGCGGGCGCGGCCGGCTCTCGTGTTGCGAAGGATGATTTGCGCATGGTTTGTATGCCGCGCGTGTTACACTCCTGGCCCATTCTTCGCAAGAGACGCGCCCGAAGCTGGCGCGCCCTGCGCCCGGCCCGCGCCCTGGGCATGGTTTTGGCATGAACCGGACGCGTATCCGATGGAGGGAAAATCATGCCCATTGCCGCCATAGCCGCGAACCCGGCCGCACCCGTAGCCCAGCCCGGCGAAAATCCATACCACGCGCCCGCGCCGGCGCGGGCAACGGACGTCGTTTCCGTCAGCGCCGAAGCCAAAAATCTGGCCGCGCCGGCCCAAGACACCGTCATCGATCCCGCCTCCCAAGGCGATATCGCCTCGGTGCACGACTTCGACCCCGAACGCATCCAACGCCTGCTCAAATTGCTGGAGTAAAGGCAATGCCTCCGGCCAGGGGGAAGGGCGCAGCCCTTCCCCCTGGACCCCCATCCCGCTGGGGCTCCGCCCCAGACCCCGCCGGGGGCGATGATCGCCCCCGGACCCCCGCGACGGGGGCTCTGTTATTCACACATAACCCCGTGGTTTTTGGAAAATTATATGTTCCCCCCATGAAAGTTTTTTTGGGGAAAGAGGTTCCGGGGCAAAGCGAGAGTTGAAAATGTCCCCATTTTCTACTCTCGCCTTGCGTCGTCAGCGCGTAGCGCTGGCCGACGCCCTCCGCCACAAACAGGGGTTTTCCCCCGGTTCCTCTTATCCCCTCCCCTCCCCGCCCCTCCCCGCCCTCCCCCATCTCCGTCCGCCTTGCCCCTGGCGCTTGCCCTTGATATAGTGGCCGGATCGCGCCGCAATGCGGCCAACAGGCCCAAAAGGAGCAGGTCATGATTCCAGGGGATCTCAAATACACCAAGTCGCACGAGTGGGCCCGGATCGAGGGCGATACGGCCGTTGTCGGCATCACCGATTTCGCCCAGGAGCAGCTCGGCGACATCACCTTCGTCGATTTGCCCGCGCTCGGGGCCGGACTCACGGAAGGCGCGGAGCTTGGTTCGATCGAGTCGGTCAAGGCGGCCAGCGATCTGTATTCGCCGGTGACCGGCGAAGTCTCGGCCGTGAACGAGGCGCTCGCTTCGGAGCCGGAGCTGGTCAACAGGGAGCCTTACGGCCGGGGCTGGCTGGTCAAGGTGAAGCTCGCGGCCGCGCCGGAGAATCTGCTGTCCGCCGGAGATTACGAAGCCGTCGCGGCCTCGGACCACTAACCGCCAGGCCCCGGCCGGGCCGTTTTGGAGACGAGCGATGCCGTATATTCCCCACACCCCGGAGGAAGTCCGGGAGATGCTTCAAAGCGTCGGCGTGGCAAACGTCGAGGAACTTTTCGCCGACATACCGCGAGAGCTGCGGCCGGCCAGTTTCGATCTGCCGCCGGGCATGACCGAGATGGGCGTGCGCGACCGGCTCGAAGCCTTGGCGGCCAAGAACCGCATCGACTTCGTGAGTTTTCTCGGCGCCGGATTTTACGACCATTACGTGCCTTCGGCCGTGGACGCCCTGGCCTCGCGCGGCGAATTCTACACCGCCTACACACCCTACCAGGCCGAGGCTTCCCAGGGCACGCTCCAGGCGATCTTCGAATTCCAGACGGCGGTCTGCCGCCTGTTCGGCATGGACGTGGCCAACGCCTCGGTCTACGACGGCGGCACGGCCATTTACGAAGCCCTGATGATGGCCGTGCGCCAGACCAAGCGCGCCACGGCCCTGATCTGCGAGACGGTCAGCCCGATTTACCGCACCATGCTGGCCACCTTCACCGAAAAGCTGGGGCTGACGCTCACGACCGTGCCGCATGCGGACGGCCTGACCGATTTTACGGCCTTCGAAGCCGCCCTGGATTCCCGGTGCGCCGCCGTGGTGGTGCAAAATCCCAATTTCTTCGGCGCGGTCCAGGATTACGCGGCGCTTTTCGCCAAGGCCAAGTCGCTCGGCGCGCTATCGATCGCAAGCGCCTATCCGGTCATGGCCTCGCTTCTGGCCACGCCCCGGTCCATGGGCGCGGACATCTGCGTGGCCGAGGGGCAAAGCCTCGGGCTGCCCCTGTCCTTCGGCGGCCCGTACCTGGGCGTCATGACCTGCACCAAGGAACTGGCGCGCCAGATGCCCGGGCGCATCGTCGGACGCACCGCCGACGCCAACGGCCGCACCGGCTACGTGCTCACCCTGCAAGCCAGGGAGCAGCACATCCGCCGCCAGAAGGCCACGTCCAACATCTGCTCCAACCAAGCCCTGTGCGCCTTGCGGGTGCTCATCCACCTGTGCCTGCTCGGAGACGAGGGCCTGCGCCGCCAGGCGCTCAATTCCGTGGAAAAGGCCCATTACGCGGCCCAGCGCTTGACCGCGATTCCGGGCGTGCGCCTGCTCAACGACGCGCCCTTCGCCAACGAGTTCACCGTGGTTTTGCCGGGCACGGCCCTGGAGAGCTGCTCCAATCTGATGCGCTGGCAGTACGTCCCGGGCTTTCCGCTGACGCGCTATTATCCCGGGCTCGAAAACGCCCTGGTGGTCTGCTGCACGGAAAAGCACCGCCTCTCCGACATCGACACCCTGGCCGACATGATAGGAGCGCTGCAATGAGGACCGTCTTCGAGAAATCCAGGGCCGGCCGCGAGGGCGTCTGGCAGGAGAAGCCCGCGGCAAGCGCGTCCGATTTCATTCCGGCCGGACTTTTGCGCGGCCGGGAGGCGAACCTGCCGTCGCTTTCGGAACTCGACGTGGTGCGCCACTTCACCAGGCTCTCGCGGCTGAACTTCGGCGTGGACGCCAATTTCTATCCGCTGGGCTCCTGCACCATGAAGTACAACCCCAAATTCACCGAGGTCGTGGCCAATCTTCCCGGCTTCGCCCGCCTGCATCCCCTGGCCCCGCAGCTGTGCGTGGCCGCGAAATGGTGCCAGGGATCGCTGGAGGTTATCTACGAGACCGAGAGGCTTTTGTGCGAGATCACCGGCATGGACGCCTTCACCCTGCACCCCATGGCCGGGGCGCACGGGGAACTCACCGGCGCGCTGATCATCGCCGCCTACCACGCCGACCGGGGTAACAAGAAAACCAAGATCCTCTGCCCGGATTCGGCGCACGGCACAAATCCGGCCTCGGCGGCCATCGCCGGCTTCGAGGTGGTGAGCGTCGCCTCCAGGGACGGCATCGTCGATCCCGAGGCGCTGGCCGCCGCGCTCGACGATTCCGTGGCCGCGGTCATGCTCACCTGTCCCAACACCCTGGGCCTTTTCGAGCGCCACCTGCCCAAAATCGTGGACATGATCCACGACGCCGGGGCGCTGCTCTATTACGACGGCGCGAACTTAAACGCCATTTTGGGCAAAATGCGCCCGGGCGACGCCGGTTTCGACGTGATGCACGTCAATCTGCACAAGACCTTCGCCACCCCGCACGGCGGCGGCGGCCCGGGCTCGGGACCGGTCGGGGTGAGCGCGGCGCTGGCCCCGTACCTGCCCATCTCGCGCGTGGTCAAGGACGAGGAAGGCCTGTACTACCTGGACTACGACTACCCCAAGTCGATCGGCTACGTGGCCCCGCTCTACGGCAATTTCGGGGTCATCCTCAAGGCCTACGCCTATATCCTGCGCCTGGGCCGCGAGGGCCTGATCCGGGTTTCCGAGCAGGCGGTGCTGGCGGCCAACTACCTGCGCGTGCGCCTGGAGTCCTGTCTCGACATCCCGTACAACCGCATCTGCATGCACGAGTTCGTGGCCTCGGCCGAGAAATCGGCCCAGGCGACCGGCGTGCGGGCCCTGGACCTGGCCAAGGCCCTGCTCGACCGGGGCCACCACGCGCCCACGATCTATTTCCCCCTGATCGTCAAGGAAGCGGTGATGATCGAACCGACCGAAACCGAGAGCAAGGACACCCTCGACCTCTTCGTCGAAGACCTGCAACGGATCGCGGCCCAGGCCGAACACGCCCCGGAGGAAGTCAAGGCAGCGCCGCGCGCCATGCCCGTCGGCCGGCTCGACGAAACCAAAGCCGCCCGAGACATGGTCCTGACCGCCGATTTGGCGCCGGCGCGGTAATCATATTGACATTTTTTTGATCTCAATTTTATAGATTTAATATCAAAATAGGAATCAAAAATTTTAACAATATGGGTATTAACATGGAATTAATTTCTCCATCTGAATCAAATATGTGGGACAAGTCATATAAAGCTATATTACTACGCCCAAGCGACGAGGATATAAATAAAAAATATGAAAAAGGGGAGCAAAGAATAGTAACTGAATCAAACAGAGAAAAACTACCAAATTTTGTTGATGCACTACGTCGCCCCAATTACATGGAACTACGGCCATTTTACCAGAGAAGAAATAGATGGGACACCGAACGCCAGTCAAAATTAATAGAATCATTCATTATGAATGTTCCTGTGCCTCCACTTTTTTTGTATGAAAAAAATTTCAATTCTTATGAAGTGATGGACGGACAACAACGTATCAGCGCAATAAAATCATTTTATGACAACGAGTTCAAATTAAAAGGCCTTCAACAATGGTCTGAACTTAACGGGCGTACTTATAAAACCTTACCATCAAAAATTCGCGCGGGAATCGACAGAAGATCAATTGCTTATATTGTTTTATTAAAAGAATCTGCCCCTGATGCAGAAGAAGCATTACTTTTACGACAGATTGTTTTTGAACGACTCAATACCGGTGGCATAAAATTAGAAAGACAAGAAATCAGAAATTCCATGAACAGTGGGGCGATGAATGACCTCTTACATTTATTATCGCGAAATAAAATTTTTCGAAGAAGCTGGAGTTTGCCCGAATATTCTGATGAAGAGAACATCAACCCCGCGCATGAAATTAAAAAACATAAAATTTATGAAAAAATGGAAGATTTAGAGATCATTTTAAGGTTCTTTGCCCTTAGACATGTTGAAAGATATACAAAAGGGATGCAAGGCTTTCTTGATCTATACATGATAAAAAGTGCAACATTTACAAACAAAGATGTTGAAATCTTAGAAAATTTATTTATAAAAACTTTAACAATAGCCCACGAAATATATCAAGGACAACTTTTTAAACCATACAATATAAATAAAAATATATGGTCCTTGCGCCCACATAAATCATTCTATGATTCCGTCATGGTAGGTATTTCAAAATACATAAACTATTCAGAGAAATTACTAAGAAAAAAAACGTTAATTGTCGAATCAACAAAAAAATTATTTCTAGCTAATCCAGAAGGCACATTCACTGGAAGAGGTAACACCAAGGCAGATATCGAACGAAGAATAAGTTTATACCAAGACATGCTAAAATTTATAATTTCATAACATGCAGTTATGCTTAACCACATACTACAAAAATCTTACCTTGAAATTGAAACGATTCAAAAAATACTTACAATAAACGAAAAAATCAGAAATACGGAGATAACATTTGAAAAAATTCAAATAGATATTCCACCTCTAACAGCATGGAAAATATTCGACCACAGGGCAACTTATTCCCAGTTATATGTTGTATATGAAATTTTTATTGAAACCTTATTGTCCGGATATTTATCATTCATTCAAAAACAATATAAATACGCTGACCTTGCTGATGCCATTAAACAAAACCACAGAAAAGGTATATCTGTAGTTCTTGATAAAATTGACAGGAAAAACTTCAAGAACTTATCAGAACTAGATGTTATTGAACCATATTATAAATCTTTAACAAATGATTCAAGCTACTCCCTACTGTCTGATGCATTTACTAATCACGACAAAAATATAAATTTTTCTTTGCTTTTATCACTTTTTAACAGAGTAAACATTAGAGACACCGAGAACTGGCTCACAAATCACCCAATAATTAATGACTATTTTAAATCTAAAGGGAGTCATTTAAACGTTACAAACGAGCTAAATGACTTTATTGACGAGCGCAATACTGTATCTCACGGTGAAATAGACCAAATTCGAGGCTACTCACTTTTACAAGAGTCTTGTACGTTTATTAAATCACTATGTTTATCCTTATATGAATTAATAATAAAAAATATACTAGAAATTAAATTGGCTAACAGTATTGTTAAAATAGACGGAACTGTAGAACATAATTATCAAAATAATATCTCGATAATTAAATTTAACAATTCAAATATTTCTGTCGATGACACTTTTTATTGTTTGGGAAGCGGAAGGTGCTATCAGTTCAAAATATTATCGTTAAAAAAAAATAATTTAAAAGTAAATGAAATAACGGTAAATGGTGAAGAAAAAATTGGTGTTCAAAGTGATGTTTTAATTAAGGAAAAATGTAGTATAATTAGAGATCTAAATTGAACGCTACCATTAATATCTTCGACCTCCTGGTCATCGGCGGCGGTCCGGCCGGGTACGAAGCGGCCCTGACCGGCGCGCGCCTGGGTTTGCGCGTCGCCCTGGCCGAAGCCGGGGCGCTTGGCGGAACCTGCCTCAATCGCGGCTGCATCCCGACCAAACTCATGCTCGGCGCGACCTGCGCCATCGAGGAACTCGCCTGCCAAAGCCGCCTCAGGCTCGCCTCGGGCGCGGCGCACGTGGACCTTGCCGCCTTGCAGGCCAGAAAGGAGCGGCTTTTGGCCGGGTCGCGCAAGGCCATGGCCGAAGCCCTGAAAAAGGCCGGGGTCGAGGTTTTCGCGGGCCGGGCCAAACTCATGCCGGGCAACGCCGCCCGGATCGCCGCCGAAGACGGCGAGAAAACCGTAGGTTTCGCCAAGTGCGTCCTGGCTGCGGGCTCGCGCCCGGGTTATCCCCGCTCGCTTGCCCCGGACGGCGACGCAGTGCTCGATTCCGACGCCGTGCTGGCGCTTGAAACCCCGCCGCAAAGCCTGATGATCGTCGGCAGCGGGGCCATCGGCCTGGAAATGGCCGAGATCTTCTCGCGCCTGGGAACGACCGTGACCATCGTCGAAGCGGCGCCGCGCCTGGCCCCGTCCGAAGACCCGGAGATCGGGAACGCCCTGGCCCAATATTTCAAGCGCAAGGGCGTGGCCGTGCTGACCGGGATCACGGCGGCCGGCGTCGCCGCCTTCGAGGGCCGCGCCAGGCTCAGCCTTGAGAACGGCGAGGAATTTTTCGCGGACAAGGCCCTGATCGCTGCCGGACGCGCGCCCAACTCCGCCGGACTGGGGCTTGAAGAGTACGCGATCGCCTTGAACGCGGCCGGGTTCATCGAAACCGGCGCGGACCTCCTGGCCGCCCCGGACGTCTACGCCGTGGGCGACGTGAACGGCCGCTGGCTCCTGGCCCACGCCGCCGCGCACCAGGCCGCCTACGCCGCCGGCCACGCGGCGGCCGTCCTTGCGGGCAACCAGGCGAAGCCTTACGCTCCGGGCGTGATCCCCTTTTGCATCTACGGCGGCGTCGAGGCCATGCGCGCCGGCGCCGCGGCCGAGGAACTCGCCCGGTCGGGCGCGGACTTCACCGTCTCGCGCGCCTTTATGGCCGCCAACCCCATGGCCCAGGCCCATGGCCAGACCGCCGGACTGGTCAAGGCCGTCTGGGTAGACGGCCGGGTCGCCGGACTGGCCGCGCTCGGACACAACGCCTCCACCCTGGCCACGCCCGCGGCCATGATCGTGGCCGCCGGCTGGACAAGGCAGGACGCCGAACGCTTTATTTTTCCCCATCCCTCGCTGGACGAGGCCCTGCGCGAAGCCCTGCTCGCCCCGGCGGTCCGCCCGTGACCGGCCGCTCCAAAACCGGGCTTGTCGCGCCGGGTCTTCCCGGTTCAATCCATTCGGCCGATGCGGCCGGCCCCTTCATCACGCTCGCAACCCTGGTCCTGGCCTCGGGTTCTCCCAGGCGGCGCGAGATGCTGTCGCAACTGGGCATCGACTTCACCATCGCCGCGCCGCAATCCCCGGAGCCGGAGCCGGGCGAGGGCGAGACTCCCGCAGCCTACGCCCTGCGCGCGGCCAAGCACAAGGCCCTGGACATCGCCTCAAATCACCCCGACGCCTTTGTCCTGGCGGCGGACACCGTGGTGGCCGTGGACGGATCGATCCTGGGCAAGCCTCGCGACCCGGCCGGCGCGGTCCGGATGCTGGAAGCCCTGGCCGGACGCGAACATCTGGTGGTGACCGGCTGTTGCCTGTCCGCGCCCGGCGGGGCGACGGTCGATTTCACGGTCAGCTCGAAGGTGAGCTTCAGCTGGCTCGATCCCCAGGCGATCGCGGCCTACGTGGCCACCGGCGAACCCATGGACAAGGCCGGGGCGTACGCGGTCCAGGGCAAAGGGGCGTTCATGGTCGAGAGCGTGCACGGCTCCTACACCAACGTCGTCGGCCTGCCGCTGTGCGAAGTGGTGGACATGCTTGTCAATTTCGGGGTAATTGGAGTAAAATCCTCGTAAAGAATAGCCCCCGCGCCCGGGAAAAGTCCCGGGCCAACCCTCTCAAACGGCCTCGGCCCGCCGGCTCACCGAGTCCCGGGCGTTTCACGGGCCGCGTCTGTGCGACGAACGGCGAAAGCGGACTCCCCCGCAGGTGCAAACCGTATAGCGAAAGGAGGTCGTCAGCGCATGAACACGGACCCGATCTTCGAAAGAAAGACCTACTCCAAGGTCGATTTCCGCCTGATTCCCTTTTTGTTCCTGTGCTACATCCTGGCCTATCTCGACCGGGTCAACGTGGGCTTCGCCAAACTGCAGATGCTCAAGGCCCTGTCCATGAGCGACGCCGCCTTCGCCACGGGCGCCGGCATCTTCTTCATCGGCTATTTCTTCTTCGAGGTGCCAAGCAACATCCTGCTCAAAAAATTCGGGGCGCGCATGTGGATCGCCCGGATCATGATCAGTTGGGGCATTATTTCCTCGCTGATGATGTTCGTGACCAGCGAATGGGAATTCTACGCCCTGCGCTTCATCCTGGGCCTGGCCGAAGCCGGGTTCTTCCCGGGGATCATCTTCTACCTGACCCTGTGGTACCCCTCGAACATGCGCTCCTCGCGCACCGCCTGGTTCGTCGCGGCCATCGCGGTCTCGGGCGTGATCGGCAATCCGGTCTCGGGCCTGATCATGGACACTCTCTCCGGGTGGCTTCACTTCGCCGGCTGGCAATGGCTGTTTTTGGCCGAGGGCGTTCCCTCGATCCTGGTCGGCGTCATCGTCATCTTCTACCTCGACTCCAACATCGAAGACGCCAAGTGGCTTGACGGCGAGGAAAAAGCGCTGCTCGCCGCCAACATCCTGGCCGAGGACAAGCACAAAATCGAACACAAGCTCTCCGACGCCTTCAAAAGCTTCAAGGTCTGGGTTCTGTGCGCCATCTACTTCACCCTGATGATCGGCCTCTACGGCATCGCCTTCTGGCTGCCGACGATCGTCAAGGCCTTCGGACTCAAAGGCTACCTGGAAGTCGGCCTGATCTCGGCCATCCCCTACGGCGTGGCCGTGGTCGGCATGATCCTTTTGAGCAATCATTCCGACCGCACCGGCGAACGCCGCTGGCATTACGTCGCCAACGTGACCGCCGGCGCCCTGGGCCTGATTTTAAGCGGCATCTACGCCGCCAACCCCTGGGCCTCGATCGCCTTCCTGTCCGTCGGCACGCTCGGCGTGGTCGGCTCGATGCCGCTGTTCTGGCCCATGCCCTCGGCCTTCCTGGCCGGCACCGCCGCCGCCGCCGGCATCGGCATCGTCAACTCCATCGGCAACCTGGGCGGCTACGTCGGCCCGAACGTGCCCATCTGGGCCAAAGCATACTCCGACGACCCCTCGGCCGCCCTGTACATCATCGCCGCCGCGCTGCTGCTCGGCGCCGCGCTCGTGCTGATCTTCATCCCCAAAAGCGTCAACATCCCCAAATCCGCCCCGGCCCCGGCCGGGGAAAGAGGATAGAGGGGGAGAGAAGAAGAAGAAGGGAAAGAGGAATCGGGGGAGGAACCTTTTTTAAAAAAAAGGTTCCTCCCCCGAACCCCCTCCTCCCAAAAATTTTATGGTTTCAAGAAATACAACAGCTTTATTTACAATATTCCGTTCACGACACAATAAGGTTCGTACCCAGCCCCCTGTCGAGGGGGTCCGGGGGCGATCATCGCCCCCGGCGGGGCCTGGGGCGGAGCCCCAGCGGGGCCCAGGGGCAGCGCCCCTGGGGGCGGGAGGACGTCTTGACGAAGGAATTCGATGATTTGCGCGCGATTTTTCAGGCGGCGCTTGAGCGTGTCGATCCGTACAGGATGATTGTCGACCATGTGCGGCTTGAGGGCGGCGAGTTGGCGGTGGAGTTCGAGGATGTCCGTCACCGGGTGAACCTGGACTCTTTCGAGCGGATTTTGGTTTTGGGCGCGGGCAAGGCTTCGGCGCGCATGGCCAGGGCCGTGGAAGACATCCTGGGCGACAGGATTTCCGGGGGACTGGTCGCGGTCAAGTACGGGCATGCGGAGAAGTTGTCCCGGATCGAGGTTGTCGAGTCGGGCCATCCCACTCCGGACGAGAACGGCGTGGCCGCGGCCGAGCGTATCGCCGCTTTGGCGCGCGGCGCGGATGCGGGCGCCTTGATTTTGAATATGGTTTCCGGCGGCGGTTCGGCGATCTTGCCTTTTCCGCTGGTTCACGAGGACGCCGAAAACGGCGTGCGCCTGACTTTGGGCGACAAGCAGGCGATCACCGGGGCGCTGCTCGCCAGCGGCGCGGACATCACCGAGATCAACTGTGTGCGCAAGCACATTTCCGGGGTCAAGGGCGGCCGTCTGCTGCGTCTGATGGCCCCGGCCGCGAGCCTGAATTTCATCCTGTCCGACGTGGTCGGCGACCGTCTGGACACCATCGCCTCGGGCCTGACCACCACCGACGAGACCACTTTCGCCCAGGCGCTTGCGATCGTGGAGAAATACAAGCTGACCGGCAGCGCTCCGGGCAGCGCTCCGGCGAACGTGATGGCCGCGTTGCGTCTCGGGGCGAGCGGCAGGATCGCGGAGACGCCCAAGAAGGGCGATCCGGCAGCCTCTCTGGCCACCAACATTCTGATCGGCTCCAACCACGCCGCCTTGGTCGCGGCCCGCGACGAGGCCGCCGCGCTCGGCTACGCCGTCGTCCCCCTGACCAGCGCCCTGACCGGGGAAGCCCGGGAGGCGGCGAAATTCTTTTACGCCATCGCCCGGGACGTACGCGCTCGCGGCCTGCTCGCCGCCCCGCCCGCCTGCGTGATCGCCGGGGGCGAGACCGTGGTTTCGCTCAGGGGAACGGGCAAGGGCGGGCGCAACCAGGAAATGGCTTTGGCCTTTTTGGCCGAACTGGCCAAGGACGAGCTTGGCGGCCGGGGCATCTTTTTTCTCTCCGCCTCGACCGACGGCAGCGACGGCCCGACGGACGCGGCCGGCGCGTTCGCCTCGGCCGGGCTGCTTGCCGAGGCCGAGGCCAATGGCCTATCCATCGAGGCCGCCATGCAAAACAACGACTCCTATCATTTCTTCGCGGCCTTGGGCCGTCTGCTCAAGACCGGTCCGACCATGACCAACGTCTGCGACCTGCATATGGTCATCGTGGCCTAGCCGTCCAGCCAAGCCTTGGCCCAGCGCTGCCCCAGCAGCATACTTCGGGTGCGCCGGGGGCATATGTATCGGGGTGTCCTAACCCAGAAATTCGCTTTCCGCTTTCATGGGGGCCGGGGGCGGAGCCCCTTGGGAAAATATCAGTGGTTCTGGCTTTTCTCTTCAAAGGGCCGCCGCGTTCAGGCTTGAAAGCAGAAAACCAAAGAGGGACTTGCAAAATTCATTCTCCGCCATGTCCGAGTCGTAATACGGCTGAATAAATCCTTAAATTATAGGGGATTCCAAAGGGCGCAGCCCTTTGGCCGCCGGAGGCGTTAAAGAAACCACTATTTTTACAAGTCCCTCGAAAAGGAAGACATTTTCCGCTCCCGGTCCTATGCGAAGGGACGGTCCTTACCCTGGATGCGTTCGGCGCGGATCATGGCCGCGCGGACCGGGGTCATGCCGTCCTGGTACTGGCGCCCGGCCTTTTCTTCGATCTGCCTGCCGCCCAGGCGATAGTAGATGTAGTAAATCTTCTCGGGCATGCCCGTGGCGCTGAACGTTCCCATGATGTAATACACGCCGGGATACCCGGTTTTGCATCGCTCCTGTCTTGGCATCGCGCCCTCCGTGGGCCTCTCCCAGGTCAATGGGCAAATCCCCAACATCTTCCCAGCACATGCTCTGATTCGATGAAATACCATGGAATGTCAACATGCGCCGCAATCCGTCGCCTCGGCGACCGGTCTTTTCAGACCGCGCGGCAACCGCCCGCCGGGACGGGATTTTTCCTCTTTACCCCCCCATTGGGCCGTATCCGGGTTGAAGGAGTGACCGGCGCGATTTTTTCGGGTATACGGCAGTTTCAGTTTCAATTCCGGCGGCAGCCTCCGGCGCGCGGCCCGGTCATCCCGATCAGACCAGGAAGGACCATGTATCCACGTATTCTCGGCGTGTATTCCTATCGCAAGTCCGAAGATATCGGTACGGGGCTGACCCAAAAAAGCCACCAGTCGGTCACCTATTGGTTCGTGCGGCGCCTCGACGACGACCGTTACGAACTGCAGCCGCTCAACACCAATCACGTGCCGTCCGGGATCGTCACCATCGTCGGCTCGGGCGAATTCGCCAAATGCTATTTTCCGGAAACCGATTACTACAACAGATACACCGTTCCGGCCCTGAAAACCTTGAAGGCCAAGCTGGACCGGGGCGAGGAATGCTACAGCAAGGGCGATCTGGAGCAGGCGGAAAAAGAATTCCTCAAGGCCGTCATGGTCGACGAGTCCAACGCCTCGGCCAACCTCGGCCTGGGCTCGGTCTATTGCGACAAGGGCGACTACAACAAGGTCAAAAAAGTCCTGGCGGTCATCTTAAACAACGACGCCGCCTTCCGGGAAGAGCAGCGCCACCAGTTCAACTCCTTCGGCATCGGCCTGCGCAAGGGGGGGCTCTTTACCGAGGCGATCACCTATTACCAAACCGCGCTCAAAGGCAATCCCGACGACGAACACCTGCTTTTCAACATGGCCCGGGCCTGCCTTGAAGCCGGGGACACGCAGGCCGCCTCCGAAAGCATCGCCAGAGCGCTAGAAATCAATCCGGATTTTACCGAAGCCAAAAAGCTGCAGACCTTCCTGGCCAAAAAAATGGCCGGGGAGAACGTCGACGCGAAGTTCCTCGACGGGCCGGACATCCCCGCCGGCGTGGCCGGGCCTTCCCTTGAGCCCGCGAGCTGAGCCGCGCCGGTCCGGCGGGAGGGCGCGCGCGCTCGTTGCGGCGTTCGCGGCCGTCCTGGCGCTGAGCATTCCGGCCGCCTGTGAGCCGCCCGCGACCGGCCGCTACGTCAACGACGAATTCGATTTCAGCTTCATGCCGCCCAAGGACTGGAAATTCACCGCTTCCAAGACCGCCGATTGCCTGGCCCGCGCCGAAGCGATCAAAGACGAGAACTGCAAAATCTACGTCTGCGTCGCGCCGAGGGCGGAAAACCTGATCACCATGCGCGACGATTTTCTCAACTGCGAACAGGTCAAGACCTTCATCCGGGAACAGCTCAAGGGCCAAAGCGTCGAATGCGAACCGGCCCACACCTGGCGCCTGCGGGCCTACCAGGCTAAATACCTGCGTATGGTCCGGCGCGGCGAGGGCGTGGTGTGGCAGTTCGTGGACCAGAAATACCTGATCCGGGGCGCGCTTATGTTCACCATCACCGCCTACACCCTGGGCGAAAGCCCCGAAGCGGCCCGCGAGGTCTACGAGCAAAACATCTACTTTCTCTCCCAAGCCATGAATTCGCTGTATTTCAGGTGACGAGCCGGGAAAACGGACCAGAGGAGGCTGCGCCTCCTCTGAACTCCTGCGCCGGGGGGCATGATACCCCCGCACCCCCTCGCCAGGGGCGCGGCCGTGCCCCCTAACGCGGGGGTCCGG
>JADFXV010000140.1 GCA_015233395.1 Desulfovibrionaceae bacterium
ATTCGTAATCAGCAGGTCGGGAGTTCGAGTCTCCCCGCTGGCTCCAACAAAATCACGGCATTGCAAGAACGTTGTGGAAGCGACTGCTTGACGGAAGCCACTTCCACCGGTAGCCAGGCCTGGCGACTGTTGCTGGTAACGCTTAAAACCGGGGGGCGGCATGGCGGATGGGGAAGAAATCATCGCGATGTTTGGCAAGACCCCCTGGGGCAGCGCCTTCACCCAGGAAGAAACGAACGCCATCGCCCAATATCTGCGGCTTCAGACCCACGAACCCGGAGAATGCATCTTCCAAGAAGGGGATTTGAACAACTACATGGCCTTCGTCATCGACGGGCATGTGGATATTCTCAAGGGAAGCAGCGATTCCTCGGGGCGCATCATCGTCACCCTCTCGCGCGGCGCCTTGTTCGGCGAGATGACCTTCATCGATGACGCGCCACGTTCGGCCACGGCCACGGCCCGGGATAAAGTGACCCTGCTCATTTTTTCGGCCGAAAGCTTTGAGGAACTGGCGGCGGCCAATCCGGCCTTGGGCCTCAAAATCATGAGGAAAACGGCCAACATCATCTGCCAGCGACTGCGCTTGACCACCTTCCAGCTGGTTTATTTGAGAAAATAGCCGGCCTGGGCGGTTTCCTGACCCGGCCTTATGGGAGCAGGCCACGTCACCATAACCGGGCATTCGGAGTCCAGACGCCATAAGCGAAGCAATCCCGGGCAGGATCGACATGCACCAGGGGATCGCCTTTCGCCTTGTCGCAGTCTTCGACATGGTGCGCGATGAGTTTGTAATCCTTGCCGTCCGATTTATAATAATATTGCCTGGTTGGCGCGGACTCGCCGCGCGGATCGTAGGGCAGATGGGCAATGTAGTCCGGCGCAAGCCCCTTGATCCAGTCCGGTCCGGCCTTGCCCCAGGGGGCATAATAGCCGTCCCAGCCGGCGCTTTCGGGATACGCGCCGTGGTCTTGGCGGTATTTCTCCAGGGCTTGGCCGAGCGCGGCGAAATCGGTCTTTCGCTCCTCGAAATGCCCGGTTGGGGGCGCCATGAAAAGCCGGCCGGCGAGAGCCAGGCAGAAAAGAAGCGCCAAGACCGCCTCTAGCGAGTAACGCACGCCGCCTCCCCGTGTCCGGAGACAGGACAGTCGTCATACAAAAAGGCGTGGCCCACGGCGAATTTCCCTTGGCCATCAAGGGTGGTCACGGTCACGGTCTTGATTTTCCCGCTTCGGGCGTCGCCCCCGATTTTAAAAAAATGCGTTCGAAGGACGGCGTTCCCCGAGATGCGCGGCGTTTCGAACTCCTGTACGACCTCGCCTTGCTCGCCTCGCGCCTGGAGGCTGTAGGCGGCGTCCCCGGCCAGGGAGATTTCCAGGACATCGTGGACGGCCGGGGGATCGAAGTCGATGCTCAGGCCCGCCCCGGGATGGACATAAACGCAGCTCTCGGCCAGGCACGCGGCGCCGTTGGCCCGGCGTTGCCGCAATTCCCGGATAACCGGCGACGATATCAGATCGCCCCGGCCGAGCGCGGCCAACACGCGCGCCTTCATGACGTTGCGGAAAGCAAGGTCGCTGTCGCGGTCGTAGACCCAAATCTCATATCCCCGGTAAGGCAGGCGAGCCCTGGGCTGGCCGAAGGAGTCGAGCAGTTTCGGCGTCATCTCCGGAGTTTCGATGATGAAATCATAGCTGCGGCAGGTGAAATCCTTCTCGAAAACGTACCATTCCAGGTTGTCCACATAATGGTGCGGTCCGAGGTCGCCGGTGATCTGATTGATCCAGACAGGAGGGACGGCGAATTTTGTCAGCAGTTTGGCCAACTCCGGCTTGGCGAATCCCCGGCTCAGGCCCAGGCGGCCGGCGACATCATCGAATGCGGCGGTGAACGCGGCGCGTTCCGTGAGATGACCTTGCGGCCCAAAGACGAGCGCCTCCCGGCGCAGCCAGGCCATAACCACGCAGGCCAGGACCAGGAGCAAAATTTTTATTCGATCGCGAGGGACGTCGCACAGCATGAAAAAGGCGGCGCCCAGAAAATAGGGGACGATTACGATCGACATGGCGCGAAACAGCATGATCTCGCGGTCGATGAAAACCACATAGAACAAGGCCGTAAAAAGCGGCGCCACGGCCGTAAACAAGGCCAGCATGGCCCGTCCGGCCGGGATCGAAAGGCCCCGGGCGGATTTTGCGGCCGCAATGCCGCGCGCGGCCAGCGGCGCCAGAGTGAGGACCATAAGGACCGCAAGGCCGGCGCCGGACAATCCGCCGCGAAAAAATTGGCCGAAATGTTCCCCGAGCAAGCTCGTCAGCCGCGTCTGGAAAAATTCCAGAGTCAAGGGAACCTTCACGTCAATGGCGAACCAGCCGAAGCGGTTGGCAGCGTCTCGCAAGGTGAAACCGAGCGCGCCGGCGGCGGCGGCGGCGAGAATCAGTCTGACGAGGCTTCGGGGCTGCGCGCTGCGGGAAAGAATCAGAAGAAAAAGCGTAATCAAGAGCGGCGCGACGTACGAATAGAGCACCACGCCGTCGCTGAACACCCCGGCGAGGATCACGGCGGACATGATCCAAAGCGAACGAAGCCGGCGTTCGCCTTCTAAGCACCCAAGAGCCAGATACAAAACCCCAAGCCCGAGCACGGCCGCCCCTCCGTGAAAAACCGGGATGAGCGCATACTCCAAAATCGCCGTCCGGTAAAAGACCAGCGCAAAGAGGGTGCAGGCGGCCAGGCTGTACGTCAGGCAGGGCCATACCTCCTTGCCGGTCAGACGGCGGATGATCGCGGTCAAAAAACCGGTGAGACCGGCGGCCATGGCGATGGCGTAGCAGCCGAGACGGATTCCGATGTCCGGGATGGGATACAAGAGAACATAGAGCAGCGCGTCCGGGAAAAAGTACGGATTCCAGGCCACGTTCCACCATTTCAGGTGATAGCCGGAAAAAAGATCCCGCACGAAGAAGTCGAGCCAGATCACTTCGTCGTATTTGAAAATGTCGTTGCCCGGACTGCCGAGCAGGATCAGCGCCAACCCGAGGGCCAAAACAAGGCTGGTGGTTCGATAGACGTTCTTTACGGACATCTCGGGGTCAACTCGGGATTGAAAATATCCGGCGCGCTGTGAATCGATCGAAGAAAAGCCGCCCGCCACGGCCCGTATTGCACTCCCGGGCATGACTCGCGGCGCGCGCAAGCATCCGGCTCATGACCTTGCGTTCTTTTGTTCCATGTAATATTTCAGAGGGAAATAAGCAAACAAAAAGACGAGCCTACGCTTGGCCGCAACGCTTCCGGGAACAATCCAGGTCCAATTCCATTGCCCGCATCCCTCCGAGAAGAGACAATCGATTTCTCGATGAACAG
>JADFXV010000141.1 GCA_015233395.1 Desulfovibrionaceae bacterium
ATGGCCGCCACCAAGGAAGTCGGTGACGCCATCTTGGGGATTCAGGCCGGGACCAAGAAAAATACCGAGAACGTCGAGCGTTCCGTAAAGACCATCGAAGAGGCAACGACTTTGGCGAACAAGTCGGGTGAGGCCCTGGAGGAGATTGTCTCCTTGGTTGAGGCGGCTTCCGATCAGGTGCGATCCATTGCAACGGCCTCGGAGGAACAATCTTCAGCCAGTGAGGAAATCAACCGGTCCATTGAAGACGTCAGCAGGATCTCCGCCGAGACCTCGGAGACAATGAGGCATTCCGCTCAAGCGGTTGAAGAACTTGCCAACCAGGCGCAGGTGCTCAAGAATCTTGTCGAGGAAATGAAAGCCGAAGGCGGCGGGAGCCCACCTGGACAAACAAAGAAGGCTCTTACGTAGCGCAGGCCGGCCTTGTGCGGCTCGGTGGGCGCCCTTCCCGAGGCGTTGACGAAGGGGTTATCGAGAAAGAGATAACCCCTTCTTTTTTTGCCGCGCGCCCGGAAGCTGCCTCCGGGGACCGTTCTCAGACTTCGTGGACTTCCAGATAGACCAAGGTCTGGTTGAGAAGCTGGTAGGCGATCTCGCCGAAGCTGATGGGCCCGGCGAACGGGTTGGTCGTCTCGCCCTCGAGATTCGAGTACAGGTAGTTCAAAATGCAATTGCAGGAAAAAACCACCTTTTCCTGGGCCAGATGCCGCTGGCTCTCCAGCTTGGATTTGAAAGCCACCCCGTAATCGGCCACGGGCTTGGCGAGTTTGTATGGTATCCCCCGAAAGACCGGGGCATAGAACTTGACCGTCCCTTCGGCCTCGTCAAAGCCCTGGAAGCTTATGTTGACCATGATGCCGTAATAATCGGCCACCAGCGGGAGTTTGGTGTCCAGGTTGTGTTTCAGGATGTAGGCGGCGAAATTCTTTTTTTCCCCGTTGACGAGCACGTCCTTGGCCGAGAAACCTTCGTCCGGGAAGGTGAGCACGTCCCCCTCGCCCTGTTCGAAGAGGTTGATGATCCCGGCTTCGACGACCTTGCCCGCCTGGATGCCGGCATGCAGCACGATCGCCTCTTGCTCGAGCGCTTCCCCGGAAAGCCCGTTGAAAACCTTCGGGGCGGCGTGGCCCAGTTCGTCGAGATGCACGCCGGAGATCCAGCCGATCAGGGGCCGGGAGCCGAAGTCCTGGTAATGCGGGGCATTCAGGGCAAAGGCCAGATGCGCTTTGCTCTGGGCGGGAATGATGACGAAGCTGAACCCGTTTGCAGGCCCGTCGGAATACACCCGGGCCAGGTTGTCCGCGTCGTAGGCGACAATCCCGGCGCCTTCCACCACGCCCGAGACGTCGGTGACGAAAACCTTTTCCCTGGATGCCTGTCCGCCGTCTTCGCTGCAAATGAAGTAGGGAATGGTGCCGCCGACCCAATTGCCCTTGGGCAGCGTACGCAACGCGGATTCGTCTCCGGCCAGCAGCAGGACGTTGCCGGCCTGGATCAGTTTCGCGGTCTCTTCAACGCTCAAAAGCGCCTGGCTGAGTGAGCTGGCGCCGAAAATGATCTGCAAGTCTTGCTGCGCCGAGGGAGAACCCGAGTTTTTAGCGTACAGATTGTAGATCTGGTCGATGCAGGACTCGATGTTCGACGGCTCGGGGTTGCCGTTGACCGAAGCCACCAGGCGGCCGAGCAGGATCTTGGCCGCGAAAAACCCGAGTTGGTACGTTTTTTTGCCGGTGACAAGGTCGGACCATTCTTTTTTCGACTTGCTCGGTACGTCCATGCGTCAATTCCTCCATGCGTGGGGAAATTATGCCGGGGCTCACGCTTGGCGTGAAAATTCCTGGGCCGGGATCATTGCACGTCCCGATTGGAACCGCGCCCGTCCAAAGGCAGGCGGATGGTGAACGTCGTGCCTTGCCCGGGACTGGTCTCGAAAAATATCTCGCCCTTGTGCTTTTCGACGACGATGCGGCGGGCGATGGCCAGCCCTTGCCCGGTCCCTTTGCCGACCTCCTTGGTCGTGAAGAAGGGATCGAATATTTTGGGCTGCACTTCCGGGGGAATGCCCAGGCCGGTGTCGGAAACGCTTATTTCCGCCCAGGGGCCGTTTTTGCGCGAACTCAGCGTGATCAGCCAGGTGCCCTGCGGATTGACCTCGATCGCTTCGGCGATGGCGTGGGCGGCGTTGATGATGAGGTTGAGCACGACCTGGTTGATCTCGCTGATCACGCATTCGACCAGCGGCAGGCCGGGGTCGAGGTCGGTTTTGAGTTCGGCGACGTATTTCCACTCGTTGCGGCTGACGATGACCGTACTGCGCAGGGCCTCGTTCAAGTCCGCCGCCGCCATGTCCGCGGCCCCGGGATGGGCGAACTGCTTCACCGAGCGCACGATGACGCTGATGCGCTCCAGGCCCTCCAGGGTCTGCGCGATCGCGCCCGGCATCTCTTCCTCGAGATAGCTGAGGTCGTGCCTGTCCAGGGCGGCCTCGACGCCCTCGATGATGTCTTTGGGCACCGGACCGGCCTTGGCCGCTTCCAGCAGGCGGCGAAAATCGCCGCACATCGGGAAAATATGCTCGAAGGCTTCCTTGATGAAGTGGATGTTGTTGTTGAAGTATTGCGTCGGGGTGTTGATTTCGTGGGCGATGCCCGCCGCGAGCGGGCCCAGGGATTCGAGCTTTTGGGCTATGAACAGCTGGTGTTCGATCGCTTTTCGCTCGGAGATGTCGAAAACCACCGCGTAGAGCAGGAGTTTGCCCTGTTTTTCGGCCGTGAGCACGGTCTTCAGGACCGGGACGATTTTGCCGTCCGGGCGATCGATGAGCAGCTCCTGATTGGGCGCGTCGCCGGTTTCATGCGTGTAGCTCAAATCGGCGGCCTTACCGCCGCTGATGTCGCGCCAGCCGATTTGATCCCAGGGCTTTCCGATGAGCTCTTCACGGGAAAGGCCGGCGATTTCCGCCGCGATGGGGTTGACATCGGCAATGACAAACCGGACCGGGTCAATGATGAATATCCCCGCCCTGATGCCGGTCAAAATCTTACGCAGCACCTCCTCGTTCTCTCTGGCTTGCCTTTCCGCTTGTTTTCTATCCGTCATGTCGCAAAACATGATCATTTGGCATTGAAAAAAATGACATAAATATTATTTTCCCGGTAGAT
>JADFXV010000142.1 GCA_015233395.1 Desulfovibrionaceae bacterium
ACTCGGTTTTCGCTGCGCGAAAACCGAGTCCCGCCCGGAAGCGTTTTTCACGCGGGCAAAGGGAAGACCTTCATTTTGGAGACCCGCCCCCTGACGAGGGGGTCCGGGGGGCATCATGCCCCCCGGTGGGGTTTCCAAAGGGGCAACGCCCCTTTGGCCGCCGGAGGGCATGTCTATATCAGGCGCTTGATCGCCTCGTCGAAAACGTACCTCGTCTTTCCCGGCGCGAGCTTGGCCAGTTCGCGTTTGTTGCGCGCGGCGAAATCCGCGTCCGGGGCGAGGTGGTCGTTGACGGCGAAACCGTGGAAAGGCGCGCGTTCGCGGGTGAGGTAGTACAGGTTCAGCATGGCCTCGTTTAAGGCCCCTAACCGGTTGGGCGTGACCAGGATGACCGTGAGGCCGCAGGCTTTGATGAAATCGGCGTTGGCCTTGCCGCCGCCCAGCGGCGCGAGCAGCCCCCCCGCGCTTTCCACGATGAGCACGCCGGCATCGGCGACAGCGTTGATTTGTGCGACTGCGTCGTCGAAGGGAAACGGATCGAAGACCCAGCTCGGGGCGACCGGTTCGGGCGCGCTGTACAGGATGCGGGCGCGCTCCGGTGGCAGGCCGGACATTTCGCGCACCACGGCCGCGTCGTCGTCCGGCGGATGTCCGGTCTGCACCGGTTTGACGTAGCGCACGCTCTTGCCGCCGCGCAAAAAATCGCGGGCGAACAGGCCCGCAAACACGGTCTTGCCCACCCCGGTCCCGGTCCCGCTGATAAAAAAGCGCATCATATACGGCCTCCCGCAAAATTCCCCATGGGATTCCAAAGGGGCTAAGCCCCTTTGGCCGCCGGAGGCTTTCTTCCTACCCCAGCGCGTCCCTGGTCGCCGCCCAGGCGATGTCGGCGAGCGTCTCGATTTCGTCCTCGGTGATGACGTAGGGCGGCATGAAGTAGATGATCTCGCCCAGGTTGCGCAAAAGCGCTCCGCGCGTGAGCGCCTTGCGGTAGATTTGGTAGCCGAGGCGGCGTTTCCAGTCGAAGGGCTCTTTGGTTTCCCGGTCCGCGACCAGTTCCACGGCGCAGATGAAGCCGAGCGAGCGCACTTCGCCGGTGTGTTTGAAATCCCCGAAGCGTTCCTCGACCGCCCGGCGCAGCCGCGCGTGTTTGGGCCGATTGGCGGCGAGCGCGTCCTCGTCGCGAAAAATGTTCAGGGTCTCCACGGCCACGGCGCAGGCCAGGGCGTTGCCGGTGTAGCTGTGCGAATGCAGGAAGGCTTTTTGCTTGGCGTACTCGCCGTAGAAGGCCTGGTAGATCTCCTCGGTGACGGCCACCAGCGACAGGGGCAGGGTCCCGGAGGTAATGCCCTTGGACAGGCAGAGCAGGTCCGGGCGCACGCCCGCCTGCTCCAGGGCGAACATGGTCCCGGTGCGGCCAAAGCCCACGGCGATTTCGTCGAAGATGAGCAAGACCCCGGCCTCCCTGGTCAGTTCGCGCAATTTGCGCAGGTAGACCGGCGGATAGATGCGGAAATTCCCGGCGCACTGGACCAGCGGTTCGACGATGACCGCGGCCAGTTCCCGCGCGTTGCCGGCCACGGCCCGCTCCATGGCCGCAAAGCAGGGCGCGTCGCAGGCCTGGCGGGTTTCGCCGAACGGGCAGCGGAAGCAGTCGGGGCCTACGACCTCGATCTGGGGGACGATCAGCGGCGCGAAGGCGTCGCGGTAGAGCGCCTCGCCGCACACCGACAGCGCGCCCAGGGTCTCGCCGTGGTAGCCGTGGGTCAGGAAGGCGAATTTGGTCTTTTCGGGGTGGCCCGCGTTGCGGAAGTAGCCTCGGCACATTTTCAGGGCCGCTTCCACGGCGCAGGAGCCGTTGTCGGCGAAAAAAATCTTCGTGAGCGCATCGGGCAAGAGCGCCAGCAGGCGTTCGCTCAAGCGCTCGGCCGGTTCGTGGGAAAAGCCCGAGAAGATGACCTGTTCGAGCTTTTGCGCCTGCCGCGTAAGCGCCCGGACGATGCGCGGGTTGGCGTGGCCGAACAGGTTGACCCACCAGGACGAGATGGCGTCGATGTAGGAATTGCCTTGGACGTCGTAGAGGTATATCCCTTGTCCCCGGTCGATGGTGATGATCGGGTGCTGTCTCGTGTCGTGCATCTGCATGCAGGGATGCCAGATTTTTTCGGTCATGACGCGCTCGCTTGTTCCGAAATCGCCGCTTGGGCCGGCCAGCCGATGAACGATGACTACTCCAGATACGCCGCCGGGGAAACCGCCCGGCTCGCCCGGGAAGCGCTTGCGCGCGAGACCCCGGATATCGACCATGGCGCGGACAGGCAACTCATTTTTCAGGGCCGCCCCCTGCTCAACCTGGCCTCGAACAACTACCTCGGCCTGGCCGGACGGCCGGAACTGATCCGGGCGGCCGTGGACGCGACGAAACGGTACGGGACCGGTTCCGGGGCCTCGCGCCTGGTCGCCGGGAACAGCCGCGTCCACGACGCGCTCGACGCCGCCCTGGCCCGGTTCAAGGGAACCGAGGCCGCGCTCGCGCTCGGCTCGGGCTACGCCGCCAACCTGGCCGTGTTTTCCGCCTTCGCGGACCGCCATACTCTGGTCTTCGCCGACAAACTCAGCCACGCGAGCCTGATCGACGGCGCGCGGCTCTCCGGGGCGCGCCTGATCCGCTTCCGCCACAACGACATGGCCCACCTGGGCGAGCTGCTCGCGGCCCATCGCGGCCATACGCGAAAAATCGTGGTCACGGAATCGGTCTTCAGCATGGACGGGGACATCCCGGACCTGCGCGAGTTCGTCCGGCTCGGCCGCGAACACGGGACCCTGGTCGTGCTCGACGAGGCCCACGCCGCCGGGGTGTTCGGCCGGGGGCGCGGCCTGGCGAGCGAACTGGGAATCGACGCGGACGTGGACATCCAGATGGGCACGCTCAGCAAGGCTTTCGGCGCCTGCGGCGGTTATCTCTGCGCCAGCCGAGATTATATCTCGCTTGTCAAGAACCGGGGCCGCGCCTTCATCTATTCCACCGCGCCGCCCGCCGGGGTGGCGGCGGCCGGGCTGGCCGCGCTCGAACTCGTGGACAAGGAGGCGGCCGGCGGCGCCGGCCC
>JADFXV010000143.1 GCA_015233395.1 Desulfovibrionaceae bacterium
GGCAGGTCAACGGGCGGCGCCATCGGGCCAAATACTCTCATTGAAAGTAGACCCCAAAATGGAGGGACCTCCCCTCGTCATACCTCCAGCATTCAGGAGGGACCAGGTTTTGAGGGGCAGGTCAGGCCTGAAGAGTAATCAAATTTACCTTGGTTAAGACAAATATTAGAATCAAGCAGGATTCTCTTGCAATTTGGCCCAATGGCTACTCCCAAGTTCTTGCCATCGCCACTCGATTTAGTTAAAATTTTGCACTTGAATGGATTTTTCGGGTGACAACCGCAACCCAGGAGTGAACGATGAAGTTTTTCATGTCTGCCATTTTGGTCGTCTGTGCTCTGTTTTTAGCGAGCCTCGCCTTTACCGGGACCGACGACATGAAATGGATTGCGAAATGCGTTTCCGACAACGCAGACGCAAAGGTCGCCTCCGAAGTGGTCACCAAGTACTGCACCTGCATGAACAACAAAATGGGTGACAACGAGACCCTGTCCATCAGCGCTTGGGAAAAAACTCACCAGGCGGAGATGAAAGAATGCGAAAAGGAAGCGGGCTGGAAGTAGCCTGTTGCGGCTGATGTCACAAGGGCGGCGCAGGCCGCCCTTGTGATTCGGACAATGGACTCGAACCATAAGCGGCTAAGTTTTTGATTGGTTATCGCGTGTATTTTGAATTATTTTTCAGGGTGAGCTAAAAATTAATACCAGCTGATCTGGCCATTTACACGATAATGCCTTCCGATGTTTTTTGACGTGCCCGACATATTCTTGAGTTTATGCTCACCCCGCCAGCCAGCAATGTCGTCGTTTAACTCCGTCAAATTAACGGGAGCAAAATATTTCTTCCTTTTCGCGCTCCTGTTTATTTGTACGGCCCCGCTTTTGGCGGGGCCAAGCGGCGTCCGCCGCTGGGAGCTAAAGATAAAAATTTTATGCTCCCAGTAATACTTTCCCCGGATCACGGAAAGATGATGCCGTTTTCTTGTTGATATTGGGACCGATGGAAGCGATGGACTCGTATTCCCGAGGATATACTTTTGTTGCAGAGCTTTTGGATGGTATCAAAGTAGTTTTTAGCGTGGTCCAGGTGAAAGGCCAGGGCTTTGAAGAAATTTTTCCCGACCAGGCCGTCGAGAAAGAGTTCGCTGATTCCGCGTTGGCGAAGTAAAATGTATTGGGACAACAGAAGGATCCGGCGTTCTTCAGCGGGCATTTCCCGGATATAGCGTTCGAACACCGTTCTCGCGCGCGGCAGGAAGCGCCAGAAGTAGAGAAAATCCAGGGCGTGCACGGTAATGACGAGTTCGAGCTCCCAAGCGGCGGGATGAGGGTGATCCGGAAACCCGTTCGCGGTTTCGAGCAGACTCAGGGCCTTTTCGTCCGGGGAAAAATTTCAAAGTTTGAGTAGGCGGCGAACAAGCGGCGCAATTTCGAGCCAAAATCAATATAGCGCGGACGGACGCAGGCTGTTCGGTCGCTATGGCCTTCGATGACGGCGGCCACGCAGTCTGAGGAGAATTTGGAGATGATACACAACCTTCAACCTGGAAACCCTGTGTATGCCCTTCCTACTGGAATTATTACTGGGAGCAAAAAGTATCTTACTTTTTGCTCCCACGGCGGAAGCCGCCTAACCGCGCTGACAGCGCGGTTATACTTATAAACAGGAGCACGAAAATTAAGAAATTTTCTGCTTCCGTTAATAAAACAGCTTGATGGCGCGGTATGTACGATGCTTCGCGGCTGTCAACACTACGCATTGTTAAAAAGTTCTTTTAGTCTGGCCAAGTAAAATATGCTGCTTCGTATAAACTATTTACCGCTCGGAGTAACAACTCCTTCGATGGGTGCCCATGAAAAAGCAACTATTAGTTCTGGCAATGTTGACCATAATGCACAGCACAGCCTTAGCACAATCAAAGATCATCGTGAACGGATCCACGACCATGCTGCCAATTATACACAAAATCGTGGAGTCCTACAACGCGCTGCACAATGACGTGACCGTCGCGGTCACCGGGGGCGGTTCGGGAAATGGCGTCAAAGCGCTCATCGACGGCTACGCGGACATCGCCATGTCCTCGCGGGAGTTGCAAGAAAGCGAAATCAAATTGGCGGCGAGCAAAAAAGTGAGGATCATGTCCCGGCCCATGACCATCGACGCTTTGTGTCCGATCGTCAACCCGGCCAATCCGGTCAACGGGGTTTCGCTTGAGCAGCTGCGCGATATTTTTTCCGGCAAGATCACCAACTGGAGCGAAGTCGGCGGCGAGAACAAGGCCATCGCCGTGTTTTCACGCGACACATCTTCCGGCACATTCGAGAGTTGGCGAAAGTTGGTCATGGACGGCGAGAAAATCTTTCCCGGCGCGGCCCTGCTTGCATCGAGCGGGATCATGCTCCAGGAAGTGTCCCACTCCCGGCAGGCGATCGGGTATGAGGGGTTTTGTTACGTTACCGGCGCCGTAAAGGCCCTTCGCGTCGAAGGAGTGGCGGTCGATTTGGAAAACGTGCGTTCCGGCCGCTACAAGCTTGCACGTTTTTTTTGGCTTTTCGCCAAGGAAGCCCCCAGTCCGGAAGTCGCAAAGTTTCTGGACTATATGCTGGGACCGCAAGGACGCGCAATCGTAACCAGCTGCGGAGCCGTGCCGGTTGACAATCAATAGCGTCACAAATTTACCCGCCGCGTCCGGTGGCCGGGTTTTATTACTGGAAGCAAAAAGTATCGTACTTTTTGCTCCCACGGCGGAAGCCGCCTAACCGCGCTGACAGCGCGGTTATACTTATAAACAGGAGCGCGAAAATGAAGACATTTTCCGTTCCCATTAATAACTTCCGCTCGGCGCGACCTCAGATGGCGGCAGATGGATTGCCTTTCACTGTCTGGTTTTGTATGAACCTGAAAAGTAAATATTTCCGCGACATTATTGTCGCAACATCACTGGCGGCAATCCGGAGGTCGGCATGGGCTTTAGCCTTTTCCCCAAGGATATCAAATTTTTTGACCATTTTAAAGAGCAGAACCAGATTATTCTGGTTGCGGCCCATGCCTTGCGGGACATTGTTGAAGACCTTCAGTGTG
>JADFXV010000144.1 GCA_015233395.1 Desulfovibrionaceae bacterium
CCGGCAATCGCCTCATGCTCCTCGGCGGAGAGCAATTTTTCCAGGTCGATCAGGATAAGCAGCCGGTCTTCGAGCTTGCCGATGCCGCTTATGTATTCCGAGTCGATTCCGGCAACGATGGATGGCGGCGGCACGACCGTGTCCGCCGGAATACGGAGCACCTCGGACACCGCATCGACCACGAAGCCGACGATCATCGCATTGAGTTCGACGACGATAATTCGCGTCTGGCTGTCGTGATTGCGGGGATCCATGCCGAAACGCCCGCGCAAATCGACGATCGGGATGACCTTGCCGCGAAGATTGATGACGCCTTCCACGAACTGCGGGGCGCGGGGCACCTTGGTGATCTCCATGGTGCGGATGATTTCCTGCACCTTGAGGATGTCGACGCCAAATTCCTCCTGCGATATGTTGAACGTGACCAGTTGCAGAAGAGTTTCGTCTCTCTTTTGGATATTCTCATCCATATTGCGCTCCATTGATTTCCACCCCGCGTGATATTCTTCAGCTCGTCAGGGCTTTGCGCCCGGTGCCGCCGCCCTGGGCGAGCGGCAGGGGCGTCCTGTCCGAGCCGGCGCAGCTGTCGGCCTTCATATTTTCGATCAGGGTGTTCAGCACCTGGGCCTGATTGGCCAGTTCGCCCACGGCCTGCGCCGATTGCCGCATGGCGTCGGAGGTTTCCGAGGAGATGCGGTTCACGTCGGCGATGCTCCGGTTGATCTCCTCGCTGGCCGAAGACTGCTGCTCGGATGCGGTGGCGATGGACCGGACCTGGTCCGTTGACATGTCGACCAGGGAGACGATCTGGCTGATCGCTTCGCCTGATTTGCCCGCCAGGCCGGTGGCGTCGTCGATTTTTTTCACGGCATTGTCGACGTTGGTGATGTTTTTGCGCGTGCCGTCCTGGATTCCGTGGATGGCGTCTCCGACTTCCTTGGTGGCGGCCATGGTTTTTTCGGCCAGCTTGCGCACTTCGTCGGCGACGACGGCGAATCCGCGCCCGGCGTCTCCGGCGCGGGCCGCTTCGATGGCCGCGTTCAAGGCGAGCAGGTTGGTCTGGTCCGCTATGTCGGAAATGACGTTCATGATCTGGCCGATGCCTTGAGCCTGTTGGCCGAGCGAAGTCATGTCGTCTTTCATGCCGAGGGCCTGCTTTTGCACGTCGGCGATGCCCTGGACGACCTGCCGGACCAGGACGGCGCCCTCCTCGGCCTTGTGCTTGGCCTTGTCGGCGGTTTCCGCCGCCAGCGAAGCGCTTTTGGCCACCTCAAGCACGGTGGCGTTCATCTCCTCCATGGCCGTGGCGGTCTCTCCGACGCGGTGGGACTGCTCTTCCGAGCCCCGGCTGGATTGTTCGATCTGAGCCGAAAGCTCCTCGGAGGCCGAAGTCACGATCTCCACGACGCCTTCGATCTTGTGCGCCGCCTCCAGCATCCCCTCGGCTTTGGCGCATTCGGCCTGCCTTTGCGCGTCTTCGGCGTCGGCCTTGGCCTTGGTGGCCTCCTCGGTCCGCAGGGAGGCCAGGCGGGTTTGCTCGGTCGCTTCGGCGATTTTGGTCTTCAGATTGCCCACCATCGTGCGCAATGCGTCCGCCAGAACGCCGATTTCATCCTTCTGATGGATGCCGAGGGTCTGGTCCAGGTCGCCTCCGGCCACCTTGCCGGCAAAAACGACGCCCGCGGCGACCGGGCCGGTGATGCCCCTGGTGATGAAGACGGCCAGGCCCGCTCCGAGCAGCAAAGCGGCCGCCAAACCGAAGCCCATGGCGGAACTTGAACTGGACATGCTTCGCGACGCTTCGCCGGTCAGTTCTTCCGTCATCTTCACGCCGTAGGCCGAGGTGTCCTGGGCGGCCTTGAGAACGGCCTCGGCGGCGGCGGCGCGATTGGCGTTCACCTCCTGCATGGCCAGCCAGTTTTTCAGGAAATTCGTCATGGTGTTCTTGTAGCTTGCGGCGGCCTTTTCGATCGCGGCCAGCTCTTTCTGATCCGCGGGATCGGAGGTCATGGGCATGAGTTTCGCCTGGGTCTTTTCGATCGCATCGAAAAGCTTCAACGCCTCCTGCATGGTCTTGGGATCGCGCAGGGCCTGGGACTTGAAGTTGCCCACCCGGATATTGCCCCCGAGAACCAAAATGTCCTGCATCAAGTCCATCTTCTGGACGCGCCCCTTGAGGGTCTCGGAGGCCGCGTGGGCGTCTATGTCCGCAAGGGACTTGTCGCGCTGGCTTTCATAGAAATGTTCACCGCTCGTTATGAAGGCTTGAGCGGAGTCGTTCATGACCTTACGCTCCTCCTCCATGGCCGTTTCCAGGTCATGGGTCTGGTTGGCCAGGACTTTGAAGCCGGCCAGGGCGGTCGCGGCCCTGGCGGCGTTTTCCTTGAGCTTCACCAGATTGGGATATTTCTCGGCCAAGGCGCTTGCCTGGGCCAGGCTCTTTTCCACGTCGGAAAACTTTTGCTGGGCTTGATCCCAAAATTCCTTCTGCCCGGTATAGGCGTAGCTGCGCATGGCCATCATGGTGTTGAGAGAGTTACGCTCCACCTCGTTGGCGATGGCCACTTCGGGAGCGATTTCGTTGGACAGCCGGTCGGCCTGCTTGCCGCTCGAAAGCATGCTGACCATCGCCATGCCGCCGAGCAGGCAAGCGATGGCGATGAGAAGGGCGAATCCCAATCCGATCTTCACGCCGAGCTTCAAATTCTTCATGGCGCACCACCTTTATAAAAAATTTAATCCTCGCATTCACCGGCCACTGAACCTATGAGTCTATAGGTGAGCATCGTCTTGATCTCTCTGGAGAGCTCACCTGGATTCACTCCCCAAACATACGCACGACAAACACCCCATAGCATTGACATTATTAATGACGCTACCTGGTCAACCGGAACACTGCTGAAAAGATTCGATTTTATTCCTTCACTTAAATAATATGAGACCCCTGCACGGCAAAACAGCATAATTTGTCTTTCAACTTGCTGTAATTTATGTTAATTTATCTCCATCTTCAACGATGGAGGCGGTCATGAACGAGCGCAAGAAGATTCCCGGCGTTGCCGA
>JADFXV010000145.1 GCA_015233395.1 Desulfovibrionaceae bacterium
GGGCATGGGCTTGCGCCCCTGACGCTGGCCGCCCTGGCCGGGGCGGACGAGGCCACGCGGCTGCTTGCGGCGCAGCTCTTCGAGCAGGGACTGGCCGATATCGGCCGCGCGGACCAAGCCCGCGAACCGCTCTATCTGTGCGCCTGCGACCCGCCCTGGCCGGTGAGGCCCGGGGCCAAACGCCAGATCGACATTCTGGAAATGCTCCACGAACGCGGCCGCCAAAGCCGGCGCGCCATCGCCCAGCGCCTGGGACCGGCCTTAACCGGCGCGTGCGCCGCGGCGCTCGGACGCCTGGTCGCGCTCGGCCTGGTGTCCGTCGAACAGGACGCTTCGCCTGAACCCGCGCCCTGCCAAACGGCGCCGTCCGAGTACGCTCCCCTTGCGCTCAACCCGGACCAGCGGCGGGTCGTGGACTCCCTGACCCCGGCCGTCTCCGGCGCCAAAGGCCAGGCCGCCCTGCTCTTCGGCGTGACCGGCAGCGGCAAGACCCGGGTTTACTTGGAACTGGCCGCGCGCTGCCTGGCGGCCGGCCGCCCGGTCCTCTTGCTCGCCCCGGAAGTGGCCCTGGCGCTCAAACTCGCCCGCGAAGCCGCCGAAGGCCTGCCCGGCGCGCCGATCGCCCTGTACCACGGAAGCCTGCCTCAGGCGGCCAAGGAGACGATCTTCCTGGAAGCCGCCAGGCCGGGGCCGCCCAAGCTCTATATCGGAACCCGCTCGGCGCTTTTTTTGCCGGTGCGCCGCCCCGGCCTGATCGTGCTCGACGAGGAGCACGACGCCTCCTTCAAACAGGACGAACGCCTAGTCTACCAGGCCAAGGAAATCGCCCATTTCCGCATGGAGCGCTCGGGGGGGCTGCTTTTGCTCGGAAGCGCCACCCCGGACGTGAAGACCTACCACGCCGCGCTCGAAGGCCACGCGCCGCTTCACCTCCTGAAAAACCGCGTCGGCCGGGCCAGCCTGCCGGAGATCGAATTCGTCTCCCTGCTGCCCGAAGGCGCGCCGGCCACGCTCAAAATCGCCGGCGGCGGAGATTCCAAACATCCGCTCACCCCCCGGGCCATGGAGCTTTTGCGCCAAACCGTGGCCGAGGGCGAACAGGCGATCATCATGCTCAACCGCCGGGGCTACGCCCCGGTCATGTACTGCCTGGCCTGCGAGAAACCGGCCAAATGCCCGCACTGCGACCTGGGGCTGACCTACCACAAACGCCGCCAGCGTCTGCTGTGCCACTACTGCGGCGGGGCCACGCCCTTTCCCGCCGCCTGCGCCCACTGCGGCTCAAGCCGTTTCCTGCCCATGGGCCTGGGCTCGGAACTGCTGGAGGAACGCCTGGCCGACCTGCTTGCGCCCGGAACCGGCGTCCTGCGCCTTGACCGCGACAGCGCGCGGCGCACGGCGCGCATGGAGGAAATTCTGGCCGATTTCGCCGCCCGCAAGGCGGCCGTGCTCACCGGCACCCAAATGCTTTCCAAGGGCCACCATTTCCCGTCCGTGACCCTGGTCGTCGCCGCCGACGGCGACCTGGGACTGTCGCTGCCCGACTACCGGGCGGCCGAACGCACCTTCCAGATGCTGGTGCAGATCTCCGGACGCGCCGGACGCGGCGACAAGCCCGGCCGCGTGCTCATCCAGACGCGCAATCCGGCCAATCCCTTCTGGGACTTCGTCAAAAACGCCGACTACGAAGGCTTTTTCGCCTTCGAACTGGAAAAACGCCGCCGCTACGGCTACCCGCCCTTCGTCAAGCTGGGCCTGATCCGGCTGAGCCACGCCCTGGCCTGGCCCGACGGCCCGGCGCTGCTTGGCGAACTGGCCGAGGCCATCCGCCGCGCCGGACAGCGCAAAAACGCCCGCATCCTCGGCCCGGCGCCGGCCCCGCTGCCGCTGATCGCCGGCCGCCTGCGCCACCAATGCCTGATCAAGGCCGCCGACTGGCCGGCCATCCGCGACGTCTTCGCCGTTGCCCGGCGCCTGGCGAGGCCCCATCCCAAAATGCGCCTGAGCCTCGATCTTGATCCGGTAGACATGATGTAACCGGGGCTTTGCCCCGAGCCCCGCCGGGGGGATTCACTGCGAGTAAGCGAAGGAAGACCTTCGCAACTCGCGGTTAACCCCCCCGGCCCCCCTCGATAAGCGGCTTGCGGACGATAAGCGGGCATGCTAGCCGGAGGTCACTCTTATGATCCGCAAAATCATCCTGACCGATTTCATGGCCCACGCCTCGACCGAGATCGAGCTCGGCCCGGGCCTGACGGTGCTCACCGGCCCGAACAATTCCGGCAAGTCCGCCGTGGTCGAGGCCTTGCGTTGCCTGGCCGTCAATCCCACCCCAAAGTATTTCATCCGCCACGGGGCCAAGGAAGCGCGCGTCGAGGCCGTGTTCGACGACGGCGCGCGTCTGGCCTGGGTGCGCCGCGAGAAATACGCGCTCTACGAACTGACCCGGCCCGGCGCGGACGCGCCCGAGGTGTACGCCAAGTTCGGCCGCAAGCCGCCCGAGCAGGTGCAGGACCTGTTGCGTTTGTCTCTGGTCGAACTCGACGACGCCTCCGAGGTCCGCGAGATCGACGTGCATCTGGGCAATCAGCGCGAGCCGATTTTCCTGCTCAACAAGCCCAAGACCGTCATGGCCTCGTTTTTCGCCTCGACGACCGAAAGCGCTCATCTCATCAAGATGCAGGCCCTGCTCAAAAACAGGCTCAACAAGGCCAAGGCCGAAGAAAAAGACCTCGCCGCCCGCCTGGCCGGATTTGAAAGCCGGCTCGACCGCCTGGCCCCCTTGCCCGGGGTCTGCCTGCGCCTGGAGCGCCTGCGCGAGGGCCTTACGGAACTTCGGGCGGGCGAAAGCCGCGCCGAGGCCCTGGAGGACGCGGCGGGCGCCCTGGCGCACGCGGCGGCCGGTTTTCACCGGCAGGCCGCTGAAGCCCGGGTGTACGCGCCACTGACCGCGCCGCCCGCGCTGCGCGACGTCGCGGCCTTGCGCGG
>JADFXV010000146.1 GCA_015233395.1 Desulfovibrionaceae bacterium
CGAGGGCGAACTGCTGCGCGAAGGCGGCGACGCCCTGATCCTGGCCATCGGCAGCCGGGTCCACGCCTGCCTGGCCGCCGCCGAGGCGGCCGAGCGCGAAACCGGAAAAGCGGTCGCCGTGTTCAACGCCCGCTTCGTCAAACCCCTGCCCGAAACCCAGATCCTGGCACACACGCGCGGCGTGGAGAAAATTCTGATCGTCGAGGAAAACGCCCGCATGGGCGGCTTCTCCTCGGCCGTGCTGGAATGCCTGGCCGACAACGACGCCCTGCAAGGCAAAAAAATCGTCCGCCTGGGACTGCCCGACGCCTTCATCGAACACGGACCGCAAAAATCCCTGCGCGCCCTGGCCGGCCTGGACCAGCAAGGCGTCAAGGCCTCCCTGCTGGCCCTGCTCGCCCAACCGGCCGCTTGAGCCCGCCGGAATTTTTTCGTCCCTAAAGTTCCCGCGCCCGCCGGCCGATAATACGGGTAAGCAAAACGGCGTCCGGATCGCGGCGTACGCTTGCGCGCGGCGCGGGAGAGGGGTCATGATCAAGCTCGTCGAGGGCGAACTCCAATACTGGGAGTACATCCGCAATCTCGCGCCGCCTAAGAAGAGCCTGGTCAACCAACTCTTCGACGCCTTCGTCAGCAGCGTGGAAAAAAGCCAGGCGCTGGCCCCGGACCTCCTGCCCTCCCGCGTCAGCATCCACCCGAGCGTCGACGCCCACGGCAAACTCATCGACACCGTCTCCGCCGGTTTCAAACAACCCGGCCTCGGCCAAAACGGCCGCCTCGTCGATTCGAAAAAATAACGCCAATGATCAGGGGCGCAGCCCCTTGGATCCCCGCCAGAGGAGGCTCCGCCTCCTCTGGACTCCTCCGCCGGGGGCGATGATCGCCCCCGGACCCCCGCGTCAGGGGCGCGTCCCGGCTCCCTATCGAGGGGGTCCGGGGGGGGCACCCCCCCCGGCGGGGTCTGGGGCGGAGCCCCAGATTCATTCATTCACTCATTCCTCAAATATGTCCAAGCGGCTTTGCCCAGGGCGCGGCGCACGGCCAGCAGGCCGAAGGCGGTGGTCAGTCCCGCGCCCAGGGCCACGGCCAGGGCGGCCGGCAGCGGTTGCGGGCTGAAGCCGCCTTCCAGGAAACGGTCGGTGAAAAGCCAGGCGGCGGCCGCGCCGAGAAGCAGCGCTCCGGCTCCGGCGGTCAGTCCGAGCAGCAGGTATTCCGGCAGCATGATGCGCACGATGTCGCGGCGGGCAGCGCCGCAGACCTTGAAGACGACGCTTTCGTAGATTTTTTCGCGCATTCCCGCCCTGAAGGCCTGGGCCAGGGTCAGGGTTCCGGCGGCGAGCGACAGGAGCGCGGCGGCTTTGGCGGCGGTGGCGACGGTGTCGCCGATGGCCAGGACGCGGCCGAGTTGTTCGCCGACCGGGATGGCGGCGACCCCGGGAAAATCGCTCGCCACGGCGGCGAAGAGTTTTTCCTCGGCCGCCGGGCGATCCGGCCCGGGCGCGAAATAGGCGGTCGCCAGGTAGGAGTAGGGCGCGTTTTCGAGCACGCCCGGGGACAGGACGAGCACGTAGTTGATGCCGAGAGTCAGCCATTTGACGGCGCGCAGGTTGGCCACTTTCAGGGTGACGTCGCGGCCCAGGATATTGACGCCGATGTGGTCGCCCGGTCCGATGCCCAGTCCTCTGGCGATGTCCGCGTCGACGGAGACCAGCGGTTCGCCGTGGTAATCCGGCGGCCACCAGGTTCCTTTGGTCAGTTCCGTACCCGGCGGCATGGGGCCGCGGAAGGTCAGCCCCCTGTCCGAGCGCAGGACCCAGGCGGCGTCCGGGCTGACCGGGGCGTTTTCGGCCGGGGTCTGGTTGATGCGGGTGATGCGGCCGCGCAGCATGGGCGCGGCATCCACCCGGGTCAAGCCCGGGACCGCGCGCGCCAGGGCCTCAAACGCTTGAAGCCGGTCCTTGCGGATGTCGAGAAAGAAATACGACGGGGCGGTCTGGGGGATCTGTTCGCCCAGGCGGCGCTCGAATTGCGCCTGGAGCAGGGCGGTGGCGGCCAGGGAGGTCAGTCCCAGCCCGAGCGCGAAGACGACTTGGGCGGTGGCGTTGCCGGGCCGGTGCAGTCCGCCCAGGGCGTGTCGCCAGGCCGGATTTTTCGGCGGCGGCAGGAGGCGGGCGCAGGCGGTAACGGCCTTGGAGATCAGTCCGAAGACGGTTGCGGCGGCGGCCGCCGCGCCAAGAAAGCCCAGCCCGATTTTTGCGTTTCCGGCCACGGCCAGGCAGACGCAGGCCAGGGCGGCCGCGCTGGTCCCGAGGGCGGCCAGGATCAGGGCGCCGGGGCGGCCTCGCGGCGGTTCGATCTGGTCGTGGAACAGAGCCAGTCCGGACACGCCCCGGATCTGGCCGAGCGGCCACAGGCAGAAGGTCACGGCCGTGAGCAGGCCGAGCGACGCGGCCAGGGCGAGCGGCCCGGCGAAGACGCCGGGGATGGGCTTGGCCGGCAGGGCGGGGGCGAGCAGGCCGGACAGGGCGTAGGGCGCGGCCGCGCCGAGCGCGGTTCCGAGCAGGGTCGCGGCCAGGGCCAGGACGCAGATCTGGAGGAAATAAGTCAGAAAGACGACCCGGCCGGGCGCGCCCAGGCATTTGAGCGCGGCGATGGAATCGGCGCGTCCGCGCAGGTGGGCGCGCACGGCCAGGGCCGCTCCGAGCCCGCCGGTGAGCATGGCCAAGAGTCCGGCCAGGCTCAAAAAATCGGTCAGGCGGGTGAGCAGCGCGGCCAGGCCGGGGGAG
>JADFXV010000147.1 GCA_015233395.1 Desulfovibrionaceae bacterium
CGGGTGTAGCGCGCCCCGCCCGCAGCCTCGCCGTTGTGCTCGGCCAGGCGGCGGACAAGATCCGTGGTCACGCCGCAATAGAGCGTGCCGTCGGCGCATTCGAGCAGGTAGACCTGCCACATGGGGCGTCACCTTCGCCAGGTAAGAAAGCCCGCGGCGGCCAAAGGGGACTGGCCCCTGTGGAAACCCTTTCGCGCGGCTTGGCCGCGCGGCGTTCAAGCGTCCAGAGCGCGCAGGGACCGGCGGACCTGGGCGGCGCTCTCAAGCGTCAAGGCTGTCACGGCAAGCCGGGCCAAATCTTCCCGGGAGTGCAACCGGACGGCCTGCCTGACCGCCGCGAGGCGGCCCGGGCTCATGCTCAGCGTCCTGACTCCGAGTCCGATCAGGATGAGCGCCCCATCAACCTCGCCGGCCATTTCGCCGCACACGCCGACCGGCACGGCCCCGGCGGCGCCGACCGTGGCCTTGATCGCCGCCAGCACCGCCGGATGATAAAAATCGTAGCCAGCGGCCACGGCCTCGTCGTCGCGGCCGGCGGCCAGGACGTACTGGGTCAGGTCGTTGGCCCCGATGCTGAAAAAATCCGCTTCCCTGGCCAGTTGCCCGGCCAAAAAGACCGCCGCCGGAGTCTCGATCATCACCCCGACCGGCACGTCCGCCGCCCGGGGGATTCCCTCGGCGTCGAGTCCGGCCGCCGCCTGGGCGAGCAAGTCCCTGAACAGGCGCACCTCGGAGACGTCCGTGACCATGGGCAGCAAAAGCCGCGCCCGGCCCGAAACCCCGGCCCGCAGCACTGCGCGCAGTTCGGTCAGGAAAATGTCCGGCCGCGCGGCGGCCAGGCGCACCCCGCGCAGGCCAAACGCCGGATTTTGCGCCCGGGCGATGTCCAGATAGGGCAGATCCTTGTCCGCGCCCGCGTCCAGAACGCGCACGTCCACGGTTTTGCCGTCCATGGCCGCAAGCGCCGCCGCGAGCGCGGCCGTGAGCTCCTCTTCGCCGGGCGGCTGGTTGCGTCCCAGGTACATAAATTCCAGCCGGAACAGGCCCACTCCCTCGGCGCCCCGGGAAGCCGCCCGGACCGCCTCCCCGGCCGAACCGATATTGGCCAGCAAGGCGACGCGCGTCCCGTCTTGAGTCAGCGCCGGTTGCGGACGCGCGTCCGCCGGGCCGTCCCCGCCTTGCGGGTCGAGACCGGCGGCGAACGCCGCCGCGAGCTCCGGAGGCGGATTGATCCAAACCCGGCCGCAAAACGCGTCCACGAGCACCAGATCGCCGCTACGGATCAAGGTCGTGGCCCCGGCCGCCCCGACCACGGCCGGGATGCCGAGCGAGGCGGCCAAAATGGCCGCGTGCGAGGCCGGGCCTCCGGCTTCGGTGACGATCGCCGCCACCTGTTCCGGATCGAGCAGCGCCACCTCGGCCGGGGTCAGATCCCGGGCCACGATCACGAACTCGCCCTCTTGCGGCGCGGCCGCGTCCGGAGAAAGCCCCAGGCAGTTGGCCGCCAGGCGCCGGCCGAGTCCCCGGATATCGGCGGCGCGCTCGCGCAGGTAGGCGTCCGGCAGTTTTTCGATCTTTCTGGCGTGCTCCTCGCAGGCGTCCAGAACCGCCGCCGCGGCGAAGGCTCCGGCCCGGATGCGCGCAAGAATCGCCTCGGCGAATTCCGGGTCGGCCAAAAGCTCGATATCGGCCTCGAAGATGGCCGCCTTGTCGTCGCCAAGCCCGGGCCGCACGCGCTCGGCCAGTTCGCGCAACTGCCTCGCAGCCAGGTCCGAGGCGGCGGCGAAGCGCTCGATCCCGTCCTGAACGGACTCGGAACCGGCCGGCCCGGCGCCTACATGCGCCGCCGCGTCCAAGGGGTCCGGTCTCAGGATGAAGGCCTTGGCCAAGGTCCGTCCAGGCGATACGGACAGCCCCGCGATCGTCGTCGCCGCGCTCATGCATTCTCCCCGGCCAGCGCTTCGATGAACCCGGCCAGGGCGGCGGCGGCCTGGCTCTCGTCTTCACCCTCGGCCCGGATCAGCATGATCGAGCCCTTGGCCAGGCCCAGGAGCTGGAGTTTGAACAGGCTCTTGGCGCTGGCTGCGCTCCCGTTCGCCTCGACCGTTACCTCAGCCTCGAAACTCTTGGCCAGTTTGACGAACTCGGCGGCCGGACGGGTGTGCAGCCCGTTGTGCGCGCAAAGTACTACCGTTCGGCTGTGCATCTCGCGTTCCGCCTCGTCGCCATCGCGTTATTTCCAACCTCTCGCCCAATGCCTTGGCGCCCTGCCCGGCTCGCGACACGGCGCGGCAACTTCCTATAACCGCGAGGGATTCCAAAGGGCTGCGCCCTTTGACGCCTCCGGCGTCAAAAAACCACTTTTTCCGCAAGTCGCTCTTTCTTCCCCCCACTGCTACCTGATGACCGTCATCAGCGTGTCTTTGCCCGCCCGGACGCGGCCTGAGGCCTTGACCAGGCCGCCGAAGGCCTCGAGGTTGGAGACCACGACCGGGGTTATCAGCGTCACCCCTTTGCCGGCGAGCGCGAGCGCGTCAAAGCGCAGCACCGGGTCGCCCGGGTTCACCCGGTCCCCGGGCGCGGCCAGGCGGGAAAACCCGGCGCCTCCGAGCTTGACGGTGTCGACGCCGACGTGCACGAAAAGCTCCACGCCCGCGTCCGTAAGCAGGCTGAAGGCGTGGTTGGTCGCGAAAATCGTCCCGATCGCCCCGGCCGCCGGGGCGACCACCAGTTCGCCCGTGGGC
>JADFXV010000148.1 GCA_015233395.1 Desulfovibrionaceae bacterium
AGCTCAAGCAGCCAGGAGCGCACCACGCTGCCCTGGTTCCACAGGTCGCACAGCGCGCCGTAGTCCAGGCCGTCCGCGTACGCCGAGGCGTCAAGCAGCTCGAAACCCTCGGCGTAGGCCTGCATCATGCCGTATTCGATTCCGTTGTGGACCATCTTGACGAAATGCCCGGCCCCGGACGGGCCGCAGTACATGAAGCCGCCGGGCGCAGCGAGCGTGGCCAGGACCGGCTCGATGCGCCCGCAGGCCGCCTTGTCGCCGCCGAGCATCAGGCAGTAGCCGCTCTCCCGGCCCCAGACGCCCCCGGAAACGCCCGCGTCGAGAAAGGCGATCCCGCGTTCGGCCAGCGCCCGCGCCCGGGGCGGGGCGTCCTGGTAAGGCGAATTGCCGCCCTCGACGATCACGTCGCCCGGGGCCAGCGCGTCCGCGATCCCGTCGATGGCCGCGTCCACCGGCGCGCCGGCCGGCAGCATGATCCACACCAGGCGCGGTGGGGTGAGCCGCCGCGCGAGATCAGGGAGCGAGCCGGCGGCCGCGGCCCCGAACGCCGCCAATTCCCGGGTCTTTTCCGGCGTGCGGTTGTACGCGCTCACCGCATGCTCGCCCGCGAGCAGCCTGCGGGCCATGTTCATGCCCATGCGGCCCAGGCCGATCATGCCGATTTCCATACGAAGCTCCTTGGGCGGCAGCCGCTTCAACGTTTGATCAGGGCGTTCCAGTCGGCCGAAAAACGCTCCATGCCCGCAACCGTCAATTCGTGGGCGATGTCGTATTCTTCCAGCGGCTTATCGAGCGATAGCTCGCGGTAGGCGATTTTTCGCAGCGCGCCCGCCGGATAGGCGTAGTCCGCTCCGGGCACGGGCAGGCCGTCTGCGGCCCATTGCATCAGCAGGCTGCCCGGCGCGGTGACGATGTCGGCGCCAAGCGCCAGGCTGTACAGGAAATGCTCCATGGTGCGCACGCTCGCCGACAGAAGCTCCACATGCCCGTCGCTTCCGGCGAACATGCGCGCGACGCCCGCGATCAGGTCCATGCCGTTTTCGCCCCGGTCGTCCAAGCGGCCGACGAAGGGCGAGACGAACACGTCGCCGCGCCGGGCGCCGCGCGTGGCGGCGTACACCGCCGCCGCCTGCTCCTGGGTGAAGCACAGGGTCATGTTCACCCGCAGGCCCTCGGCCATGGCCCGCCCGGCAGCCTCAAGCCCGGCCTTCGTGACCGGGAATTTCACGTGCGCGTTCGCAATCCAGGAAAAAAACCGCCCGGCCTCGGCGAGCATCCGCCCGGCGCTCGTGTTCTTGTCCGCGTAGACCTCGATGGACACCGAGCCGTCCGGGATCAATCCGGAAATCTCGGTCACCACCTCGCGGTAAAAATCCAGAATCTCATCAGGGGTGAAGCGCAGGCCTTTGGCCAGCCGGGCGGCGGCCTCGGGATTTTTGGCGATCAGCGTGGGGTTGGTGGTCTGGCCGTCGAGAAACCCGAGGGCGCCGATCACCCGGCGGGTCTGCGCCGGATCGCCGCCGTCGAGAAAGATCCTGGTCGTAAGATTGTGCGGGCGCATGCCGCCTCCGTTCGTGTTTTTCGCCGGGCATGCCGAAAAAACGCGGCTTTCCCATGCATCGGGGGTATATGATTTCCCGTGCCCCTTGGCAAGCGCGCGGCGCGGACATTGACCCCGGCGCGCGAATATGGCAGCCACTTCACGCCGCGCCGTCACCGGCGGCCGGCTCGACTACGGCCGCGCGAACGCATCGTCCACGGCGAATGCGACGGCGGGCGCGCATCCGCGCCGGCCAAGACCATCGGAGAACAATACCGCCATGCCCGCAACCAAACGCGTCCTGCTCGCCCTGACCGGAGCCTCGGGCATGCCCTACGCCTGGGCTCTGGCCAAGGCCCTGGCCGCTGCCCCGGGCGTGGAAACCCACCTGATCGCCTCCGAGGCGGCCGCGAAAGTCCTTGAACTCGAAAGCGACCTCACGCTTGACGACTTCGCCCGCCTGGCCGCGCGCGTCTATTCCCAAAACCAGCTCGACGCCGCCCCGGCCTCGGGCTCCTGGCGGTGCGCGGGCATGATCGTCTGCCCCTGCTCCATGGCGTCGCTCGCCGCCATCGCCTCGGGCCTGGGACACAACCTGATCCACCGCGCCGCCGACGTGACCTTGAAGGAACGCCGCCCGCTGATCCTCACGCCGCGCGAAACCCCGTTCAACCGCATCCATATGGAGAACATGCTGCGCGCCCACGACGCCGGCGCCACCATCCTGGCCGCCTGCCCGGGCTTCTACCACAAACCCGGCAGCATCGCCGAACTGGCCGACTTCATCGCCGCCCGCGCGCTCGACCTGCTCGGCCTGCCCCAGACCCTGCGGCCGGGGTGGAAGGAAGAAGAGGGCGCGGGAGAATGAAAGAAAATCCTTCGACAGCCAACGGGCAATTGCGTCTGGGACGGATCGGCTACCTGAACGTGCTGCCGCTCTTTAACGCCCTGGTCCGGGAATTTCCCGAAAGCGCCGAGCTGAGCTACGTAAGCGGCCACCCGAGCGAACTCAACCGCGCCCTGGCCGAAGGCGGCGTCGACCTGGCCCCGGCCTCGGCCTTCGCCTACCTGGCCGACCCCGGCCCGTTCAGGCTGCTTCCCGGCCTGTCCATCAGCGCCGCCGAAGGGCCGATCCAAAGCG
>JADFXV010000149.1 GCA_015233395.1 Desulfovibrionaceae bacterium
ACCCCCTCCTCCAAAAAACTTCGTTCTTTTTACGAGGGCGATTCACGAATCGCCCCGCTTTTTCCTTCCATACCGCCGCGAAAAACAATATCCTCGCCGCAAGACGATCATCGAGCGCGCGTCCTTGAACCAAAACCGCATCGCACCCTCGGCCATGGCCTGCGCCATGGGCGCCACAGGCCTGTGGGGCCTGTCCTTCGTCATTCCGGTGATGCTGCCCGGAGTCGCGGCCTTCGACGTTTCGCTCGGGCGCTATCTTCTGTACGGCCTGCTCGGGACGATCCTGTTCGCGCGCCAGAGCCGCTTTCGCCCCCGCCTCGGGCGCAAGGACATGGCCCACGCGTTGCTCTTCGCCGTGACCGGCTACTACGGCTGCTACACCGCCCTGGTCTGGTCCATCGACCTGATCGGCCCGGCCGTGCCCACGCTCATCATGGGCCTGGCCCCGGTCTGCGTGGCCCTGGCCGGCAACCTGCGCTGCCGCGACCTGCCGTTCGTACGCCTGATCGGCCCGCTTACGCTCATCGGCGGGGGCCTGGCCATGGCCAACCTGGCCAGGCTCGGCGCCGGGACCACGGGCGCACACACGGCCGCCGGCCTTGGCCTGAGCATCCTCGCCCTGGCCTGCATCACCCATTTTCTGGTCGCCAACCTGCTCTTCCTCAAAGCCAGGCCGCACGTTTCGCCGGTGGCCTGGGCCAACGCCATCGGCGTCTCGGTCCTGGCCATTTCGCTGGCCGCCCTGGCGCTGCGGCCGGCCCTGCTGGCAACGTCCTTCGCCCAGGCCATGGGACCGTCCCCGGGGCGCTACGTCCTTGGCTGCGCGGTCCTCGGCTTTGGCTCCTCCTGGCTCGGGGCCGTGCTCTGGAACCGCGCCAACGCGCGCCTGCCCGCCGCCGTGGCCGGGCAATGCATCGTATTTTGGCCGGTCTCGGGGCTCATCTTCGCTTTCATCGTCCAGCGCCGCCTGCCGGGCCTCATGGAAATCGCCGGCATCGCCCTGGTCTTCGCCGGCATCGTCTGGGGCCTGCGCGCCTTCGCCGTCCGCCCCGCGCCGCCCGCGGTCTGACGGGCGGCCGGCGAGGCCGGACCGGGCAAAAAAATTTCCCCCCGCCCCCGCTGCGTCTTTTCTCCGGCTTTAAACTGTGCTAGCCCTACTCCATGGACAAATATCTCTGCATCCACGGCCATTTCTACCAGCCGCCCCGCGAAGATCCCTGGCTCGGCAAGATCTTGCCCGAGGGCAGCGCCGCGCCGTTTCGCCACTGGAACCAGCGCATCACCCGGGAGAGCTACACGCCGATGGCCTTCGCCAGGCGCCTTGACGGCGCGGGCGCAATCACGGAAATCGTCAATTGCTATGAGTGGATGAGCTTCAACGCCGGCCCCACGCTGATGACCTGGCTTGCGCGCTCGGCCCCCGGCACCCACGAGGCCATGGTGGCGGCCGACAAGGCGAGCCTGAAGCGCCTGGGCCACGGCAACGCCATGGCCCAGGTCCACCACCACGTCATCATGCCGCTGGCCAAGACCCGCGACAAGGAGCTCGAAGTCGCCTGGGCCGTGGACGATTTCACCGCCCGGTTCGACCGCGCGCCGGAGGGCATGTGGCTGGCCGAGGCCGCCGTCGACACCCCGAGCCTTGAAGTCCTGGCGGCGCACGGCGTCGTCTTCACCATCCTCTCGCCCACCCAGGCCAAAGCCGTGGCCGACCTGGGCTCGGACGCGTGGCGGCCGGCGGACCCGGGCAACCTGGACATCCGTGAGCCCTATCTGGTGGAATTGCCGTCCGGCCGGTCCATCTCGGTCTTTTTCTACGACGGCCCCCTGTCCCGGGCCGTGGCCTTCGAGCGCCTGCTGGCCGACGGCGAACAATTCTGGCGCCGGCTTTCGGGAGCGGCCGGGGACGGCCTTTTGTCTCTGGCCACGGACGGGGAAACCTACGGGCATCATTTCAAATTCGGGGACATGGCTCTGGCCTACGCCCTGGCCCAAGCGCGCGAAGGCCGCGACGGGCTGCGCATCACCAATTTCGGGGCCTACCTCGCCATGCGCCCGCCGCGCCGCAAGGCGGCCCTGCACGAGCCCTCGGCCTGGAGCTGCGCCCACGGCGTGGAGCGCTGGCGCTCGGACTGCGGCTGCACCGACGGCGGCCATCCCGGCTGGAACCAGCGCTGGCGCGCGCCCCTGCGCGAAGCCCTGAACATGCTCAAGGACGCGGTGGACGCCCATTACGACGCGCTGGCCCCGGCCCTGTTCACAAGTCCGGACGAAGCGCTGCTTCGGTACGGCCGCGTCCTGGCCGGTTCGACCGAACCCGCCTCCTTTCAGAAGACGTTTTTCGTCAAGGGACTGTCCGCGGCCGGCCGCGACAAAGCCTGGAAACTCCTGTCCATGCAGCAATGGGCTCTGGCCTCGTTCGCCAGCTGCGCCTGGTTCTTCGACGAAATCTCACGCCTGGAGCCGGTCAACTCCCTGACCTTCGCCCTGCGCGCCCTGGAACTCGCCCGCGCGACCGGCGTGAACGGCGCGACCGGCGCGACCGGCGTGACCGCGCGCCTGGAGC
>JADFXV010000014.1 GCA_015233395.1 Desulfovibrionaceae bacterium
TGAACAAAAGGGGTTTTCCCCCCGGACCCCCCTTTCCCCAAAAAACTTTATTCATTTGTTACGGGCGATCATCCCGGCCCCTGTCGAGGGGGTCCAGGGGGAGGCGGCCCCCCCCTGGTCAGTATAAAAAGACGCCGTTTTCGTAAATCGCGATTTTTTCGCCGCTGCGCAGTTTGGCGCTCACCCGTTTGGGTTCGGTGTTGACCAGATCCCAGTGCAGGGCGGAGTCGTTGAAGCCGAGCGCGGCCTTGGATTCCTTCGTCAGTTCCGAGGGATCGCCGGAGTAGGTGTCCGAGTAGGAGCTGCCGATGGCGATATGGCAATTGCCGTATTCGCCTCCGTGGTTTTCGTCGTAGAGGGTGTTGGCCATGAAGGCGCTGATGCGCGAGAAGCGTTTGTCGGTCAGGGAAAACTCGCCGACTTTGTCGGAGCCTTTGTCCATGGCCAGCTGTTTGCGCAGGAATTCGGCGCCTTCGGCGGCGTCGCTGGCGGTCACGCGGCCGGCCGCGAATTCCAGCTTGACGCCCCGGACGTAGTTGCCGCTGCGGTAACTCGGCTGGTCGGCGAAAAAGACGCCTGAGACGCCGCGCCAATCCGGCGAGGTGAAGATCTCGAAGCTCGGGATGTTGTGGCCGGAAATGCCCAGGAAGCGGCGTTTGTCGCCCCGGCTGACGCGCAGGTCCACACTGGCCGATTCCACGTGGTATTCCACGGCGTCCATTTCAGAGAGCCAGCGTTTGATCTCCGAGGCGGACCTGAAGATGTCCTCCCAGGCGGTTTCGGGCGCGGCGTCGTTGAGGAAGCAGGCTTCGGCGATCTGGCGAGCGTATTCGCGTTTGGACAATCCCGAGAGCCTGGCCGGCTCGTCGGTCGGGTACAGGCACAGGGTCCAGCCGAATTTGCCCTGTTCCTCGCGGCGGGTCAGGATGTCGCGCAGGGGTTTTCTGGCCACGGCCACCGTGGCGATCCGCTTGGGATCGACCTCGCTCAGATGGGTCAGCGATTCCGGGGCCAGGATGTAAATCGCGCCGTGCAGACGGCTGTAAAGCTCTTCCGCGCCCGGGGGCTGGAACACGAGTTGCTGGGCGTCGGCCTTGCGGAAGAAGGCGAGCTCCATGGGGCTGGTGAGGTTGACCCTGGGCACGGCGTGGAGTCCGGCCTCGACCACGCGGTCGTAGACCGCTTCCATGAGCTTTAAGCCCGGCGGGTCGCACTGGATCAGCACGATATCGTGTTTTTTGTAGCCGCCCGGCCGGGCGGTGCGCAGGCCCCACATCAATACCGAGGCGTAGCGGTCGATCTGTTTTTGGGTGAACATGGCTTTTCCGGGGGAGGCGGTCTTTTCGGTGGGCATAATCGGAGTTTATTTCATAAAAAAGGGCGTCTTTCAAGCCGCCAGTCCGCTTGTCCGGCCCTGAAAAAGTTTGGGGGCTGCTCCGGCTCGGCTCACCGTCCGGCGAGAGGTCGCCGCCCTCGGCTTTCGGTTGGTGCGAATCAAAACCGGAAAACCAGAACCACTGTTATTTTCCCAGGGGCTGCCGCCCCGGCCCCGCTCTAGAATCTAGAATAAGAACTGCGGCGCGCCCCTTTTTTCTCGCTCTAGGCCAAGGCCAAAAAAGGGCCGGCCATGAGATTCTCGGTATTGTAGACGATCGGCCGGCCGTCGAGGCCGGCCATCGAGCCTCCGGCGCCTTCGACGATGGCCTGGCCTGCGGCCATATCCCATTCGTGCAGCGCGCGCGCCCGGGGATAGACGTGCGCCGCGCCCTCGGCCACGGCCGTAAACTTGAGCGCCGCGCCCAGGGCCATGGTCCGGTAGGGGGCGAAAGGCGCGAGCAGCGCTTCGACGCCCGGGTCCGGATGGGAGCGCGAAACCAGCGCCACCGGGTGTTCCCCGGGGCGCGGTTTGACCGTGGAAATCGCCCGCGCGGCCTGGCCGCCGTCCTGTCGCCAGGCTCCGAGCCCGGGGCCGCCGAAGTACATCGCGTCCGGGCAGGGGGCGTACAACAGGCCGAAGACCGCGCGCCCGGCCGCGACCAGCGCGATGTTGACCGTGAATTCGCCGTTGGCGGCCAAAAATTCCCGGGTGCCGTCGAGCGGATCGACGATGAACACGTGGGGCGCGTCCCGGCGCGCAGCGTAGGGGGCGTTGTCGGACTCTTCGGACACGACCGGGACGCCCGGATAAGCGGCGGCCAGTTCGCGGATCAGGACCGCGTTCGAAGCCTCGTCGGCGAGCGTCAGCGGCGAGCGGTCGGCCTTGAGCCGGACCCCGGCGTCCTTTTGGTAGTAGGCCATCATGGCCGCCGCGGCGAGTCTGGCCAGGCCGGGCAGGGGGCTCAGATCGAGCCCGGCGGCGCGAAGCTGCATGCGCGGTTTTCCTCTAGGCCAGGCCGGCGGCGAAATTTTCGAAGTCCCTGCCGGCGTACAGCGCGTGCAGTTCGGCCAGGACCCTGTCCCGGTCCAGATGGAGTTTGGCGAGGACGTCGCTCCAGTCGCAGGACGACGGCGCTTCCGGGTCGGTCAGGGACAGAACGAGGGCGTCGGCCAGGCACAGGATCAGGGCTTGCTTCCTGTACTCCGGGGCGACCATGGGGGAATGGTGCCAATTGACCGGTTCGGTGAGTTCCGGCGGCAGATTCCAGGATTTGAGCGTCATGGAGCCGACCACGCCGTGCTCCAGGGCCCAGTGGGCGTCCTCGGCCTCGTGCGTGGGCAGGCCCGCTTCGCGGGCTGCCGCGTCGATGGCCAGCCAGTCGGCCGGGGCATGGATGGCGATGAGCAGTTTGCCCAGGTCGTGGAGCAGGCCGCTGGTGAAGAGATCGTCGGGACTCTCCAGATGCGTAAGCGAGGCCAAAAGCTTGGCGGCCATGCCCACGCGCAGTTGATGCCCCCAGTAGGCCGTGAAGTCGAAGGCTTCGGGCGGCTTTTTGCTCTTGCCCATGGCGGCCACGCCCACGGCCACGACGATGCTTTTGATCTCGTTGAGCCCGAGCACCGCGATCGCCCGGGAAACGTTGGTCACCTGGGCTTGCAGGCCGTAGAACGCGGAGTTGGCCGTGCGCAGCAGCTTGGCGGTCAGGCCCTGGTCGCGTTCGATGGTTGCGGCGATTTCTTCGAGCGGGCTGGCGGAGTTGTCGCCGGTCTGGGTAAATATCTTCTGCAGGATCACCGGGGAAAACGGCAGATCGTTCTTGAACGCGGACAGTTTGAGCAGGAGTTGCTGGGCCCGGTCGATGGCCTGGCGTTTTTCCTCGATGCTTCGTTGCATGCAGTGTCGCTATGCCGCGCGGGCCCTGGCCTGGCGGGACCGGCAGGACCGGCGGGCTTGGCGGACTCCGGGCGCGCCGGTCCGGTTATTCATCGAGATTGATGGGCGCGTTCGAGCGCGGCGTTGCGGGCGGCGTTTCGCCGGACTGCCCCTCGCCGGACTGCCCTTCGCCGGAGGGCGCGGCCCCGGGCGGCGGGGCTCCCGGGACCAGGCCGGGAAGCAGGTTCTTGGCCGCGATGTAGTCCAAAAACTGCTTGGCCGCGGGCAGGTCAGGGTTCAGGCCGAGGGCCTTGTTCAAGTATTCGACGCATTGCCGGTATTGGCTCTTTTCGAAAAAAGCCCTGGCCGTGTTGTAAAACAGATTTTCGTCCTGCGGGGAGAGGTCCTCGGCGCGTTTGTAATAGTCCAGGGCCTGATCGTACATCTTGTTCTTGCGCAGGTTGATGCCGAATTCGTTGAACAGGTGCTTGTGTTCCTTCTCGAACGCGGCGTCGAGCTTGACCAGGCGTTCGAAGATGTCGTTGGCCTTGTTGGCTTCGCCGCGATCGAGATAGGTCAGCCCCAGACCGAAATTGGCCCGGACGTTCTCCTCGTCGACGTTGAGCGCCGTGTGGAATTCCAATTCGGCGGAAAAGATCTCGCCCTTGCTGCGGTGCTTTTCGCCCTTGACGATGGTCGCCTCGAGCTCGCGCAGGCGCGGATAGACGGTCGAGACGTAAAACTCGGGCTCGGGCGAGAAGTTCGCCAGCAGCTCGTCCAGGGAAATCGTGCGCTTGGGCCCGGTGGGGACGTAATTTTTGTTGAGCGGCTGGAGTTCGATCGCGCCTTCGGTCCGCTCCTCGGCCATCCAGTACATCTTCTGGATGATCTTGCGGGTGGTTGTTCCGGTGCCGACCTTTTGAATCATCTGGCTGGAAAAGACGCCCTTGATCCGTTCCTTGCGCGCCGCCTCGCCGGCGGGGCGGCCCGGCGCGGCGTCGCCCGGGGGCTTGCCCGGGCCGGGAGTCTGGCCTTGGTCAACGGTCATAATTCCGGTCCTTGGTCTGTTCGGGCGCCTGGCCGGAGAAAAACCGGCGCGGTCGTCCCACGTCCCGGAAATTGTATTGATTCAACGGGGAGATGGCAAGTATCGCCGGTGAAATTTATCTCGCCGGCCGCGAAAAAGAGGCCAAAATCGCTTCCGCCAACCCAGGATTGCGCGCTGGGCGCAGGCGCTCGGCCAGATACACCGCGCGCAAATCCTCATAGGCCCGGCTCAAAACGTCGTTGACCACCAGATAGTCGAACTCCCCCGCCCTGGCGATCTCGGCCTCGGCGTTCTTGAGCCGTTTATGCACCGCCTGGGCGTCGTCCGTGCCCCGGCCGGCGAGACGGGCGGTCAAGACCTCAAGCGAAGGCGGCAAAATGAAAACGAACGCCGCCGGGTCAAACGCCCGGCGCAGGGCCGCCGCGCCCTGCACGTCCACGTCGAAAATCACGTCCAGGCCGCGCGACAAGGTGTCCAGCACTGCTGCCCGGGGCGTGCCGTAGAAATTGCCGTGCACCTCGGCCCACTCGGCGTAGTCTCCGGCGTCGCGGCGCGCGGCGAACTGCCCGCGGCTCACAAATTCGTATTCGCGGCCGTTCACCTCGCCGGCGCGCGGCGCCCTGGTGGTGTGGGACACGGAAAATTCCATGCCCGGAAATTCGGCGCGCAACTTGCCGATCAGCGTGCTCTTGCCCGCGCCGGACGGGGCGCAGACCACAAAGACCATTCCCAGGCGATTATCCATCCTGCTCCTCCCCGGCGGCCGGTTGCATCGCGGCCTGAGCCAGACGCTGGCCGATCGTCTCGGCCTGGATGGCCGACAAGATCACATGGTTGGAATCGGTCACCAGGATCGAACGGGTCTTGCGGCCCTGGGTGGCGTCGATCAAACGCGCCGACTGCCTGGCGTCCTCGCGCAGACGCCGCATCGGCGACGAAGCGGGACTGACGATCGCCACCACCCGCGCAGCCACCACGAAATTGCCGAACCCGATGTTGAGCAACCGCTCGCGTTTGTCCGACATAAGAGAACGCCTCCGGCGGCCGGGGATTAACTGCGAGTAAGCGAAGGAAGACCTTCGCAACTCGCAGTTGAACCCCCGGACCCCCTCGACAAGGGGGGACAATTGTTTCTTGTCTACACCATAAAAGTTTTTTGGAGGAGGGGGTTCGGGGGAGGAACCTTTTGTTCACAAAAGGTTCCTCCCCCGATTCTCCCATCCCTCCCCCTCTCCCCGTCTCTTACTCCACGTTGGCCACTTGTTCTCTACACTTTTCGAGTTCGGCCTTGAATTCGACGGACAGTTCCGAGGCGGTGAGGTCTTGGGCCTTGTTGCCCAGGGTGTTGATTTCGCGGAAGGCTTCCTGGAGCAGGAAGTCCAGCCGTTTGCCGGTTTCGCCTCCGGCGGCGACGACTTTGTTGAGCCGTTCCAGGTGACCGGCGAGCCTGGTCAGTTCTTCGCTGACGTCGAGTTTGTCGCACAGGATCGCCGCTTCCTGGAGGATGCGGTCGCGGGGCAGGTCGCCGAGTTGTCCGCCGACGAGTTCGGCGATGCGGGCGGTCAGGGCGGCGGTTTTCTTTTCTTTGATCGGCGGCGTGGCTTCGCGCAGCCGCGCGAGGATTTCTTCCATGTGTTGCACCCGGGCGAGCAGGTCGCGGGCCAGGGTTTCGCCTTCGCGTCCCCGGGAGAGTTTGAAGTCGTTAAGCGCCTGTCCGAGTCCGGCGGCGAGTTGTTCGGCCAGATCCGGGTCGGGTTCGCTGAGCGGGTCGCGCCAGACGGCCGGGACGGTGAGAAAGCGGTTCATGTCCGGGGCGAAGGGGGCGTCGCAGGCGGCCGCCAGGTCGCGCAGCTTGCCGATCATGGCCAGGGCGAGCGGTTCGTTGAGTTGCGCCTCGGCGAATTCGCCGCCCAGGGCTTCGAAGTGCAGGCTGATTTCCACGCGTCCCCGGTGGATTTTTTGGCGCACGAGGCGTTCGAAGGCGTTTTCCATGGAGCGGGTGAAGTGGGGCAGCCGCCATTTGAGGTCGAGAAAGCGGCTGTTGACGCCTTTGACTTCCCAGGTTTGGGCGAAGCGGGGGGTGGCGAGCCGAGCCCGGCCGTAGCCGGTCATGCTGATGAGCATCGGGTGTTCCTTTTATCTCGGGCCGTCGCCCGCGGTTGCGCGTCTGGCCAGGTGGCGCAGTCTCAGTTGCGTGAGAATGGCCCGGAGCTCCGGGCCGTTGTAGTCCGGGAACGTCCAGGGCAGGGCGTTCCAATCCCCTTTTTGATAGTAGAGCGTCAAGTCCGCGAAAACGCCTTTTCCGAGGTAGACGCGGTGGGTGAAATTTTTTCCGGTGGCCAGGACCAGGCGTTCGGGGCTGATCAGTCCCGGGTCGAGATTGACGATACGGCGGCCGCCGGCGTCGCGCAATTCGTTTTCCACGGTGTTGGCGGCGAGTTTGATGTCCGCCAGATCGTCCTGGGGGACCAGGCGTTCAAAGGCCAGGATGCGGCGGGTGATGGGCGTGCCGAGTTCTTGGTCGTAGTAGCCGGTGTGGTCGAAGGCCAGGGGGTCCGAGACGAAATCGGCCGGGCCGAAGTCGTTTTCCAGGCGCGCCGTCAGGCCGGGCCAGATCGCCTCCCATTTGGCCGAGAGGATCGACAGGATCAGGGTGGCCGGCGGCGGCGGGGCCGGGGTGCTCACGAAAGCCGCCTGGTCAGGATGGTTGCGCCCTTGACTCCGGCCGGAGCGACCCGGAGGCGTTCGCCCGGGCGCGGCGCATCGCTTCCGGGCTCGGAGGCGACCTGGCAGTCCAGGTAGTATTCGCACAGTCCGCGCGGGCTGTCGCCTTGCTCGGCGACGACCGTCAGGGTGGGCAGCGCGGAGACGGCCTTGGCGAAGGCTTTTTTCTTGCGGGCGGCCAGGGCGCGCAGGGCGCTCGCGCGCTGTTTGGCCAGCGGCGCCGGAACCTGGTCCGGCAGGCGGGCGGCGAGCGTTTGCGGCCGGGCGGAGAAGGGGAAGACGTGGGCGTAGGTCAGGGGCAGCGCGTCCACGAAAGCCAGGGTGACGGCGAATTCTTCGCCGGTTTCGCCGGGAAAGCCGGCCAAAAGGTCCGCTCCCAGGGCGAACAGAGGTCGGACGGCGCGAAATTTTTCAAGCCAGGAGGCCACGCCCTCCGGGGAGTAGTTACGGCGCCGCATGCGCGTAAGCGTGCGCGCGTCGCCGCTTTGCAGCGACAGGTGCAGGTGCGGCAGGACGAGTCCGGCGTTGTGCAGGACGCTTGCGGCCTGCTCGCCGAGCAGGCCCGGGTCGAGCGAGGACAGGCGGATGGCCGCCCGGCCCGCGAATTCCGGGGCCAGGGAGTTGTTGAGAGTTTCGATCAGGTCCCAGAACCCCGGGCAGTCCGGGGCGGCGTATTGGCCCAGGTTGACGCCGCTGACGACGATTTCGGCGAACCCGGAGCGAAAGAGGGCTTGAGCCTCGGCCACGACGTCGGCGGCCGGGCGCGAAACCGGCCCGCCCCGGGCGCGGGGCACGATGCAGAAGGCGCAGGCCGCGCCGCAGCCGTCCTGGACCTTGAGCACGGCCCTGGAGCGCGTTTTCGCGGCGGGTCCGGGGAATGGGGCGATTGGGGTCAATGCGGCCGGTCCGGCCAATTCGGACAGGGCGTCGGCGCGTCCGGCGACGATTTCTCCGGGCGGCGGATTTTTGACGAGTTCGCCGGTCGCGGCGGAAGCGGCGCAGCCGGTCAGGATGATCCGGGCGTGCGGCGATTCGGCGGCCGCCTTGCGGGCCAGGCGGCGGGTGTCGGCCACGGCTTTCCCGGTGACGGCGCAGGAATTGATCACCACCAGCGCGGCGGCCTCGCCCGGGGCGGCTTCCCGCAGGCCCCGTGCGAGCAGTTTTTCGCGCAGCCACGAGGATTCGTACTGGTTGATTTTGCAGCCCAGGGTTTGGATGCGGAAAGAGCCGGCGTCCATGGCCTCAGAGAGCCCCGGAAGCGGAAAAAAACGCCCTGCGGCCACGCGGCGGGCGAGAATATTTTTCCGGCGTCAAGTTTAACATACTGATATTATGAATGTGTGTGTCCATGGCATGCCTTCTGCATCGACTCGGCAAAACACGGATCGTTTCGCTTGAACAAGGAGGTTTATCATGGCCCTGATTATCAACCACAACATGAATGCTATGGTCGCCACCCGGAACCTGGACACGGCGTACGACAGCCTTTCCAAGGCCACCAACCGGTTGTCCTCCGGCCTGCGCATCAACACGGCGGCCGACGACGCGGCCGGCCTGGCCATCCGCGAACTCATGCGGTCGGACATTTCCACCCTCAACCAGGGCGTGCGCAACGCCAACGACGCGATCTCGATGCTCCAGACCGCGGACGGCGCGCTCCAGGTCACCGACGAAAAGCTCATCCGCATGAAGGAATTGGCCGAACAGGCGGCCACCGGCACCTACAACTCGACGCAGCGCCTGATCATCGACTCGGAATACCAGGCCATGGCCTCGGAAATCACCCGAATCGCCAGCGCCACGGACTTCAACGGCATTTATCTGCTCAACGGCAACCTGTCGAGTCCGGTGCACAACGGCAACATCATGAACCCGACCGGCAAGCTCAAGATTCACTTCGGCGTCGGCAACTCGAGTTCCTCGGATTACTATTACATTCAGATCGGCGACGCGACCGCTTCGGCCCTGGGCGTGGGCATGGGCGCGGCAGGAGTCGCCGGGCGTTCCATTTCCACCCAGAACCTGGCCCAGTTGGCTTTAAACCAGATCCAGAACGCCATCGTGTCCAAGGACAAGATCCGCGCCGCGCTGGGCGCCCTGGAAAACAGGCTGTCGAACACGATCACCAACCTGCAGATCCAGTCCCAGAACCTGCAAGCCGCCGAATCGCAGATTTCGGACGTGGACGTGGCCACGGAAATGACCGAGTTCGTGCGCTCCCAGATCCTGACCCAGGCGGCCACGGCCATGCTGACCCAGGCCAACAGCCTGCCCAAGATGGCCCTGCAGCTCATTCAGGGCGGTTAATAGGCGCGGGAAACGCCCCAGAAAAGGATTGACGGCCGGGCGGGGTCCGAAAGGATCCCCCCGGCTTTTTTTCGCCGCGGCCCCAAGCGGCCGTTTTTTTGCGAACGGCGAAGACGCCGGCAATGGTTACGCCGGCGCGTGGGGGCCGCCGGCGTTCTTCCCGAAAGGCGCGCGGCACGGTTACCATTTCTTTTCCCGAATTTTTTGCTTTTCGAAATCGATATGGAGCTGGAATTTTTTGCGCTGGCGTATCTGGGAGGTGAGCTGCGCTCCCAGATAGAAGCAGACGAGGATGACGATTCCCCAAAACAGGTAGTTCAACAAGGTGATATCTCCGGGGACAAGCGCGCCGGGGGCCGGACAAACCGCTTGGTCGCGCTCCCCTTTCTATGGTTGGGGAAAAGACAGATTTTCCAGGTTGTTGAGTAGAACCTTGAGTTCCTTGACAATAGCGTCCGCCATCGCGGCGATATCCTGATTTTTGTTGTTCCCGGCGATTTCGGTGAGGCTCTTGATGTCGGCCTTGATCAACAGGGGCAGTCCCTGGCGCAGGGCGGCGATTTTCGTTTGGACGTAGGCGATGTCCTTGGGATTGTGCAGATGGCCGCCGATGTCCAGGAGTTGAAAGATCAGGTCGGCCGAGGCGGCGCGCTGAACTCCCACCATGATCAGATAGCTCACGGTGATTTTTTCCGCCGGATTTTGGATGTCGCCGATCAGCTTTCCGGCTTCGCCGGACAACGCGGTCAAGCGTTCGTGGCTGTTCTGGAAATATTTTTCAGCAGAGTCGGCGAGCGCCCCGGCGGGGACAACCAGGCAAAGGCCCGCCAGGGCGGCCAGGGCCAGGGCGATGGCGATTGCTTTGGGCATATGTTTTTTCACGTCCTGCTCAAAGCGGCAGACGCCGCTTGACCCTGTTCTTCGCGGGGCCGTATTCATAAACGGGCGTGCGAAAATCAAGAAATTTCCCACTCCCGTCAATACTCGTACGCACATGCGTCTCTCCTTGGCGCGGCTACCGCGCCGCCTTGCGTCTACCATGTTTTGGCGCAAGGTCCAAGAGCGGCGCCTCGGGATTTTTTCGGCCGGGCTCCGGCGTGAAATTCCCGCCGATCCCCCGCAATCCCTTGAAGCGTCCGACGTCCCGGTTTTGCCACTGGCTGCCGGTCGAAAAATCCGCTAGATTGCGACCGGCCGCGCGCGCTTGGCCGCGCGCCCTTGGTCGCGAGGCGGCGCAAGGCTCTTTGCCGTTTTTTTTCCGGCAAGTCGAGAGTTGCGGCGCAGCGCGTTTTGCCGGAGAACGGACCAGAACGGCCGGATCGCGGACCTGCGTTCGCCCGGCGAAACCCAGCCAAAGGATAGCCCATGCCGCCGATCGCGCCGCGCGTCAGATTGCTCGCTCATACCCCGAACGCTCTGTCTCTGATTTACGCGGCCTTCCGGCAATGCTACCACGCCGGCTTCGCGGGCGATATGTGGGACAGGCTGGCCGCCGGAGAAATCGAGCCGGACAAGCAGGCCGCCTTCGTGACCAAGATCCTCGCCTCGGGCCACGATTCGCCGATCGAACACGTCAGCTTCACCTTCGCCGCCGAAGGGGTCTCCCGGGCGCTCACGCACCAGTTGGTGCGCCATCGCATCGCCTCCTATTCGCAGCAGTCCCAGCGCTACGTCAATGCGAGCGACTTCGACTACGTCGTGCCGCCGCGGATTGCGGCCATTCCCGAGGCCAGGGAGCGTTTTATGTCGTTTATGGCCGAGTGCGCCACGGCGTACCGCGACCTGCGCGGGCTGCTCGAAACCTCGGGCAGAGCCGGCGCCAAGGCCAACGAGGACGCCCGCTTCGTCCTGCCCCAGGCGGCCGAGAGCAAAATCGTGCTGACCATGAATTGCCGGTCGTTGCTCCATTTCTTCGAACTGCGCCTGTGCGAGCGGGCGCAATGGGAGATCAGGGCCCTGGCCGGAGCGATGCGCGACCTGTGCCGCCAGGCGTTGCCGGTCATCTTCAACGCGGCCGGTCCCAAATGCGCGCGCCTGGGCTATTGCCCCGAGAGCGCGGATTTCAGCTGCGGCAAATATCCCCCGGCCCCGGCCGCCAGGGGTGGTAAAAAAGATGGATTATTAAAAAAGAAATCGTGATTGCCTGAGATCGCCTGAAATCTCCCGAAATCTCCGAAAGTTGAATATTATCGCGGCTTCGACATGAATCCGCCATATTCTCCACTGGTCCGTTCGGACCTTTCTTTCAGTTGTTTATACAAATAAAATCAGCTAATTATGCGCAAATTCCTGGATTACGGGGAGATCGTGAAAGATAAAAAATCCCGGCGAGTTGGTTGTTTTGTCGTCATTATTGTCAAAATATTTTTTTCTTCGATGAAATAATTTGAAGTAAAAGAGAGAAAAATGAAGATAACTTAAAATTATCATGTTGAAAAAAGTTGTTCAGCTGTGAAAAATCTGGTGAAAAAACCCCCGATCGCCAGTCGTCATAGCCCCTTAGCAGGGGAATCATAAAAACCCCCAAGGCCGAACGTTTACCGGGATTTCCAGTCCCGACAACGCCTTGCGCTGGTGAAACCATCCGGCCCGCGCGGGGACTCACCACCCCTGGTCAACCTTGAGCCAAGGCGCGGGGGGGACTATTGACCACACCCATGAACGAAATCGGCCCGTGGGATCAACTCAAGGACTCGCTGCGCGACCGGTTCGGACAGGGACTCTTCAAGCTCTGGATCGAACCGCTGGCCGCACGCCTCGAAAATGGCCGGCTTCACTTGGTCGCCCCCAACGAATTCGTCGCCTCCTGGGTCCGCGACCGGCTCATGGAGCAGATCCGGCAAACCGCCGCCGAAGCCGGAGTCGGCATCGCCGGAGTCGGCGCCGCTTGCCGCCGGACAGGCGATCCCGACCGGCCGGCGCCGGCGCGAGCCGCGGCCAAACCGCCCCAAAGCCCGAATAAACCGGCCGGAAGCGCCACGCAACTCGCCTTCCCGGTCTTCAGCGGGACAGGGGTGCAGGGCGCCGCCCAAAACCAGCACTACCGCTTCAATTTCGACGATTTCGTCGTCGGCCCCTCAAACGAACTGGCCTACGCCGCGTCCATGGGCATCTGCCGCCAAACGCTTCCGGCCGACCAGATCTTCATCGCCTCGGGTCCGGGACTGGGGAAAACCCATCTGCTCCAGGCCATCGGCGCCCATCTCGCCGCCAAGGACGGGACAAGCCGGCCCCGGGTGGCCTATTTGTCCTCCGAGGGCTTCGCCAACCGCCTCATCATGGCCATGAAAGCCAGGGAAGTGGAGAAATTCAAGGCCGCCTTCCGGGAAAACATCGACCTGCTTCTGCTCGAAGACATCCATTTCTTCCAAGGCAAACTCAAACTCCAAGACGAACTGGTCAACCTGCTCAACGCCCTGCAGTCACGCGGCTGCAAAGTCGTGCTCTCCAGCGTGTGCACCCCCAAGGAACTCGCCGAGGTCGACAAAAGCCTGGCCTCGCGGTTCTGCTCGGGATTTATGGCGGTCATCGACCGGCCCGATTTCACCACCCGCAAAAATATCCTCGAACGCAAGGCCGAAAAAGAAAAAGTCCGCCTGTCCGAGGACGTCTCCGACCTGCTCGCCAAACACATCACCACCGATATCCGCCAACTGGAAAGCTGCCTGCGCAATCTGGCGCTCAAGGCGCGCCTGCTCGGAGAAACCATCGGGCTGGACATGGCCTGGGACGTCCTGCAACATTTTCACATCGAAAACCGGGGACTCGGCCTGGCCGACATCGTGGCCCACATCTGCCGGGCCTACCGCATCTCCGCCGACCAATTGAGTTCCAAAAGCCGCAAACACACCCATGTCGTCGCCCGCAACACCGCCTTCTTTTTGGCGCGCAAACATACCGCCATGTCGCTCGCCGACATCGGAGCCCGCTTCAACCGCCGGCATTCCACCGTGCTCAAAGGCATCACCTCCATCGAACGGCACCTGAACCTCATGACTCCGCTCGGCCGCGAACTGGGCCGCACCATCGACCAATTGGGCAAATAGCCGGACCCTCCGGAGTCCAGAGGAGGCTCTGCCTCCGCTGGGGCTTCGCCCCAGCCCCCCATGGCAAGGGGATCGGCTGAGCCCATTGCCGAGGGGGTCCGGGGGGGATCATCCCCCCCGGCGGGGATCCAAGGGGCAGCGCCCCCTGGCCCCCGGAGGGCGCGGGGGCCAGGGGCAAAGTCCCAGGCAAAGGATATATTTATGACGCAGTCAGGCGCCGGCGAAGGGCACGGCGATCCGGGAGGACCGGTCTTCGCCGTCATCATGGCCATCAGCGTGTGCCATTGCATCAACGACATGCTGCAGGCGCTCCTGCCGGCCATCTATCCCATCTTGAAGACGGATCTCGGCTTGAATTTCAGCCAGATCGGCCTGGTGACGCTGACTTACCAGATGACCGCCTCGATTCTGCAGCCCCTGGTCGGGCTGTACGCCGACCGGCGGCCGACGCCGCTCGCCCTGCCAAGCGGCCCGATGCTTACGCTTGGCGGCCTGGCGCTGCTCTCGGCGGCGCACAACTTCCCGATGCTGCTGGCCGGGGCGGCTTTGCTCGGCATGGGGTCGTCGATCTTTCATCCCGAATCCTCGCGGGTCGCGGCCATGGCCTCCGGCGGCCGGCGCGGACTGGCCCAGGCCCTTTTTCAGGTCGGCGGCAACGCCGGGCAGGCTCTGGGGCCGCTGGCCGCAGCCCTGGTGGTGGTCCGCTGGGGCCAGACGAGCCTGGCGTTTTTCGCCCTCTTGGCCCTTCTGGCCTGCGCGATCCTGTGGCGGGTCGCGGTCTGGCGCCGCGAGCACGGCCTGGCCAGGCTCCGGCGCGGCGGCGCTCTCGCCGGCCAGATCGTCCTGCCCCGGGGCAAGGCCCTGCGCGCGCTCGGCATTTTGCTCGCGCTGATCTTTTCCAAATATTTCTATCTGGCCAGTTTGAACAGTTATTTCACCTTTTATCTGATCCACCGTTTCTCCGTGTCCGTGCCCGAGGCGCAATTGCATCTGGCCCTTTTTCTCGCCGCCGTGGCCGCCGGCACGGTCGCGGGCGGCCCGCTTGGGGACCGGTTCGGCCGCAAGGGCGTGATATGGTTCTCGATTCTCGGAGCGCTGCCCTTCACGCTGCTCTTGCCGCACGTCAATCTGGCCTGGACCGGGCCGTTGACCGTGTGCATCGGCCTGATTCTGTCCTCGGCCTTTCCGGCGATCGTCGTGTACGCCCAGGAGCTTTTTCCCGGCAAGGTCGGGGCCATGGCCGGGCTCTTCTTCGGACTGGCCTTCGGACTCGGCGGGATCGGCGCGGCCGTGCTCGGCCGGCTGGCCGATGCCACCAGCATTGAGCGGGTCTACCAATTGTGCGCCTATCTGCCCGCCCTGGGGCTCTTGGCCGCTTTTTTGCCGCAAGTGGAGCGCGTTCGCCGCCGCAGGGCCTGAGCGCCCGGGCGGATCGCGGTGCGGGCCAAGGCGTCTAGGCCCGCCGGCTAAAGGCGGACATGCCTCCCTGCGCGACGCTTGACAAAAGGGCGATTTTTCGTTCTTAATATCTTCTTTTGAGCAAGTTTCAGGGCGGCCCCATGAATATATTGGATTTTTTATCCAAGCGGGGTATTTTTCGACGTCCCAAGGAGTGACACGATTATGATGAACGGCAAAAAAGTTGTGGTGGTCATGCCCGCCTACAACGCCGCCGCGACTTTGGAGCGCACCTACGCCGAGATTCCCATGGACATCGTCGACGAGATCATTCTGGTCGACGACGCCTCGCGCGACAACACCATCGAGCACGCCAGGCGCCTCGGCATCCGCTGTTTCCTGCACGAGCGCAACTGGGGGTACGGCCGCAACCAGAAGACCTGTTATTCCGAGGCATTGAAGCTCGGGGCCGACGTGGTCATCATGCTGCATCCCGACTACCAGTACACGCCCAAGATCATCCCGGCCATCGCCAACCTGGCCACCTGCGGCGAATACGACGTGATCATCGCCTCGCGCATTTTGGGCGGCAAGTCCCTGCAGGGCGGCATGCCCGTGTACAAGTATGTTTCCAACCGTTTTTTGACCGCCGCCCAGAATCTGCTCATAGGCGCCAAGCTGTCCGAATACCACACCGGCTACCGGGCCTTCACCCGCGCGGTGCTCGAAAAATTGCCCTTGTGGGAGAATTCCGACGATTTCGTGTTCGACAACCAGATGTTGGCCCAAGCCGTGTTTTTCGGGTTCAACATCGGCGAAGTCTCGTGCCCGACCAAGTATTTCGACGAAGCTAGTTCGATCAATTTCAGCCGCAGCGTGACCTACGGCCTGGGCGTCCTGAACACCTCGCTGCGATTTTTCCTGCAGAAACTGGGCTGGGCCGAGCACCCGATCTTCAATAAAGACGGCAAAGGCCTCAAGGACGCGAGCAACGAGTACTATTCCGACAAATCGTGCTGCGCCGGACCGACCTGCCAGAGCGATCCCGTGGCCCTGAAGAAATTTTCCGGCTAGCCCGGAATCGACCCGCGCCAATTAAAAAGCCCGGCGAACCGGGCTTTTTTTATTGGTTTGCGCGGCGCGCTTCACCTCATGTCAAACGCCACCTTCAAACTCCCGCTTGTTTTCTTATCAATCGCCGCCTGGAAGGCCCGGCGGTAATCCTCAAGCCGGAACAAATGCGTGAGCAGCCCGGACGACGGGTAGCCGCCCCCCGCCAGAATATCCAAGGCCATGCGGTACACCCGCACGGTCGCGCCGCGCCAGGGCGCCGTCGCATACGACGACGAGCCGGTCACGGTGATCTCCCGGAACCACAGGCTCGACACGTCGGCTTTTTCGATCTGCGAAGTCGTGGCGACCATCACGTACGCGCCCCGGCCGCGCAGGGCGAGCAGGCCTTCCTGGAAAGCCTTCGAACCTCCGGCGCAATCGAAAAAAATGTCCGCGCCGCCCTCGATGTTGCCGCCGCCAAGCGAGGTCTTCACGAATTTTCCGCCCACCGCCCCGGCCAACTCCTTGCGCGAGGGCGAACGCAGCACGACGTCCGCGCCGCCCGCCGCCGCCAGCTCCGCCTGGACGCCGTGACGGGCCACGACCACGATTTTCGCCTTGCTGCCCAGCGCGCGCAAAAGCCTAATCCCGTGCTGCCCGAGCACGCCCGCGCCGTAAATCGCCACCGTGTCCGCGTCGCCGGGATAATGCCGCAGAATCGGCGCCAGCACCGAAGCCATCGAATCCACCAACACCGCGTCCTCGTCGGACACGCGCTCCGGCACGCGCAAAAGCCGCGAAGGGTGCGCGGCGGTCATCTCGGCCATGCCGCCCCCGGCGTCGCGGTTAAAGCCCAGAAACGAACCCGGCGCCAGGCCCTCGTCAAGGAAATTCTCGCACAGATTGTACCGCCCGCTCGCGCAATACCGGCACGGCGCAAGCCCCCTGGGCTCGCACGACAACACCGGCTCGATCAAAACCCGCTCGCCTTCGGCGAAACCGGCATCGGCCGCATCGACGCGGCCGACGATCTCGTGGCCGAGGATCGCCGGCAACGAGGCGTACGGTTCGAGCAATAACGATTCCGCGCCGCGCAACAAGCCGAGATCCGAACCGCATACGCCGCACAACAGCGGCTTGACCACCACCCAGCCGGGCGCGGGCGACTTGAAGGACACGTCCCTGAGCCCAAGCGGCGAAACCAGATGATGAAACCGGCGGCGCTGGATCTTGGAACATAGGCCGGACAACAGATACTTGGGAATGGAGTAGTCGTAGACAAGCGCTTTCATGCCGCCTCCCTGCCAGCAAGGCGCCCTCGCGTCAAGGCATGGAGGCGGAGGGCGCTGCCCCCCCCGCGCCCTCCGGGGGCCAAGGGGCGCTGCCCCTTGGATCCCCGCCGGGGGCGATGATCGCCCCCGGACCCCCACGGCAGGGGCGCGGCCGTGTCCCCTGACGCGGGGGTCCGGGGGGCATCATGCCCCCCGGCGGGGTCTGGGGCGGAGCCCCAGCGGAGGAGTCCAGAGGAGGCGGCGCCCCTGGTTTCGCGGCGGCGAGGTTGACGCGGGCGGGCGCGGGTTGTAACGAGAATCTTTTCCAACGATTTCGATCATAGCCGGACAGGGGGATTGTATGCTCGAAGCGAAACTGGTGGTAGCCGTGGCCGGAGCGACCGGGGCGGTCGGTCGCGAAATGCTCAAGACCTTGGAACAGCGCAATTTTCCCGCGACCCAGGTCGTCGCCCTGGCCACCGCCAAATCGGCCGGCATCCAGATTCCTTTTATGGATACGGAAATCACCGTCCAGGAGATGAGCGAGGATTCCTTCAAGGGCGTCGATCTGGCCCTGTTCTCGGCCGGCGGCGCGGCCTCGAAGAAATACGCGCCCGCGGCCGTGAAGTCCGGCTGCGTGGTGGTCGACAACTCCAGCGCCTGGCGCATGGACCCCGAGGCGCCGCTGGTCGTGCCCGAGGTCAACCCGGAGGATCTGGACTGGCATAACGGCATCATCGCCAATCCCAACTGCTCCACCATCCAGATGGTCGTGGTTCTCAAGCCCATCCACGACCGGGCGACCATCAAGCGCGTCATCGTCTCGACCTACCAGGCCGTCTCCGGCACCGGCCAAAAGGCGGTCGACGAGCTCGAAGCCCAGGTCCGCGCCCTGTTCAACGCCCGCGAACCCGAGGTCAACGTCTATCCGTACCGCATCGCCTTCAACTGCCTGCCCCAGATCGACGTGTTTTCCGACGGCGACTACACCTTCGAAGAAATCAAAATGATCAAGGAAACCGCCAAGATCATGGGCGACGACTCGATCAGGGTCACGGCCACCACCGTGCGCGTGCCGGTGTTCTACGGCCACAGCGAAGCGGTCAATATCGAAACCGAGGACAAACTCACCGCCGCCGATTGCCGCGCCCTGCTGGCCCAATCGCCCGGCATCCGCGTGGTGGACAACCCCTCGCTGAAACTCTACCCCATGCCCATCGACGCCGCCGGAGAAGACGAAGTCTTCGTCGGACGCATCCGCGAAGACGACACCATCGACTGCGGACTCAACATGTGGATCGTGGCCGATAACCTGCGCAAAGGCGCGGCCTTAAACGCCGTCCAAATCGCCGAAGCGCTCGTCGAACGCGATCTGGTGCGGGTGAAATAAAGAGCCGGGGCTTTGCCCCAGACCCCACCGGGGGGGCATGACCCCCAATTGCCGGGGGCGATCATCGCCCCCGGTGGGGATCCAAGGGGCAAAGCCCCTTGGCAACTTCTATTGGAGACATCATGGAAATATTGGACACCCGGGCGTATCTTGACCGCATGTTGTCGGTCGAGCGGCCCGGGAGCGGCAATGTTCTGGCTTTTTACGAGCACCGGGTCGGCGCGGTGTGCACGGACCCCAAGTTGATGCTCATGCCGTGGGACGACCATTTGGTGCATCGCGGCGACGGCGTGTTTGAGACCTTGAAGTATTTGCATCGGCGCATTTACCAGCTCGACGCCCATTTGGAGCGCATGAAGAAGTCGGCGGCGGCGATTTTTCTTGCTCCGCCTTGCGACTGGGAGTGTGTGCGCGGTTTGATTCTGGACGTGGCCAAGGCTGCGGATCGCGACCGGGGTTTGTTTCGCATTTTGCTCGGGCGCGGCCCCGGCGGTTTCGGCATCGACCCCAGCGAGTGTCCGGTCCCGAGTTTGTATCTGGTGGCCTACGATTTCCATCCCAAGTCCGAGAGCGTGTTCGAGAAGGGCGTCACCGCCATCCGCACGTCGATTCCGGCCAAGCAGCGCTATCTGGCCAAGATCAAGTCCATCGACTACCTGCCCAACATGCTGATGAAGAAAGAGGCGATGGAGCGCGGCGCCGATTTCCCGATCTGTTTTTGCGAGGACGGTTTCATGGCCGAGGGCGCGACCGAGAACATCTGCATCGTGGACGCGGACGGCAAGTTCGTCGTGCCCGAGCTCAACAACGCGCTGACCGGCACCACGCTCATGCGCGCCTTGGATTTGATCAAGGGCGAAATGCCGGTGAGTTTCCGGGGCATCCGCGAGCAGGAGCTTTACCTGGCCAAGGAGATCATCGTCCTGGGCACGACCGCCGACGCGCTCTCCATCGTGCGCTACAACGGCAAGCCGGTCCACGACGTGCGCCCCGGCCCGGTCAGCAAAAAGCTGCGGGCGCTCTTGCAGCAGGATTTGCTGGAGAACGGGATTGTATTTTAATTATTTCGATTAATAACACCCTAAGGAGTCCATAATGCAACGCACTTTGTCCATCATCAAACCCGACGCCGTCGGCCGCAACCTCTCCGGGGCGATCCTGAAAATGATCCAGGACGCGGGCCTGACCGTCAAGGCCATGAAATTGATCCGCATGACCAAGGAACAGGCCGAAGGCTTCTACGCCGTGCACAAGGCCCGGCCGTTCTTCGCCGACCTGTGTTGCTTCATGTGCTCGGGGCCGGTCGTGGTATCGGTTCTGGAAGGCGAGGGCGCCGTGACCCGCTACCGCGACCTGATGGGCGCCACCAATCCGGCCAACGCCGCCGAAGGCACCATCCGCAAGCAGTACGCCCTCGACATCGAAAAAAATTCGGTCCACGGTTCGGACGCGCCCGAGACGGCCGCCGTCGAGATCGCCTACTTCTTCAGCCAGCTCGAAATCGTCGGGTAACGCCATGGGCTCCATGTTCAAAATCGGATTCGTCGGCGCGGGCAACATGGGCGGCGCCATCGTCAAGGGACTCGCCGGCCGGCCGGAGTACGAGCTGATCGCCTTCGACCCCGACGCGGCCAAACTGGGCGCGCTCGCGAACCAGTACAAGATCGCCGCGGCCGCCGGAGTCTTCGAACTGGCCCGGGACTGCGATTACGTCGTCGTCTGCGTCAAACCCGCCCAGGTCGAAGACGTGATCAAGAACATGGCCGGGGCGTTAACTCCCGGCAAATGCCTGATCTCCATCGCCGCGGGCGTGCGCCTGAAAAGGATCAAGAAATGGGCCGGCAAGGACTGCCCGGCCGTGCGTGTCATGCCCAACACCCCGGCCTTGGTCGGCGAAGGGCTCTTCGCCCTTTGCTTTGAAGACCAGACCGTCACGGCCGAACAAAAAGTCTTTGTGTCCACCATGTTCGGCTGCCTCGGAGAAACCTTCGACCTGCCGGAAAAACACTTCGACGCCTTCACCGCCGTGGCTGGCTCCGGCCCGGCCTATGTCTACTACTTCATGGAAGCCTTGACCGAGGCGGGCGTCCTGCTTGGCTTCGACCGCGACACCGCCACCCGCGTGGTCAAAGGCCTGGTCTCCGGTTCCGCCGCCCTGGCCCACGCCTCGCCCAAACACTTGAGCGAACTGCGCGAAATGGTCACCTCCCCGGCCGGAACCACCGTCGCCGCGCTGCTCCACCTCGACCGCAACGCCGTGCGCGCCTCGATCATGGAAGCGGTGGAAATGGCCCAACTGCGCAGCGAGGAATTGGGGAAAGAAGAGTAAGAGTAAGAGGAAGAGAATCGGGGGGAAACTTTTTTGAAAAAAAGTTTCCCCCCGAACCCCCCTTCAAAAAACTTTTTTCGGGCCGTTGCGCCCCTTTTCGCCAAGGCGAAAAGGGGCGCAACGGCCCGAAGACGTTTTTTGAAATGGGGTTGAGGGGAAATTGTTCAGGGCCGCAGATTCGGAAATCGGATCGCAGTGGTGAAAGGCGGAGCGATGCGATGGGCAAACCGGCATCGTGTAGGGGCGGTTCGCGTATCGCCTTCTTCTCTGACGGGCCGTCGTGGCCTGGCCTGGGTTGCGGGCGGTCGTCTTTTTGCGGGAGTTCTCTTTCATGAAACAATACGACGCCTTATCGCTGCTCTCCGGCGGCCTGGACAGCATCCTGGCGGCCAAGGCCGTCGCCCGCCAGGGCTTGTCCGTGCTCGGCCTGCACTTCGTCAGCCCGTTTTTCGGCAAGCCCGGCAGCGTCGCGGCCTGGCGCGCGAAGTACGGCCTGGACATCGAGACCGTGGACGTGGCCGACGCGTTCGTGGCCATGATGGCCGGCGGTCCGGCCAACGGCGTGGGCAAGTTCCTCAACCCCTGCATCGACTGCAAAATCTTCATGCTCCGCCGCGCCAAGGACATGCTGGAAAAATACGGGGCGCGGTTTCTTGTCACCGGCGAGGTGATCGGCCAGCGGCCGATGTCGCAACGCATCGACGCGCTCAACATCATCTCGCGCGACGCCGGGGTGCGGTCGATTCTGCTGCGGCCGCTGAGCGCCAAACGCTTGCCGCCGTCGCCCATGGAAGAGTCGGGCCTGGTGCGGCGCGAGGAATTGTACGGCTTTTACGGCCGTGGCCGCCGCGAACAGCTCGACCTGGCGGCGAGCTTCGGCCTGACCGACCTGCCCACCCCGGGCGGGGGCTGCATGCTGGCCGAACTGGAGTCGGCCAGAAGGTATTATCCGATTTTCAGGCACAAACGCCTGCCAAGCGGCGCCGATCTGCACCTGGCCAACGTCGGGCGCCAATATTGGCGCAGCGGACTGGCCCTGGCCGTGGGCCGCAACCAGTCCGACAACGCGCGGCTCGAAGCGCTGGCCTCTGAAGGCGACCTGCTGTTTAAGGTCCGCGACTACCCAGGACCGCTCGGCCTTGGCCGGCGCTTCGGCCAGACGCCCTGGGACGAGGCCGAAGTCCGGTTCGCGGCGGCGCTTCTGGCCTCGTATTCCGGCAAGGCGGTCGCGCTCGGCGGTCCGGTCGAAGTGACGGTGGGACTCGGCGGAGCCCGGGTGTCGGTCGCGGTGACGCCCTGCCGGGACGCTCCCAACGGCTTCGCCGAACCGGACTGGGAAACAGCCAAACAAGGCAAACGCGCCCTGTTCGGCGACGAACGCGAAGACGACTTTTAGACATACCTTCCGGGGACCAGAGGAGGCTCCGCCTCCTCTGAGCTCCTCCGCCGGGGGCGATGATCGCCCCCGGACCCCCACGGCAGGGGGCGCGGCTGAGCCCCCTGACGCGGGGGTCCGGGGGGCATCATGCCCCCCGGTGGGGTTCCAAGGGGCAAAGCCCCTTGGCCCCCGGAGGGCGCGGCGGGGTCCAGGGGCAGCGCCCCTGGCGCCCCTGGGGCGCTTGCCCGTGCGGCGCCTTCGTGATACCTCTGCGGCCCATGTTCGACTCGCTCGGCGACTATGTTCGTCAAATCGTCATTCTCGCGCCGCCGCTGTTATTTTCCATCACCTGCCATGAAGTGGCTCACGGGTATGTCGCCGCGCTGCTTGGCGATCCCACCGCCAGGCTGGCCGGGCGGCTGACCTTAAATCCTCTCAAGCATCTCGATCCCGTCGGCGTGCTGGCTTTTTTGGCCACCCGCATGATCGGCTGGGCCAAGCCCGTGCCCGTGGACCCGAGGTATTTCAAGAATCCTCCCAAGGGCATGATGTTGGTTTCGGTCGCCGGACCGCTGACCAATTTTCTGTTGGCGATTGTGTTTCTTTTCGTTTTCAGGGGGTTGTACGGTTTTTTGGGCAGCGGCGGTCACGCCGGATCTGTCGAGGCCGTGCTGTATCCCGTGGCGTTGATGTGCAAGCAGGGCATAGGGTTGAACGTCGCCCTGGCGATTTTCAACTTGTTGCCCTTGCCGCCGCTTGACGGCTCGCAGATTCTGGCCGGCGTCCTGCCCAGGAATATGGCCGCGGCCTATCTCGGCTTGTCCCGGTACGGCTTTGTCGTGCTGATTCTTCTGGCCGTCACCGGTTGGCTCGGCGAGATCCTGCGGCCGGCCATGGTCTGGGTTTTGAACCTCATGCTCGTGGTGTTCTGGCATACGTAAGCCCCGGCCGGACGCCACATCCGCTGCAAAAGGAAACGCATCATGAACGGCAAAGACCGCGTCGTCTCCGGCATGCGCCCGACCGGGCCGCTGCATTTGGGCCATTATTTCGGCGTGTTGCGCAACTGGATCGCCTTGCAGGAGGATTACGACTGCTTTTTCTTCGTGGCCGACTGGCACGCGCTCACCACGGAATACGCCGATCCCAGGCGTATCAAGGGTTTCATCCCGGAACTGGTGGTCGACTGGGTGGCCGCCGGGCTCGATCCCGAGCGTTGCGTCATCTTCCGGCAATCCCAGGTCAAGGAGCACATGGAGTTGCATTTGCTGCTCTCCATGGTCACGCCGGTCTCCTGGCTGGAGCGCTGCCCGACCTACAAGGAAGTGGCCGCGGAGCTTGCGGCCAAGGAGCTGAACACTTACGGCTTCCTGGGCTATCCCGTGCTGATGGCCGCAGACATTCTGATCTACCGGCCGAAGTTCGTGCCCGTGGGCCAGGACCAGTTGCCCCATCTGGAACTCACCCGCGAGATCGCGCGGCGGGTCAATTATCTGTGGGGCGATTTTTTCCCCGAGCCCGGGGCGCTGCTCACCGAGGCGCCGAAGCTCCCGGGTCTGGACGGGCGCAAGATGAGCAAGAGTTACGGCAACTCCATCGCGCTCGGCGAGGATCTCGCGTCGCTGAAAAAAAAGGTCTCGGGCATGCTCACCTGCGCCAAGCGCGCCCGTCTCAAGGACCCGGGCGACCCCAAGGAGTGCAACCTTTTTCCCTACCACGAGCTGCTCACCCCGCTTGGCAAGCGCGAGGAGATCATCGAGGGCTGCCTGTCGGCCTCCTGGGGCTGCGGCGACTGCAAAAAGCTGTTGACCGAGGCCCTGACCGCCTTTCTCGAACCTATCCAGGCCCGGCGAAACGCCCTGTTGGCGCACCCCGGCCGCCTGGGGGAAATCCTGGACGCCGGCGACGCCAAGGCCCGCGAAGCGGCCCGGGCCAACCTGGAAAGCCTGCGCGAACTGATCAATTTTGTGTTTTAGAGATAGTGGGAAGCCGGGGGAGGAACCCTTTGTTCAGGCGCGGAGAGTAGAAAAGTCTTCTTTTCGTACTCTCCGCTTCGAAGCGTCTTCCCGCTGCAAAGGGTTGCTCCCCCGATTCTCTCCTTCGCCTTTTGACCGGTCCGGCGATTTCGGGTAGCGAGGGAAGCGGTTTCAGGAACCGCGCCCAGGGAGGGCGAGATGCCGCGAATACTGATGATCGACGACTCCATGTTCCAGCGTTTCAGCCTGGGCAAGTTGCTCAAGGGGCTGGGGCACGAGCCGCTTGAGGCCGCCGACGGGCTCTCTGGGCTGCGCATGGTCGAGGCGGAAAAGCCGGACCTGATCGTGATGGATCTGAACATGCCCGGCCAGGGCGGGCTTGAGACCTTGATCGAGATCCGCAAATTCTCCGCCGCCTTGCCTGTGGTGATCTTAAGCGCCGACATCCAGGATACCACCCGGAGCCGGTGCCTGGAGGCCGGAGCCACGGCCTTCGTCAACAAGCCTTTCGACGCCGCCGGCTTCAGCGCCCTGATCGGCGAGTGCCTAACCGGCAAATAACGACAGCGCGCCCGCGGCGTATCTATGACGCAATTCACCATCGACGACGAAACCTGGGACGCCTTCAAGGGGTCGTGCGAACGGCTCTTGCCGCACATCGAAGGCGGTTTGCTGGATATCGAGACGGCCAAAGCGGACGAACTGACGGACAAGCTGGCGACGCTCATGCGCCTGGTCCACACCCTCAAGGGCGACGCCGGCATCGTGAGGCTTTCGAACATGGTCGCGCTGTGCCACGCCATGGAAACCCTGCTCGGCGTCATCAGCGCCAATCCGGCCCTGGCCAAGCCGTCCATCGTGAGCATGCTGCTTTCCGCCCTGGACAAGCTCCGGGCCATGGTCGAGGATTGCCAGGAGGCGGCGGCGATCGACATCGAGCGCGAACTCTTCGTGCTCGACCTGGCTGCCGGCCGCTTTCGCCGGGAGTGACGCGCCGCGCGAAGCGGCGCCGGGGCGGGCGCTGACCGGACGAACCGGTAAGACCGGCCGAATCGGGCGGCTTTTATCGCGGGAATTTGGCTTCGATCAGGGTTTTGGCGCGCTGGGTCAGGGTGCTGATTTCAGGTTTGGTGACCTGGTCGTCGGCGCCGACCGATTGTCCCTTGTGGAACAGGGCGTCATTGATGAGCGAGGAGAACAGGATGACCGGCAGTTCCTTGAGGACCGGGTCGTCCTTGATGCGGCGGCAGAGATTGTGGCCGTCCATGGCCGGCATTTCGATGTCCGTGACCACGATGTGCAGGTAGTCGCTGATCGGCGCGTTCGCGGCGACGGACTGTTCCTTGATTTGCACCAGCCGGTCCCAGGCCTCCTTGCCGTTGACGTCGGAAAAGACCTGGTAGCCGTCGCGCTCCAGCGTGTTGACGATCATCTTGCGGATCGAGGTGGAATCGTCCACCACCAGGGCCTTGTAGACGTGGCTGTCGGACTTCTCGACGGTGGCTTCCTTGTCCGGCTCGTTTTGCATGGCCAGGTTGGGATTGATGTCCCAGATGATGCGCTCCATGTCGAGCAGAAGCAGGATATGGTCGGGAAATTTGACCACGCCGGTGAAGCTGTGCTCGCTGAAATCGGCCACGTAGCTGCTCGGCGGCTCGACGTTTTCCCAGCTCAAGCGGTGGATGCGGGTCACTCCGGAGACCAGAAAGGCGTTCACGATCCGGTTGAATTCCGAGACGATGACGATCGGCTTGCCGTCGCTTTCGACCTTGATATTGAGCCAAATGGCCAGGTCGATCAGGGGGATGACCTTGGAGCGCAGGTTGAACGTCCCCACCACGCAGGGATGCGGCGTGCTCGGCAGCGCCGTGATCTTGGGCAGGCGGATGATTTCGAGAACCTTGGAGACATTGACTCCGAAATACCAGCGGTACTTCTCCCCTTCCGGATTTACGCCGTCGAGGTAGAATTCCACGATCTCGAGTTCGTTGGTGCCTGATTCGAGCAAAATATTCGATGGAGCCATGAGGTCCTTTCCCATGTCGAGAATGCGGCCGTGATGGAACAATCTTCCGTGTTGCCACTCATAGTCCACCGTTTTGAGCCGAAAGTCAACATTGAGCGCGCGCCCGCTCCTCCCGGCGTTTCCCGCCGGACGCCCCGGCGCCCAGGCGGCCGGCGATTGACAAACCGGCCCGGGTTGGGACAATCCACACCCAGGCCTCAATCCGGCGCGGCCAGCGCCGGCGCTCCGGCGCGACATCAATATGCCTGACAGTACCTTGTATCGCCGTCGTTTGACCATTGCCGGGCAGGTCCAGGGCGTGGGTTTCCGTCCGTTCGTCTATCGCCTGGCCGGACGGGAGGGCTTGACCGGGTTTGCCTTCAACGACGTCCGGGGGGTGGTGGTCGAGCTCCAGGGCAGTCTTGAGGCGCTCGGGCGTTTCGGCGCCGGTCTGACCGGGGAAGCGCCGCCGCTGGCCCGGATCGTCACAGTCGTCTCCGAGGATGTCGAGCCCGTGCCGGGAGAGACGGCTTTCGGCATCAGGCAAAGCCTGGCAGGGACCGGGCACGCCGTGCTCATCGCGCCGGACACGGCCGTGTGCCCGGATTGCCTGGCCGAGATGTTTAATCCCGCAAATCGCCGTTATCTCTATCCTTTCACCAACTGCACCAACTGCGGCCCGCGCCACACCATCACCCGGACCATCCCGTACGACCGGCCGGGCACGTCCATGGCCTGCTTTCCCTTGTGCCCCGCCTGCGAACGCGAATACCGCGATCCGGCCGACCGCCGTTTCCACGCCCAGCCCAACGCCTGTCCCGAATGCGGCCCGCATGTCCGGCTGGCGGACGCCTCGGGGGCGACGCTGGCCGAACGCGGCGAGGCCCTGGAGCGTTGCGCGCGCCTGCTCGCCGGGGGAAACGTCGTGGCCGTCAAGGGCCTGGGCGGCTTTCATCTGTGCTGCGACGCGGCCTCGGACGCCGCCGTGGCCCGTTTGCGAGCGCGCAAGGGCCGGCCGAACAAGCCTCTCGCGGTCATGGTCGCGGACGCCCAAACGGCCAAGTCCCTGGCCCGGGTCGACGAGGCGAGCGCGGCGCTGCTCACCGGCCACATCCGGCCGATCGTTTTGTGCCGGGCAATCGCGGACGCGGGACTGAGCGCGCTGATCGCCCCGGACACGGACGCGCTCGGGCTGATGCTGCCGTACACCCCCCTGCACCAGGTCCTGTTCCACCATTATCGGCGCGAGCTCCGGTCGCTTGCGCCCGGCCGGACGGCGGCCCTGGTCATGACCTCGGGCAATATTTCCGGCGAGCCCATCTGCCTGGGCAACCGCGAGGCGGCGCGCCGCCTCGGCGCCATCGCCGACGCCTTCCTTTTCCACAACCGCGACATCTTGATCCGCACCGACGATTCGGTCGTGCGCTGCCTGCCCGCGCCCGACGGCCAGCCATATGCTTCTGGGGCTCCGCCCCAGACCCCGCCGGGGGGGATGATCCCCCCCGGACCCCCTCAAAGGGGGCCGGGGGCGCCCGCTGCGTCCGGTGCGCCGGGCTGCTTGTATTACCGCAGGGCCAGAGGGTACGTGCCGGGTCCGGTGTTTTTGGCCGGCGACGCTCCGCCGGTTTTGGGGCTGGGGCCGCTGCTCAAATGCACCGTGACCCTGACCAAGGGCGACCGGGCCTTTGTCAGCCAGCACATCGGCGATCTGGAGAATCTGGAGACGTACGCCTTCTACAGGGAAACCATCGCCCACATGCGGCGCGTGCTCACGGCCGAGCCGGTCCTGGCCGTGCGCGACGCCCATCCCGATTACCTGAGCAGCCGGCACGCAGCCGAACTCGGCATTCCGGCGGTCGAGCTGCAGCACCATTTCGCCCACATCCACGCCGTGCTGGCCGAGCACCGCTTCGAGGGTCCGGCGCTGGGCCTGGCGCTCGACGGCTCGGGCTACGGCCTGGACGGCACGGTCTGGGGCGGGGAGGGGCTGTACGTGCATCCCCGGGCGCTGGTCAACGAACGCCTGGGCAGGCTTACGCCCGTGGCCATGCCCGGCGGCGAAGCGGCCATCCGCGAGCCCTGGCGCATGGCCCAGAGCTATCTCGCCGCCATCGGGGAGAAGGAGCCAAGCGGCCGGGCCTGGACCTGGCTTGAAGGGCAAAAGCGCGCCCAGGCTTCGCGCCTGGTCGGCCAGATGCTGGAGAAGGGCGTCAATTGCCCGCGCACTTCGAGTTGCGGCCGGCTGTTCGACGCCGTGGCCGGACTGCTCGGCCTGAGCCACGAGATCTCCTACGAAGGCCAGGCGGCCATCGTGCTGGAGCGCGTCCAGGACGCAAGCGAAACTCACGCCTACGAGGCGAGCGTCGCGCGCGCCGGGGAGCTCCTTGAACTGGACAGTCTTGGCCTGTTCGCCCAGGTGCTCGCCGACTGGCGCGCCGGGGTTCCGGCGCCGCGCATCAGCCGCCGCTTCCATCTCGGCCTGATCGCCGGGCTTGTCCGGCTGGCCGGGGACATGGCCGAGGCGACCGGGATCGCGACCGTGGGCCTAAGCGGCGGGGCGATGCAAAACTTCACCCTGGCGACGCGCTTGCCGCGGGCGCTGCGCCTGGCCGGGCTCACCGCGCTGCGCCACGAGATCCTGCCGCCGGGCGACGCCTGCATTTCCCTTGGCCAGGCGGCCTACGGGCGGATGGCGCTGTGCTCCGGCCAAACTGGCCAAACTGGCCAATCGGTTCAGCCGGGCCAATCGGGCGGCGACGGTTTTTCGCGTGAGCCGGGCCGGTAAGGACGGGGCATGGACAAGCATCTGCTGGTGACCTTGGGCAGCGACAACACGTCTTCCGCGTCCCTGCGCTACGTGCGCGGTTTTTTTTCCAATCCGGCCGCAGTCAAGCTGACGCTTCTGTATGTCGTCCCCAGGCGCTACGAAGAGGCGGTCGACAGCATCGTGAACGTGGAGGCGCCCGAAGGCGGCGTCATGGCGCGTTCGCCGGTCAATCCCGAGGTGCATTGCGCCGCCTGCCAGGCGGTTTTGGACGCGGGCCGGCGGTGGCTCGTGGAGATGGGCTTTCCGGAATCCAACGTCGAAACCAAGCTCATCGCCAACCGGCGCGGCACGGTGCGCGACATTGCCCACGAGGCGGTCCGGGGCATGTACGACGCGGTCGTGCTCGGCCGGCGCGGGCTGAGCTGGTTCGACGAGATGTTTTCGGATTCGGTTTCGCACCGGCTCTTGTGGGAAAGCGTGGATTTTCCCGTCTGGATCTGCCGCGAGCCGGATTTTAAGCGCTCGGGCGTGCTGGTTTGCGCCGACGGTTCGGAGCAATCGCTGCGGGTAGCCGACCACGTGGGGTTCATTCTTCGCGGCGAGCCCCGGCACAAGGCCGTGCTTTGCCACATCGACACGCAAACCGGCCCGGGGGCCGAGGCCATCCTGCGGCAAGCCCGCGAGGCGCTTACCGGCGGCGGCCTGGAGCCGCAGCGCATCGAGACGCTGACGGTCGCGGCCAAGGACCCGGTCAAGGCGATCCTGGCCGAGGCCGAGCGGGGCGCTTACGCCGCCGTGGCCATCGGCCGGCGCGGCGGCAAGCCCGCCGGGCTCACGCGCATCTTCGGCCAGGTCAGCCTCCAGCTCCTGCGCGGCCTGAGCAAGTCCGCCCTGTGGCTGTGCAAATAAGGCGGCGGCGAGCAGCCGGCAGCGGGCAAAGAGGGGCCCCCCTTTTGCAAGCGCAGCGTTGATGTCCGGCGCAACGCGGCCCGGCCGGGCGATATTTCTTGGTTCGCGGCCATGCGGAAATCGCGTTTTTTCCGTTCTTTTCCCCCTTGCGGTTTCATTTCCGCTCGGATAGAGGCCAATCCCTGCGTGGGAAAATTTTCGCGCACATTTCATGGAGGAAACAAAATGATTCTCGACATCGATGACGTGAACGATTCGCTCAAGGGTTGGGGTTTCGATGTTTTGCCGGTCCGCAAATGGAGCCTGAACACCAGCTCGGCCGAGGGTTTGAAGTCCTCGTACCAGAGCCTGAAGAACGTGTACGCCAACCACGTGGCCGCTCAAAAAAAGAAAAACGGCAAGAACCCCGAACTGGCCGGCCATTGGGACTGGAAGATCAGCGACGCCCTGGTCGCCGAGATCATCGCCCTGATGTAGTCCGGCGCGAACTTTCGGGCCGCGCCGAATTCAAACGAAAGGCCGGGGAGATTCCCCGGCCTTTTTTTGCGTCCGGCCATGAGGCGGGCATGCTGCTCTCTGGAATGCGGCGGCCGGCAAACCCGGCGCGTTTAGCCCAATTTCATCCGCGCCGTCCCGCCCTTGTAAAACGGCAGCTCCGTCCGCTTGGCCTCAAGCCGGGTCCGGCCGGTGTCGATGAGAAAATCCGTTTCCTCGGCCGCTTTCGCCGATACGCGGGCCAAGGCGATGGCGTGGCCGAGCGAAGGAGCGAACGAACCGCTGGTCACTTCGCCGGCGGCCTCGCCCGCCGCCGGCAATACCGCGTCATGCGTGCGCGCCGCCCTGCGGCCGGGGATGGTCAGGGCGATCAGCCTGGAGCGGACCGCCGAAGCGTTCGCCTTGCCGACGTACTGCGCCGGCGAGGCGGGAAGCGTCCCGTATCCGGCTTCGGCCGGGGTGGTCGTCTCGGTTAAGTCCTGGCCGTAAAGCGGATACCCCATCTCCAGGCGCAAGGTGTCGCGCGCGCCCAGCCCGCACGGCCTGGCCACGCCCCCGGCCAGGCACTCCTCCCACAAGGCCACGGCCGTCTCCGGGGGACAGAAAAATTCCACCCCAAGCTCGCCGGTGTAGCCCGTGCGGCTGACGATCAGCGGCGCTCCGGCAAAACTCGTTTCCACGAAATTGAAATATTTGAGCGCCTTCCAGTCGCCGTCCAACACCTCGGACAACACCGTAAACGATTTCGGGCCCTGCAAGTCGATCTTGGCCGTGGCTCCGGAAATGTCCGCAAGCTCGACCCCGGCGCCCAGGTGCGACCCGATCCAGGCGAAATCGTGGGCCGTGCGCGCGGCGTTGACCACCAGCAGGTAATCGTCCGCGCCCCGGCAGTACACGATCAGATCGTCCAAAATTCCGCCCGCGGGGCTGAGCAGAAAACCGTAGCGGCACTTGCCCGGCGCAAGCGTGTCCAGATTCTGGGTCGCCACCCGCGACAAGGCGTCCTTGGCCCCGGCCCCGCGCACCGTGAATTCGCCCATGTGGCAAATGTCGAACAAACCGGCCTCGCTGCGGGTCCAGGCGTGCTCGGCCAGAATGCCCTCGTACTGCACCGGCATCTCCCAACCGGCGAACGGAACCATCTTCGCCCCGTGCGCGGCGTGCCAACCCGTAAGCGGCGTGGTCAACATCGTGTCCATGGGAATATCCTTGGATGAGTAACTGGGGCTTCGCCCCAGGCCCCGCCCGGGGGGGATTAACTGCGAGTAAGCGAAGCAAGACCTTCGCAACTCGCAGTTGAACCCCCCGGCCCCCCTCGACGGGGGGGTGGGCAATTCGCCGTATCCTCGATTATTTGCTTAACCCCGTCAAAGTTTTTTGGGGGAAGGGGGTTTCCCCCTGATTCTCTTTTTCTCTCCGCCCTGCGCCTCCGCCCCTCTTCTCTCCCCTAAAAAAACAATCCGGCCGGGGGGGTATGGGGGTTTTGGCGCAGTTTGCGGATTTGTTTGATTTCGTCGAGCAGTTTGACCACCCGGCCGTAGTTTTTTTTGACCGACAGGCCGTAGGGCGAGAGTTTTTCGTCTTTGATATGGACGTAGTTGGCGAGCAGGTAGCGGTCGCAGAGGATTGTTTCGCCGATGTTCAAGACGCGTTCGACCAGATTGTCGAAATAGTTGACGATTTCATATTTGAGATTGCCCAGGCTATCGCTGAAGGTGGTCAGCATTTGCAGGTAGGTCAGTTTGGCGCCTTTGTAGTGCCGCAGTTGCAGATCTTCGAGGTCTTTGACCCGGCGCGCCTGCTGGATGAAGCTGTAGCGGCCCCAGACTTCCTGGTGGAGCGTGCGCAGGGCGTCGAAGGAATCGTAGTTGTCCGGGGAGAGCAGATAGGAGTCCAGGACCTTGGCCACGTTGGAGTAGAATTCGTCGGAATAGCCGATGATGCGGCGCTGGTTTTTGGTGAGCCAGGCGTAGAGGAATTTGAGCCGTTTTTCGTCGGTGTCGGTATTTTCGACGATTTCGTTGCGCTTGAAGATGATGCGGCCGGTGTATTCTCCCCGGACGATGTCGTTTAAGCGCAAGAACAGGTTGTAGATGTCCTTGATGATGTTGATCTTGGCCAGGGGGAAGCCGGTGAGCGGATGGACGACTTCCTGTCGCAGGACGGACAGGGCGCGGTCCTGGCGCACGTTGTTGGGGTCGAATTTGTGCTGGCGGTAGATGACGCGCAAGATGACCACGCGTTTTTGCGGGTCCACGAAATAGCCGCCCTTGCCGATGAGGTTCAGGGCTTCTTTTTGGTGTTCGCCGACGCTGACCAGGGCGAGTTTTTCCAGTCTGGGATAGTCCTTGGCGTCCGGGTGGGAGTACAGGCTGGTGACGGTGCGGTCGGACTGGCCGAGCACGCGCACCAGGAAGTTTTCGCCCAGGCGGTGCAGTCTGCGGGCGAACAGAGCGGCCGAGGTGCGCCGTTCGGAGACGATGGGGAAGCCGTAGAGCTCCATGAGGAACTGGTAAACGAACTGCCGGTTCCGTTCGTAGCGTTTGTCGTCGCCGGGAGTGAATTTGCCGATGCGCAGGCCGAAGCGTTTGAGTTCGGTGTCCAGGTCCGAGGGCAGGGAAGCGTAGACGCCGCTCAGGTAAAAATCGCCGTAGGTGTCCTGGGCCATGACGTGGGCGCGTTCCATGTTACCCAGATAATCGAGCAGGTCGGGAAAGGCGTCCAGGCTGGTGACGTCGCGTCCGGCGAAGCGGGCGCGGAATTCCTCCTGGATTTGCCGGGGCAGGCGCATGGCGACGGTCAGGGCGTTTTGGGCGAAGACGGAGTCTTCCAGCGGGCATTTGGCCAGGGCGATTTCCTCGGGCTGGTCGTAGAGGCCGTGCAGGATGTCGTATTGGAAGACTTCCTGGAAATATTTCAGCGGCCTAGCCAGGGCGACCATGCTGAAACCGGGTAGATCCTTGTATTCGTACAGGTCGCCCTCGAAGGAGGGGAGCAGTTCGCGCGATTCGACCAGGGGATAGTTTTCGGTCGTGAAGTAGGGTTTGAGCAGGCAGTGTTTGATGTGGGCCTGGTCGAGAAAATTTTTCAGTCCCCGGATGGTCTTGATCTGGGGCGGGGCGGCGAGTTTGCCCGGCTCGGTCTCGCGGGCGCCCGGGGCGCGGCTGAAGGCGTCTTGCCAGGAAAAGTGCTTGGACATCGCTATTTCTTGTGTTTGCGATTGCGCCGGATGATCCAGACGACGCAGACGGTCACGGCGACGGCGCCGATGACCGCCATTTGGATGTGCTTGACGTTGGTCATGAAGCGTTCGACCACGCTGCCGAAGAGGAAGCCGGCGAAGCCGAAGGTCAGCGCCCAGACGAACGCCCCGGTGGCGTTGAGCAGCAGGAATTTGACCGAGCCCAGGCTGGTTGTGCCGAGATAGAAGGGGGTGACGTTGCGCAGTCCGTAGAAGAAACGGAAGCTGAGCACGATCAGCTCGTGGTAGCGTTCGATCATTTTGGCGAGCTTGTTCGCGCTGCGGCGCCAGGACTCGCGTTTCTCGATGATGCTGTTGCCCTTCCAGCGGCCGATGTAGAAGGCGAACTGGTCGCCGCACAGGCTGCCGCAAAAGGCCGCGGTGATGCAGTAGGTCAGGTCCAGATGGCCCAGGCTGGACAGGTAGCCGGCCACGAGCAAAATGGTTTCCCCTTCGAGAAAGGTTCCGATGAACAGGGCGAGATAGCCGTAATGCGCGAGCAGTTCTTCAACGGACATGAATAAACCTTGCCGCGGCAAGCGGGATGCGGTCCCAGGGCACAAGCGCCCGGACGATCGCTTCGCCGCGCCGGTGCGGACGGATTTCGGGTGTGGGGTAGGGCCAGGCGTGTCGCGCGGCGCCGATCCATACGTCTATTTTGCGATTTTCACCAGCAGCGTATCGCCTCGTTTTTCGACGGACGGCTCTTTCCTGGCCGCGTTTTGGTCTCCCTTGTAATCAAGCACGATGCGGAATCTGTCCGGGTGGACGCCCAGGCGAATGCGTTCCACGAAATCGCCGTCGCCCGGCAGGACGCTCGGGCCGTGGAAAACCCAGTCGCCGTACAGGTCCAGGGCCAGCCTCGCGGGCTGGATTTTTTGAAAATAGGCGACGTGGTCGAGGAACCGTTTGGTTTCGATGCGCAGCGTGCAGTCGCTGGGACCGCATTCGAGCGTGATCGCGGAAATCTGCCCGGGCTTGGCCGTCGCCGCGGCGGTTTCCGCAGCGGGGGCCGGTTTGACGGTCGCCGCCGGCGAGGTTGGCGACAAAGCTTTTTGGCCGGCCGGCCGGGGCGTTGCCGGGGAAGCATCCTGGCGAGCGGCGGCCGAGCTCACGGGCGCGGGCGCCGTGGCGGACGGGGCCGGGACCGCCGCCGGAGCGTTTGGCGCGTCCTGGGGCGCGGCCTGCTCCGAGGCGGACGCGGGCGCGATGCGCTCTAGCGCCGCGCCGGCGAGTTGAAGCGCCTGGGCGCGCTCGGCGGCGAGTTCTTCCTCGGATTGACCCGGCCCGGGCGCAACGTCCTGGGTGACGGCCGGCGGCGGCAGGATGAGCTCGGGCAGGAGTTTGTAGAGGATGGCGAAGGCGTTCTTGCGCCAGGCGGGTATCTGGCCGTCCGCAGTCACCTCTTCCCAGGGCATGGGGCCGGTCTGGGGCGGCGGCGTAACGATCGGTTCGGCGGGCTGCGCGGGTTCGGGCGTGATGGCCGTCGCACTTGGCGTTTCGGTCTCGGCGGGCAAGTTTTCGGTGATTTGCCCTCCAGTGAACAGGCCTCCGAGCGAGGACAATATATTTCCCGAGCGCTCCCGGTTGAGCGCCGCTCCGGCGGCCATGGCCAGGACAAGCATGGCGAACAGAATACCTATCGCTCGTTTGTTCGACGACATTGCGGTTTTTCACCCCGGGATGTATGGACTGACATTGACGGCGCTTGCCTCGTCGCCGCGCTGTATTTTTTGCATAGCGTATTTATAAGCTGTCCCGCAACCGGAAAATCCCGGAATATGGACCTTTTCGAGGAGAAGCCATGTTCGACCCCCTGCCTACTCCAGCCGAGGCGAGCGCCTGGGACCAGGCCGCGATATCCGAGTTCGGCGTGAGTCGCGAGATTCTCACGGAAAACGCGGCCCGGGCCGCGTTTTCCGTGATCGAGAGCGATTGCGGCGATCTGCGCGGCAGCCGGGTGCTGCTTTTCGCCGGACCGGGCGGCAACGGCGGCGACGCCATCGCCCTGGGCAACATCCTGGCCGATCACGACGCGCAGGCGCTGCTTGTCCTGACCAAGGCCGAAACCGCGCGCAAGGGGGCGGCCGGCTACTTCCTGAAGCTGGCCAAGAAGTCCGGCCTGCCCACGGCCGCGATCGAGGATTTCGATTTTTCCCCGGATACGCCGCTGGACCTTTTGCCCGACATCGTGGTCGACGGCCTGCTCGGCGCCGGTTTTTCCGGCGAGCTGCGCGAACCCATGCTCTCCTATGTCAAGGGGATCAATGCGGTCGGCCGGGAAGCCCGGGTCTATTCGCTGGACCTTCCCTCTGGCCTGGACGGGCTGACCGGGCGGCCCTCGCCGGCAGCGGTCGAGGCCCGGGCCACGATCGCCTTCGAGGCGGCCAAGACCGGCTTGTACGCGCCGGGAGCGCAACGGTATACGGGCGAAATTTTCGTGCGCAAGGTGGGCGTCCCGAAGGCCGTGCGCGAGAAGCGCCCAAGCGCCGCCTGGCTGCTCACGCCGCGTCTGTGCGCCGATCTGCCTGAGTTCAATCCCGTCTGGCACAAGGGCCGGGCCGGGCATGTCCTGATCGTGGGCGGCTCGCCCGGGCTCACCGGCGCGCCGCACCTGGCCGGCCTGGGGGCGTACCGGGGCGGGGCGGGGCTGGTGACGGTCGCTTGTCCGGCCGGACTGGAAATCCTGGTTAAGGGCAATATGGCGGAACTGATGACCTGGCCGCTTCCGGGCGGGGACGAATGGGACATAAAAAATGCATCAGTGCTAGTAGACGAACTAGATAAGTTTGATTCGATCGTTATAGGTCCTGGAATTGGACGGTCGAGGACTACTGCTCTGTTTATTGAAAAGTTACTTGGGATTTTGCGCTCGGCCACTCCCAAGCCCATCGTCTGGGACGCCGACGCCCTCCACCTGCTCGGCGCCTACGGCGCCGTCGACAACGCCCTGCCGGGCGGCGGCGTCGTCACCCCGCACCCCGGCGAAGCCGCGCGCATGCTCGGCATCAATATCACCCAGGTCATGAATTCGCGCACCGAAGTCGTCCGCAAACTGGCGCAAGCCACCGGCTGCGCCGCCGTGCTCAAAGGCCCCAATACCCTGATCGCCGGAGACGAACCGGGAGAGCCGGGACTGTGCGTCTCGCCTTTCACCGCCCCCTGCCTGGCCGTGGGCGGCTCCGGAGACGTCCTGGCCGGACTAGTGGCCGCCCTCGCGGCGCAAGGAAAATCGCCCTTGCGCGCCGCCCGGCTGGCGGTATATTGGCATGGCTTGGCCGGCAAACTGCTGGAAAAAAACTACCCCCGCCGGGGCAACCTCGCCAGCGAAATCGCCGGCGCCCTGCCCGAGGCGCTCACGGAGTGGACACATGCTGCACGCTAAAGACGTCATGACCGCAAAGGTGATCGCGCTGCGCCCCGAAATGAAAATCGTCGAGGCGGCCAAAATCCTGCTCGACAACCACATCAACGGCGCGCCCGTGGTCGGCGGCGATCTCGAACTGCTCGGCATCCTGTGCCAAAGCGACCTCGTGGCCCAACAAAAAGCCGTGAGCGTGCCCTCGTTCTTCTCCACGCTCGACGGCTTCATCCCCCTGGGCTCGTTTAAGGACATGGACCGCGAAATGGAAAAAATCGCCGCCACCACCGTCGGCGCGGCCATGACCCCGGACCCGCTCTACGTCACCCTTGACGCCAGCGTCGAAGACATCGCCGGCGTCATGGTCGACAAGGGCTACCACACCGTTCCCGTGGTCGACGACGGCAAAGTCGTCGGCGTCGTCGGCAAGGAAGACATCTTGCGCACCCTGATCGAAAACAAATAATCAGTTCGGACGCCGCCGGTGCCGACCCCGGGCCTGACCCTCACCCTCCCGGCCGAGGCCGACACCCTGCGCCTCGGCCGCATCCTGGCCGAAACAGCGCCGCCTTCCGCCGTCCTGCTCCTGGCCGGCGCGCTCGGCAGCGGTAAAACCTCCCTGGTCAGAGGCTTGACCCTGGCCCTGCCGGGCGGCGACCGCGCCGAAATCGCCTCCCCCAGCTTCACCCTGTACAATCTTTACCCGACCAGCCCGCCCGTGGCCCACTTCGACCTCTACCGCCTGGGCGCGGGCCGGCCGGACGCCGAATACTTCGAGTGGCTCGACGAAATCGAAGCCGGACGCCCGGCCCTGCTCGCCCTGGAATGGCCCGAACGGCTCGGCCAAGACGATCTGCCGGGCGACTACCTGCTCGCGCGTCTGACCATGGCCCCTCCCGGACGCGCGGCGGCCCTGACGGCCCACGGCCCCACGGCGCGGCGATGGCTGGAGAGAGTGGAGGAAGAAAACCGGGGGGAAACTTTTTGAAAAAAGTTTCCCCCCGCGCCCCTCTTCAAAAATTTTCATTCTTTGAGCCTGCCGACTCTTTTCGCGTCACGAAAAGAGCCGGCAGGCTCAAAGCTGGTTTTTGAAAAGGGAACGGGGGGACGTTTTTGGGTCTGAACGCGGCAAATCCGGCGGGAATGAAATCCTGCCGGATTTGGAAAAATGAGCCGGGGCGATTGGTGAATCGCCCATCCTCGGGCGTCCTTACTGCAAGCTTTTGCGCACCGGCGTCTTGTCAAACACCACCGCCGTGCCGTAGCAGGAGAAATACCGGCTGCCGTCCGGGTGGAAGGCCACGTTCTCCATGTAGCCGATGATGCCGTCGGCGCCGATGTCCAAGGCCTGGGCGGCCAGGCCCATGAAGGCGCAATCGGCGTCGAAGCCGCGGCCGCTGACCAGGCCCAAAACCTTCTTCACCCGCCGGCCCTGGAGCAAGGGCGTGGTGACGACCGGGAACCGGCCGGAAAAAAACATTTCCTTGGCGTACTGATAGCGTTTGCCGCGCTTGAGTTCTTCGCTCTGTTTCTTCAGCTTTTTTTCGGGTGCGCTAAATAGTGACAGCATGTCTGCTCCTTTTCCGCCGCAGGGCGCCGGGTTCGCGTTGATCGCCAGGCTTCTTGCAAACTCTTTGCCATGTGCTAACTGCCTTGGAATCGTTGGAGTAGTTATGGGGTCCGTGAACAAATCCGGCGGCCGCGACGGAAAACCGTCGGAGCTCCGGCGCCGTGGCGCCGCCTTGACTTGACGACCAGCCGGGCTATAATTCCCCGGTTCAAACCGCCAAGTCCAGGGAGGACAATGCGCATGTGCCTGGCAATCCCCATGGAGATCAAATCCATCGACGGGCCGGTGGCCAACGTCGAAATATCGGGCGTGACCAAACAGGTCCGGCTCGACCTGATGAGCGAGGAAGCGAGCGTCGGCGATTATGTCATCGTCCACGCCGGGTTCGCCATTTCCCGGCTGGACCGCGAACAAGCCCTGGAAACGCTTGAGATCTTCAAGGAGTTGCGCCTTGACGCCTTTTGATTCCTTCAAAAATCCGGACTTGTGCCGCGCCCTGCTCGGCAAGCTCGAAGCCGCGCTCGATAAACCCATGCGCTTCATGGAAGTCTGCGGCACCCACACCGTGGCCATTTTCCACAGCGGGCTGCATTCGCTTCTGCCCAGTCAACTCGTCCACCTGACCGGCCCCGGCTGCCCGGTCTGCGTCACCCACGAATCCGAAGTCGCCGCCTTCATCGAACTGGCGGGCAAGGACGGCGTGATCGTGGCCACCTTCGGCGACCTGATGAAAGTCCCGGGACCCGGCGGCGCCAATCTCAAAAAAGCCCAGGCCGAAGGCGCCCGCGTCGAGGTCGTCTACTCGCCGTTTGACGCCCTGGCCCTGGCCCGCGACAATCCCGCGAGCAAAGTCGTTTTCCTTGGCGTCGGCTTTGAGACCACGGCCCCGGCCGTGGCCGCCACGGTCAAAATCGCCAGGGAACAAAAACTGGACAATTTCCTTCTGCTCAGCTTTCACAAGCTGGTCCCGCCGGCGCTGCGCGCCCTGCTGGCCGACCCGTTCATGAGCATCGAGGCCTTCTTGCTGCCCGGCCACGTCTCGGCCATCATCGGCCTGGCCGCCTACAAATTCATCGAGGACTACCACGTCCCGGCCGTGATCGCCGGTTTCGAACCCGTGGACATCCTCACCTCCCTGCTGCTCATGGTCGAACAACGCAAAAAGGGCGAAGCCAAGGTGGTCAACGGTTATCCCCGCGTGGTCCCGGACGCGGGCAACCCCAAAGCCCTGGCCACGATGTACGAGGTCTTCAAGACCAGCGACGCGCTCTGGCGCGGCATCGGCGCGATCCCGGACAGCGGACTCGTCCTGGCCGACGCCTACGCGCAATGCGACGCCTTCAAAGTCCTGGACATCACGCTCAAGGAATCCAAGCCCCTGCCCGGCTGCCGCTGCGGCGACGTGCTCAAAGGCATACTCAAACCCAACGAGTGCCCGCTCTATAAAAAAGTCTGCACCCCGGCCAATCCGGTCGGACCCTGCATGGTCTCAACCGAAGGCAGCTGCGCCGCCTACTACAAGTATCAGTTGTAAATTCCGGCGGCCAAGGGGCTGCGCCTCTTGGAACCCCGCCGGGGGGGATGATCCCTCCCGGACCCCCTCGACGGGGACATGAACTTGGAAAGTAGATATTCAGTATATTTGTCCGTAATGTAAAAGTTTTTTGGGGGAAGGGGGGTCTGGGGGGAAACCCCCTTTTGTTCACAAAAGGGGGTTCCCCTCAGTCTTCCTCTCCACCCCCAAAAGGATTTCCCATGACGATTGAGCGCGTACTTCTCGATTACGGCAGCGGCGGGCAGGCTTCGCACCGGTTGGTGAACGAGTTGTTTTTGAAGCATCTGGGCAACGCGGTTTTGTCGGTGCTCGACGACGCCGCGCGGCTGGACATCGCCGGTCCGCTGGCCATGAGCACGGACAGTTTCGTGGTCGACCCGATCTTTTTCCCGGGCGGCGACATCGGCGCCTTGGCGGTGCACGGCACGGTCAACGACGTGGCCATGCTCGGAGCCAGGCCCAGGTATCTGACGTGCGGTTTCATTTTGGAAGAGGGGTTGCCGATCGAGGATCTGGAGAAAATCGTCGCCTCCATGGGCGCCGCCGCGGCCGAGGCCGGAGTGTTGATCGTGGCCGGCGACACCAAGGTCGTGCCCAGGGGCATGGCGGACAAGATTTTCATCAACACCACCGGCATCGGCGAGATTTTCGCTTCTCCCGCGCCCAGCGGCCACCGGGCCGCGCCGGGCGACGCCGTGCTCATCAGCGGCACGCTCGGCGACCACGGGTTGGCCATCTTGTCCACGCGTCAGGGCTTGTCGTTCGACGCGCCGGTGGCGAGCGACTGCGCCTCGCTGAACCATCTCATCGTGAAAGTGATCGAGGCCGCCGGCGACGTCCACGTATTGCGCGACCCGACCCGGGGGGGCCTGGCCACCACGCTCAACGAGATCGCCGGCCAGTCCGGGGTGGGGGTGTTCATCGAGGAGTCGTTGATACCGGTCAAGCCGGCCGTGGCCGCCGGGTGTTCGTTTCTCGGCCTGGACCCGTTGTACCTGGCCAACGAAGGCAAGTTCATCTGCATTCTGCCCGAGGCGAACGCGCAGGCCGCCTTGGCCGTCATGCGCGCCGATCCGCTCGGGGCGGACGCCGTGCGCATCGGCGTCGTCAGGGCCGAGCATCCCGGCAAAGTCGTCATGACCACGCCGCTTGGCGGCCAGCGCCTGATGGGCATGCTGGAGGGCGAGCAGCTCCCGCGCATTTGTTAGCGCAGCAGGAGAGGGCCGGAAACACGTCTTTTCCAAACCGCCCTCATCCCTCTTTTTTCCCATGATCCTCCTGCCCATTGAAAAAACGAAACCCGCCGTTTCGGGCCGGCGCGAAGCGCTGGCCCGAAACGGCGGGGATAGAGTTTTTGAAAGGGTCCAGGGAAAACTTTTTGCAAAAAGTTTTCCCTGGTCTTCTTCTTAGATTGCGGCTTCGCCGGTTTCGCCGGTGCGGATGCGCACGACTTCCTCGATCGGGGTGACGAAGATTTTTCCGTCGCCGATGCTGCCGGTGTTGGCGGTTTTCTGGATGGCCGTCAGGACGTCGTTGGCCATTTTGTCGGCCACGATGACTTCCACTTTGGCTTTGGGGTTGAAGACCACCTGGTATTCCACGCCGCGATAGGATTCGACGTGTCCTTTTTGGCGTCCGTAGCCTTTGACTTCGGTGACGGTCATGCCGTGGCAGCCGATTTTGTCCAGGGCTTCCTTGACTTCGTCGACCTTGAAGGGCTTGATGATGGCTTCGATCTTTTTCATATTCCCTCCGGGTTAACGATGGGTCTTGTTCAAGTTGAAGTCGGGGTAGGCGATGACGCCCACTTCGTGCAGGTCGAGGCCTTCATGTTCAATTTCGGCGGAAACGCGCATCGGGACGAAGATGTTCATGATCTTGAAGTAGATGACAAAGGCGCAGAAGATGAACACGAAGTTGGTCAGCACGCCGATGCACTGGGCCATGAACTGGCCGCCGTCGCCGTAGAGCAGGCCTTTGACCGTGCCGGTGACGCCGTTGACGCCGTCGCCGTAGGCACCGTCGGCGAAGATGCCGAGCGCGAGCAGGCCCCAGGCGCCGTTGACGCCGTGGACCGAGATGGCGCCGACCGGGTCGTCGACTTTGAGCGTCTGGTCGACGAAGAAGACCGAGATGCACAAGATGACGCCGGAGATCAGGCCGATGATCACGGCCGAGGTCGGGGTGACGTAGGCGCAGGGGGCGGTGATGGCCACCAGGCCGGAGAGCATGCCGTTGGCGGCCATGGACAGGTCGGGTTTGCCGTAGATGAACATCATGTACAGCAGGGCGGAGACCGCGCCGGCGGCGCTTGCCAGCATGGTGTTGGTGGCGATCATGCCGATGCGCAGGTCGGTGCCGGCCAGGGTCGAGCCGGTGTTGAAGCCGAACCAGCCGAAGGCCAGGATGAGCACGCCGGTGATGGCCATGGGGATGTGGTGGCCGGGGATGGCGTTGGCCGTGCCGTCGGCATTGTATTTGCCGATGCGCGGCCCGAGCATCCAGGCGCCGGCCAGGGCGGCCACGCCGCCGGTCATGTGCACGACCGAGGAGCCGGCGAAGTCAAGGGTGCCGTGGCCCAGGCCGAAGTTCGCGCCCAGTTGGGACAGCCAGCCGCCGCCCCAGACCCAGTTGGCGTAAAGCGGATAAGCGATCATAGACATGAAGAAGCCGTAAACCAGGAAGCTTTTGAAGCTCCAGCGTTCGGCCATGGCGCCGGTGGGGATGGTGGCGGCGGTGTCCATGAACACCATTTGGAACAGGAACAGGGCGGCGATGGAGACGTCGTAGCTATCGCCGGTCAGGAAAAAACCCTTGAGTCCCCACAGGCCGAAATCCTTGCCGAACAGGTTGATGGAGAATTCGCTGTTCAGGATGCCCATGGTGCCGCCCAGGGTGGGGGAGCCGCCGCCGCCGCCCATTTGCAGGGCGTAGCCGCAGATCCAGAAGCCGAGCAGGCCCGTGCCGTAGACCATGATATTCATGCCCATGGTGTGGCTGGCGTTCTTGGCGCGGGTGAAGCCGGTTTCGCACAGGGCGAAGCCGACCTGCATGAACATGACCAGGAAGCCGCAGACCAGGGTCCAGGTCATGTTGATGCCGATCTTGTTATGCCCGACCACGTCGGCCACCTTGGTGAGCATGGCGTCCTTGTCGGCGGCCATCTTTTCGACTTCTTCCTTGGTCGGGGCGTTGGCCGAGCCGCCGACGATGTCGGCGATGGCGCCGATGGCGGTTCCGGTCGGATCCGGGACCGGCGGCGGGGCCGGAGCGGCCTCTTCGGTTGCGGCCGGGGCCTCTTGGGCAAGGGCCAGAAGCGGCGCGCCGAGGAACATGACTGTGGCGAGAACAAGCGCCATGGCGAGAAATCTTTTCATCCCCTCCTCCATTTTCTAGACTGTTGCAGAACGTTGTGAACAAAACCGTATTGCCCGTGAGAGCGTAAAGCCGCGCAAGCTTTTGTCCGGCGCGGTGCGGTCGCGTTTTTAGGAGGAGTCTTCGTAGAGTCGCATGGTCCGTCTCCGGGTTGTGGGCCGTGCCGGCCGCGTACGGGTCGCAGGGGCTAAGCAAGAATGGTGCAAAAGTAAAAATATTGTAAAGATCGAATCTTTTTAAGTGGTTAGACATGGAGGTGCAGCAACGGATTGTTACATTTTTGTATCATCGTACATTTCTGTATTGTTCGAAAAGATCGTTTTTTCAACTTCCATTGACAGCGGCTTGCCGGTTGTGCTTAAGATACAAAAGGCTTGCCGTCTGTTCCGGGCGGCCGCCGGTCGGCGCCGGAGGGGCGATGCGGGAAGCTGGATTTTACGCCAAACAGGCCGGGGGGGACGCGCAATGCTTCCTGTGCGCCCACCGCTGCCTGGTCAAGCCGGGCAAGCGCGGCCTGTGCGGCGTGCGCGAAAATCAGGGCGGGACGCTCTATAGCCTGGTTTACGGCCGGCTGGTTTCGGCCTCGGTCGATCCGATCGAAAAAAAACCGCTGTATCATTACCTGCCCGGGACCACGAGTTATTCGATCGCCACCATGGGCTGCAATTTCCGCTGCCTTTTCTGCCAAAATTACTCCATTTCCCAGCCCCCGCGCGAACGCGGCGCGATCGCGGGCCGCGAAACCTCCCCGGCCGCAGTCGTCGCCGAGGCCGAGCGCGCCGGCTGCGCTTCGATCGCCTACACCTACGTCGAACCCACGATTTTTATGGAATACGCCCTGGACGTGGCCGCGCTGGCCAGAGAACAGGGCCTGGGCAACGTTTTCGTGAGCAACGGCTACATGACCGCCGAGGCGCTCGCCGCGCTCGCGCCGGCGCTGGACGCGGCCAATGTGGATCTCAAGGCCTTCCGCGATTCGTTTTACCGCGACAACTGCGGCGCGAGGCTTGCGCCGGTGCTGGACACGCTGACCGCCATGAAGCGCCTTGGCGTCTGGCTGGAGGTGACGACCCTGATCATCGCCGGTCTCAACGACGATCCCGGGGAACTCGCCGAACTGGCGGCGTTTCTGGCGGCGCTCGGACCGGAAACGCCTTGGCACGTTTCGGCTTTCCATCCGGCCTTCCGTATGGCCGATCGGCCGCCGACCCCGCCCGAGGCCGTGCTGCGCGCCAGGGACATCGGGCTTGCGGCCGGGCTGCGCAACGTTTATGCTGGAAATATCCGTGGTTTTGGCGGGGAGAACACCGTGTGCCGCCGCTGCGCAAGCACGCTCGTCGAGCGCGCCGGGTATGCGATACGCAAGACCGGCCTGGCGGGAGCCGCGTGCGCGGATTGCGGCGAAATCATGGACGGACGGCTCGGCATAGGGGCCGGGCGAGCGCCCGGTCCGCCCAAGGGAGACAGGCCATGACGCCGGAGACGACGAACGGGGCGGACTCAACGGACAGGGCCGACCAGGAATCGGTAGCCATCTTCGTGGCGCGCCAGCCCATTTTCGACCGCAAAAGCCGCGTCTGGGGCTACGAACTCCTGTTTCGCTCCGCGGGCGACGAGCACGTCGCCACGGTGGGCGATTCCGACCAGGCCACCTCCCACGTCATCGCCGACGGTTTTTTCATGGCCAAGCCGGGCATCGAGCCCGGGGCCAAGATGCTCATCAATTTTCCCCGCAATCTTCTGCTCGACGGCGCGGCCTTCACCCTTCCCAAGGAAACCTGCATCATCGAGATTCTGGAAACCGTCGAGCCCGAGCCGGAAATCCTCACCGCCCTGGCCGGGCTGAAACAGGCCGGCTATCAGCTCGCCCTGGACGACTACGTGGGCCAGCCCGGCTACGAGCAGATCATCGCCCTGGCGGACATCGTCAAGGTGGACATTTACGGGCGCGCGCCCCAGGAGGTCGCCGCCATCGTCGCCGGGCTCAGGCCTTACGGGGTCCAGCTTTTGGCCGAGAAGATCGAGGACCGGGTCATCTTCCGCGTCTGCGAACGGCTGGGGTTCGACTTTTTCCAGGGCTTTTTCTTCCGCAAGCCGGAAATCATCCCCGGCAAAAAGCTCGGCACGGGCGAGATGACCAAGCTGCAACTGCTCCAGGAGCTGGGCAAGGAAGATCTCGACATCCGCGACATTTCCGCGATCATCGGCCGGGACATCTCCATCTCCTACCGGCTGCTTCGGTACATCAACTCCTCGCATTTCAGCCCGCGCTTCAAGATCGAATCCATCACCCACGCCCTGACGATGATCGGCCAGCGCCAATTGGCCCAATGGCTTCGGGTGGTGCTGCTGGCCGATCTGGACACGGCCGGCAATTCCCAGGTGGTGGCCATGACCTCGGTGCAGCGGGCCAAATTTCTGGAATTTCTCACCATGTCCGGAGCGGTTGCCGGGCATACGCCGGAGTCCATGTTTCTGCTGGGCCTGTTCTCCATGCTCGAGACGCTGCTTGGCATGCCCATGGCGGAATTGCTGGAGCATCTGCCCCTGGAGGAGGAGATCAAGCGGACCCTGGCCGGGGAGCCGTCGCCCCTGCGCATCTGGCTTGAACTGGTCGAATCTTACGAAAATGCGAAATGGGACGTGGTCGAACGCATCCTCAAGGAGCGCCGGCTGTGGCCCATCGAGACCAGCCAGCAGTATATCGAGGCCATGAAATGGACCCGCGAGATCCTGTCGCCGGAACCGGCCGCGGAAGGCGGTCAGGGACAGCCCGCCTAAGCCCGCCGTCCGTCACTCCTCGTCCTTGTCGCGTTCGTCGAGCACCCGCCTGGTCTTGCCCTGGGAGCGGGGCAGGGTTCCGTTATCTAAGATCTCCACGTAACCGCGCACCATGAGGTGCTTGCGCATCTCCTCGGAAATGGCCAGGGACAGGTTCTGGTCGTATTCCGGACTTTCGTTTTTGGCGCGTTCGATGCGCACCAGCATGCGGTCGCGGCCGTCCTTGCGGGTCAGATGGATCATGTACTCGCTGCTCACGCCCTTGAATTCCTCGAGCACCGAGGCGATCTGGCCGGGGTAGATGTTCACGCCCTTGATGATGAACATGTCGTCGGAGCGGCCGAGCAGCCGCTCGTGCCGGGGCAGGCGCACGCCGCAGGGGCAATCGCCCGGGATCAGCCGGGTCAGGTCGCGGGTGCGGTAGCGGATCAGCGGACTCGCCCGCTTGGAGAGCGTGGTCACCACCATCTCCCCGATCGCGCCCGGGGCGCAGGGCGCGAGCGTCACCGGATCGATGATTTCGAGGATGTAGAAATCGGCCCAGTAGTGGATGCCCTCGTGGGCTTGGCATTCCAGTCCCGCTCCCGGGCCGTAGAGCTCGGTCATGCCGGTGATGTCGAAACTTTCGCTCAAGCCGAGCAGCCGCTCGAAGCGGCGGCGCATCTTGAGGGTGTGGGTCTCGGCCCCGAAGATGGCCTTTTTGAGGCAAATCCTGTCGCGCAAATCGCGTTTGGCCACCTCCTCGGCCAGAAGCAGGGCCATGGAGGCGGTCGAGCCCAGACAAGTGGTCTTCAAATCCGTGAGCAGTTCGAGGTGGATTTCCATGTTGCCCGGGCCGATCGGCACGGCCATGGCCCCGAAATGCTCGCAACCGAGCTGAAATCCCGCCCCGGCGGTCCACAGGCCGTAACCCACGGCGATCTGCACCCGGTCGTTTAAGGTCAGCCCGGCCATTTCGTAGCAGCGGGCGAACATGTGCCTCCAGGCGTCGACGTCTTCGCGCGCGTAGGCCAGGACCTTGCGCTTGCCGGTCGTCCCCGAGGAGGCGTGGATGCGCACCACCTCGGACTCGGGCACGGACAACAGCGGCAGGGGATAACCGTCCTTCAAGTCGTCGGCGGTGGTGAAGGGCAGGCGGGCCAGATCGCCCAAGCTCTTCACGTCGCCGGGCGCAACCCCGGCCTCTTGCAGACGCCGGCGGTAAAAGGGACTGCCGTCGAAGGCGTGGGCGACGGTCCATTGCAGGCCGGCAAGCTGGCGGGCGGCGAGTTCGTCTTCGCCGTAGTCCGGAATGAATCGGTATTGGGGGGGCATGCGGTGAACTCCGTGCCGGCGGGCCCTTATCCTAACAAAGGCCGCGTCCGGGATCGAGACTGTCCGGGCCGGATAAAACCGGCGGCTACTTCCAGCGGTCCATGAAGGAGGCGGCCTGGCCGCCTTCCCGGAGGTGGTCGATCAGCGAACTGCCGAAGACCACGGCGTCGATGCGCGCGCCGAACGAGGTGAGCTGGTCCGGACTTTTGACGCCAAAACCCAGGGCGAGCGGCAGGTTGAAGACGCTGCGCGCCAAATCGAGCCGCAGGGCGATCTCGGGAGGCAACTCGCCGCGCACGCCGGTGACGCCCATGACCGAGACGAAATACACGAAGCCTTCGGCGCGTTCGGCGTACAGGCGCATGCGCGCCTCCGGGGTGTTCAGGCCGATCAGCGGGATCAGGCTGACGCCCGTGCCCTGGACGGCGGTATGCACGCGGTAAGATTCCTCGAAAGGCAGATCCGGGACGATCAGTCCCGAGACGCCGGCCCGGGCGGCGTCGTAGGCCAGCTTGTCCAGGCCGTACTGGAAAAAAGGGTTGAAATAGCCCATAAGCACGAGCCCGGCCTTATAGCGCGCCTTGCGCCTGGTCAGCTCGCCGATGAGCCAGGCGAGCGAGACGCCGCGCTCCAGGCTCTCCAGCGAAGCCCGCTCGACCACCGGGCCGTCGGCCACCGGATCGGAAAAGGGAACCCCGATCTCGATCACGTCCGCGCCCGAGGCGTCCAGGGCGGCGAGCTCGTCGAAAAAACGCTCCTTGTCCGGAAAACCGGCCGGCAAAAAAGGAATGAGCGCCTTGCGGCCGGACGCCGTGGCGGCGCGGATCCTGTCGGTCAAAATCGAAACGGTCATGGCGAATATCCGATGCTTTTAGCGCCCGGAGCGGGCGTTGAGATACTGCTCGATGATGTCCATGTCCTTGTCGCCGCGCCCGGACAGGCAGACGCACACCTGGCTGCCCTTGGGGATGGATTGGACGCTGCCGAGCACCCAGGCCAGGGCGTGGGCGCTCTCCAGGGCCGGGATGACGCCTTCCTTGCGGGTGAGCGTCAGGAAAGCCTCCTGGGCCCCGCGGTCGTCGACCATGACGTAGGTGGCCCGGCCGGTCTTCTTCAGATGGGCGTGCTCAGGCCCGACGCTCGGATAGTCCAGACCCGGGGCGATGGAATGCGAGGGCAGAATCTGGCCGTCGCCGGTCTGCAAAAGCAGGCTCATCATGCCGTGCAAAACCCCGGGCGAACCAAGCGACAACGGCGCGGAATTGGTGCAGCCCGGCTCCCCTGAGCCCGCCGCCTCCACGCCGATCAGCCGGACCTCGGGGTGCGGCGCGAAGGCGTGGAACATGCCGATGGCGTTGGAACCGCCGCCGACGCAGGCCACCGCGTAGTCCGGCAGGCGGCCGCAGCGTTCCAGAAACTGGGCCTTGGCCTCGCGGCCGATCACCGCCTGGAACTCGCGCACCATGGCCGGAAAAGGATGCGCCCCGGCGGCCGTGCCCAGGCAATAATGGGTGTCGGCCTGATGCGCGATCCAATAGCGTAGGGCGGCGTTGATCGCGTCCTTGAGCGTTTTCGTGCCGCTCTCGACAGGCACGACCTCGGCTCCGAGCAGACGCATGCGCCTGACGTTGTGCTCCTGGCGCACAACGTCCAGCGCGCCCATGTAGACCAGGCATTTCAAATTGAGCAAAGCCGCCGCCGTGGCCGTGGCCACGCCGTGCTGGCCCGCGCCGGTCTCGGCCATGATCGAGGTCTTGCCCATGTGCTTGGCGAGCAGGGCCTGGCCGATGGTGTTGTTGATCTTGTGCGAGCCGGTGTGGTTCAAATCCTCGCGCTTGAGCCACAAGTCGAAACCGAGCTCGGCCGAAAGATTCGGACACCGAAACAAAGCCGACGGTCTGCCGACGTAATCGCGCAGAATATCGGTAAATTCCTTCTGGAACGCGGCGCTCGGCACGATCTCGTCGAAGGCCTTCTCCAATTCCAAATGAGGCGGCATGAGCAACTCGGGCACAAACCTGCCGCCGTATTCGCCGAAGTAACCGTTCATGGTGTGTGCGGGAACCGGGGGAGGAACCTTTTTTTGAAAAAA
>JADFXV010000150.1 GCA_015233395.1 Desulfovibrionaceae bacterium
ATCGTTCGCGAGCGATGCAAACGGGTGAAATTGGAACGGATCATGCGAAATTGGATTCCGTTGGGCGCAAAATCCCGTGAGAGACAGGAAAGACAACAGGTCTCGGAAATTGCGCAGGGGTCTCAATATGACAACAGGTGATTTATGTAGTTTCTTAAGAATATCAGGTCGAAATTGGGACATTTTGTCAAGTCGAGCCGTAAAAATGGATCGCATCGGGCAAGAAATTTCGGCCAATTCCTGTTGTTGTTCGCCAATTTAAAGAATGTATCTATAAATGCATGGATAGCCGTCAAGGGATTATTCGCAAGGCTCATGGCCATCATGGATTCGCGAAGGAATTTTGAATACACGGTTCTTGTGACGATAAAGAGCAGATTCGACTTTGACTTGAAATGATAAATGATTAATCCTTGAGACACGTTGGCGCTCCGGGCGATTTCCGACAAAGAAACATCGTCGGCTCCTCGCTCGGCAAACAGGGCCATGGCGGCCTCTACAATGAATTCCACCGAATTTTCAGGCATTGCCCGTCTCCACCGCAAAACTGAACGGTCAGTCAGTCTATAGGTCCCGGCCGGGCGCCCTGTCAAGAATATTCTTGCGCCGGACGAACCGGAGCAGCCGTTCCCGGTCTCGTCCGCCACGAAGAAACGACGCAACCGGCTGTATTTGCAGAGCCAAGCCCTGACTTCCGTTCACGCGGAAAAACTGACTGGCCATTCAAGACGTGAATCCCGGGATGGGGGAAAACGGCGCGGGCAGGCCTGACGCGACCTCGCGGCGGCCCGCCGGCGGTCCAAGCGGCGCCTGACCGGCGCGGCCAGCCGCGAGAAGACCGCAGCCTCGATCAGGACGCGCTCTTCCTCAAGCGCCTCCTTTTCGACGTTCCTACGGTGTTCCCAAAGATTGCGGATGTCATTGGACGCAAAAAGACAACCCGGGATACTACCCTGGAGGGAAACTGCTGGCGCTATTGACCATTTTTCTTCTCCAAGGGCGAAAAAAAAGCCGTCTTGGACGGCTTTGGAAGGACTTGTGGTGCGAAGAAAGGACTCGAAGTTTAAGCCTAACAATACGATATAAAAAATAAAAGTGAATATGATTTTGGCGCATGTCCCTAAATGTGTCCCTAAAAATTGAGACTACCCAAATTTTCACGAAAAAACTTCCCCCAATCTTTCCACAAATGGACATCGACGGTCCAGCCGAAAGCGTCCAAATTTTACCCCCTCCCTTTTTGTAATTTCCGGTGATCGTTTTCGTGCTACTTTTTTGCTGTTTCGTGCCGCCATTTCGATGCTGAATACCCGGTCCAATGATCCGCTTTTCACGCCCACCAATATTCAACTGGCGTCCGCTGATTGTTCATCCGTAAAAGGTGCAAAATCAACGCAAAAAAGGCTGCTTTACTCCCCCTATACTTTGACTTTATCGCCTTGGTCCAGGCATCCAATTTAGACCAGATTTTTCCCGCAATGACTTCGCAAATTCTCTGCAACTTCACCGCAATTTACAGTGTATTTATTCTGTCATTGTGTGATTTCCCTGTGCGGATAGAACACCGATAAGGCCACGGTACGGAAAGTTCTCGGCTGTCTCCATGTCGGAAAAAGCGATTTCGGGAAACCCGATAGCGGTGGAAGGCCGTCACCTATGCGCCAACAACGCGCCAGCTTCTCCCTACGTCGCCGGGAAATCCCTTTGTAGGACTGGCGGTGGAAATCGGTCCAGCACCAGGAATCGCCCCCCTTGAAGGGACCACCCGCCCACTCCCCCCCGTACCTCCGGGCTAGGCTCTCTTCATGGTACCCGCGACTGGAAGTGAAGTTTTGTTAAGTCTCGCGTGCGCGCGAGGGATTCGCGGCAACAAGAGTGTCAACATGGACGTCAACAAACCCCATTAACCCTTGTGTACCATGCCTAACTGGGGGAAAATGCGTCGGAAATCTTGTTGTTTTGCGCGTGTGGCAGGGGATGACAATTCACCTGGTCCGTTTAGGGATGGTGGGGAAGGTGGCGCGCATCAAGCACCCTGGCGACATTGCCACCTATTTGGCTTTGCGGGAACTGGATGAAAAGGCCTTGAAAGAAACGCCGGGATGCCGCTTCGCTGCATTGGATTTTGGAATCGGGGCGTTGCTGGGGTGACGCGCGAAATACGTCATTATTATCTCGCAAAAAAAGACGGACAGCGACTCCAACCACACCACGAACCAAACGTGGGGGAAAGAGCGCTGCCCGTCAAATATCCCTTGACCATGAGTCAATGGCCAGGGTCATCGGTACTTCCCTGGCTCGTCTCCACCGAGCAAAAGACCGCCGGGCCGATCAGTCCCCCCTTTTAGGTAAACGCGTCTTTCGACGCCACCCCTGCCTCACGCCGAAGCACCCGGGACGTGGACACATCGGATAGGGGGTCAAAAAAGTACCAGCAAAAGAATAATCACTTGCCGCCAAGTTGGCAATAGAAATCGCGCCCAGCGTGTTACCACCAGGCGCGATTCGTGTGCCCCTCTACGTGTGACCTGCCCCCCC
>JADFXV010000151.1 GCA_015233395.1 Desulfovibrionaceae bacterium
ACTCGGTGCGGCCCCACTCAAGCTTGGGCAACATGACGCCGGCGGCATATGGCCGCATTGCCCTGAACGACCAAAACCGGGAGGCCGCTCTCAAGAATTGAGTGGTCCGAAGAAGTCCGGCAGGTCAGATTGTCTTTATATTGAATGCGAGATTGTCTGGGGCTATGGGCATAAAGTTTACAAATGTTCCAATAATGGTGAATATTATTTTGATAAGGAACATGGCAGTTATTGCTCACGTTTTATATTAAAAAGCTTACATTTTGATGATGTCAATGTGATAAGTTAATATAATTCTGAAAAATAAATTTTAATATGAAAAATTTTTAAAATAAAATTGTGCAGTTTTTTGCTAATAAATAGAAGTATTATTTTTCAATATTATTTTAAGAAATAATGTGATCAGGGAGAGGTGTTATGACAAAAGAGCTAATTAAAAGAAAAATTAAAATAGGTATGGACTCTATATGTAAAAAATTCCAGCTAAGTCTTATTCAAGAAGTAAAGTACAAAACAATTTGGTCTGACGAAGATATTGATACAAAAAAAAATGCATTTGATTTTCAAATTGTAAAACTTTTAGAGCTTTATAATGTTTGCCCTGAAGATATTTTTGAAAAATTTGACGACATATGGGACAATCTATATAAATATATCAAGAGATTTAACAAGTGTGGTAAAGAAATCGGATGTACTGATTTTATTGAACTGCCAAACGTAGAATCTTTTCCATCAAGTATTTTACATTGGAATGGTTATGTGTCGATGGTTGAGTGGTTTGTGACAATGGGATTAACTATTAGCGATTGGGAGGCGGGGGAGGGGTGTCCAATAGATTGTAACGATCTTTTTAATATACTTCATAAGTTCGCAAAAGGAAATTCCTAGAGATTTTATTTATAATGTACACTGGAGTCATATTATGATAGATTCCGATAGTACCTCTGATTTTGAAGTTGCCCAACGTGCTTCTGCAAATTATATCAAATATTATGCAGACAACAATCTTGATATATACAAGTTTATGGATCATTTTGATATTGGCAAAAGTAGTTATGGAAAACTTATGGATGCCGCCGCAAATGGAAAGCATGTCATAGCACACAGGTTGTATGGGCATCATATAATCTATAATTTCCCTATTCATCATTTGAATAATTCATTTGATTTTTTAGAACATCTTTTTTCTGATTTGTTTACAAGGCAAGGGCTGCCAATAATTCCTGGTGAGTTAATTAAGAATAAACAATTGTTAAAGGCTTGTAGTAAGCTCAAAGGTAGTTGGAATTTTATAAACGGATTTGGCATACTCGCTGGTACAATTTCAATTTATTCTGCCACAAAAAAAGTTTGCAAATCATTCCGTGGAGAAATTACCATTGAAACATTTGAAGATATCGCAAAAACGTTTGGGATTGGTGCATTAGAACTTGCCATTTCATTGTCTACTGCAAATCCTTTTTTATTGATTGGTGCAATTATAGAATTGACAAGTGGAATAAGGGCTTTCACGAATAGCAAGGATGTATTGTATTTTTCTCGTATTCATAACTCGTTATCAATCGAATTTTGTATTGATCAATTATCAATGGAAAAAATCATCTCAAGCCTTTCTATTGAAAATGAAATTGATAAATTATCAATTGAAAATGAAATTGAAAAAATATCGATTGAATACGAAATAAATAATATTTAATTTGAAAAACATAAATTTTGTAGAACGCTGTCTATTATTTTATTCGTTCCCATCTCCAGCTCCTCTCCCTACCCTTCTGGTTCCCACAAAAACATTCCTTACTAAAAGCATTTTTCTAAGCCTGTGGCTTTGGGCTTTTGTGGCGTGGGTGTTCTCCACCAAGAAAGAAAGATTTCTTGAGTAACTCTAAGAAAGGCTCTATGATCGTTTTTTGGGCTAGGAACGGCAAGTTATCCGGTTAAGAGGCTGAAACTTCTGCATAGGCGAAGCTGTGCGCAAGTGGACGGTGGTTTCCTTCTTCAGGCCCATGATGGCAAGAATCAGCTTCCGGCCAAGCGATATTATTTAGCGGACAAATTTTAAAGCCGTCGTTCAATGCCATGAACGAGGTCGGACGGGTGGCTTTCACCAACAGGTAGGTCGCGACTTTGACAAACTGTCGACGGAACTGCCGGGTTGTTCGCATACGCTTTGATCGGTGAGCTATCACGAGCGGAGCTAGAACACGTATCGCCGGAGTGACCCACGAAAAGGCTCTGGGATCGTTTTTAGGGTCAAGCGCGATACGTTGTTCGGCCCTGGGGCTTTATTCGCGACACAGCTCAATTTTGCGCGAAGTGGGGTGTGATCTTCGTGTTCTGTCCGTGATAGCAATGAACAATCAAAAGCAAAACCATTTTTTTTGACATTTTTATTACCCAGAGCAGAAAATATTTAACTACGCCGCCTTGGCATAGGTGACATATTTCCCTTCAAAATAGTTTTTCACCTTGTACGGACGACGCTGCCGACTGCGCAGAAAGCCCCTCAGCTTGCC
>JADFXV010000152.1 GCA_015233395.1 Desulfovibrionaceae bacterium
CAAGCGCGACGGCCCGGCCGACGCCGGGGTGTTGCGCCCGGACCTGTCCCGGCCCGAAGGGCTGGTGGTGTCCCACGGCATCTGCCCGAAATTTTCCGACCTCGACGCCTACAAGATGATGGCGAACGCCATCGACGAGGCGGTGCGCAACGCCGTGGCCGTGGGCGCGGACCCGCAGCGCATGGCCGGGGTGGACAATTTCTGCTGGTGCGACCCGGTGGTCTCCGAAAAGACCCCGGACGGGCGTTACAAATTAGCCCAATTGGTCCGGGCCAACCAGGCCCTGGCGGAGCTGTGCCTGGCCTACGGCCTGCCCTGCGTGTCCGGCAAGGATTCCATGAAGAACGACTACACCGGCGGCGGGGTGAAGATCTCCATCCCGCCCACGGTCCTGTTCTCGGTCCTGGGCCGGATGGACGACGTGAGCCTGGCCGTGACCTCGGACTTCAAAAAGCCCGGCGATCTCGTCTATCTCCTGGGCGCGACCCGCGACGAACTGGGCGGTTCCGAGCTGGAAAGCGAACTTGGCGGGAGCGCGGGCGAGGCTCCCCTGGTCGATGCCGCGAGCTGCAAAAAACGCTACCAAGCCCTGCACCGGGCCATCCGGGCACGCCTGGTCAGCGCCTGCCACGACCTGTCCGACGGCGGCCTGGCCGTGGCCTTGGCGGAAATGGCCATCGGCGGACGCCTGGGCGCGGTCATCGACCTGGCCGGCGCGCCTGTCGTTGCCGGCGGCCTGGACACGCTGGCCCTGCTCTACTCCGAATCGGCCGGACGGCTGCTCGCGTGCGTCGCCCCGGCAAACCGGGCCGCCTTCGAGACGCTTTTTGCCGGGCAAGAGTTCGGGCTGCTCGGCACGGTCACGGCGGAACCGTTCTTGGAGCTGCGTTCGGGCGCGGAGCCTGTTTTGCGCGAAGACGCCGAGGCGCTTGCCCGCGCCTTCCGATCCACACTGGATTGGTAGCAATTAACCACGGATATTTCTTGGAGAATCTTGCCAGTCGAAATTTTGTGTTGTAAATGGTTTGGAAAGTTCATCGCCAAGGAGGCCCACCGCATGCCCAAACGTCGACACCTTATTCTGGTTATGATGATTGGAGCGCTTTCGGCCGTCCTGGCTTTGCAAGCCTACGCCGCCGGAGAAAAAAGGTATATCGGCTCCAAGGCCTGCGGCGAATGCCACACCGACGAGTACGCCAATTTCATGAAATACGCCAAAAAAGCGCACTCCTGCAACAGCATCAAGATCATGGCCAATGGCCTCACCGAAGACGAACTCAAGACCTGCTATTCCTGCCACACCACGGGCTACGGCAAACCCGGCGGCTTCGTCAGCATGGAAAAAACCCCCGAGATGGCCGACGCCGGCTGCGAGGTCTGCCACGGCCCCGGTTCGGCGCACTCCGATTCCGGCGGCGACGTCAAGGACATCATTTTAAAGATGAAAATATCCGATTGCGAGGTCTGCCACAGCGTGGACCGCGTCAAGGCGTTCAATTTCAAACCGATGCTGTTTGGCGGCGCGCACTAATATTCAGGAGGCCGGAATGTTTTTTTGGAACCGCTCACTGAGGGCGAAAGTCCTGGGCCTGGTCTCGCTTTTGACGATGGCGGCCTTCACCGGCCTGTTCTTGGCCAATTCCTATTGGCAACGCGAAAGCACCGTGGCCCAAATCAAGACCGCCTCGGAGCGCACCTCGGATCTTCTGCAACTGAGCATCGAAGAGCCCATGGCCCTGGGTAAAAACGAAGAGACCACGGCGCAATTCGCCAAGGCGGCCGATCACTACCGCGATATCCAGGTCTACCTGGTCAACTCCCGGGGCAACGTCACCTATTCGACCAGGCCGGAGACGATCCGCAAAGACCTCTGCAAGATCATGCCCGACCTGCAAAACCCCATCTGCCAGGCCAAGGTCATCGATTTCGAACACAGCTCCGGTTCGATCATGAACATCTCCGGAGTGCGCTATTTCGTCCAGGCCAAGACCATCAAGAACGAACCCGTCTGCTTCCACTGCCACGGCCCGTCCAAACCCTACCTGGGAGCCATGCTCGTGCTCAAGGACGTGACCGAGGACTTCAACCAGCTCCAACGCGACCAGATCAAAGGCGCGCTCATCTCCCTGGCGGGACTTGCGGCCCTGCTCACCACCCTGGTCTTTTTCATGAACGCCTCGCTGGTGAACCGCATCAAAACCATCGCCCGGGTCACCAACCAGATTTCCAAAGGCAAACTCGACCTGCAATTCGACGTCGACGGCCAGGACGAACTGGCCAACCTGGCCCACGATCTGGGCAACATGGTCGCAACCATAAAAGACCAACTAGAATACAAC
>JADFXV010000153.1 GCA_015233395.1 Desulfovibrionaceae bacterium
GGGGGGGCACATTGATTCGGTCAACTCATGTGCTACGTAAATCGGTCAGGTTCATTTGTGATTGACAGTGGACGCATATATAGGGTGGCCACTAGATCAAGGAAAAATCCGGAAGGCAATTCCAAGACAACATGGTTGCACATCACCCAAAAACAAAGATCATGCACCGCAGCCCCCAAGGCTTTCAGACTTTATTAAGTCCTCCCCGATGAATCTTCGGCCTTACTGAAGATAATAGTTTGTTCGCCGAAAAATTTTTACTGGCACGGTAAGAAAACCAATAAAATTTTGGAGACGTCGCATTGCCAATCGTGTCAAAAGCCAAGTGGTAGGCAAGGCCGGATCCAATTGCTACCAAGCAAGGTGAGATGGCTCCAAAAAAACCGCCGCAACATAATAGGATCGCCCACTCCCAAGCGTGTAATACAAAATAGACCCTGTCAAATCCAGACCGGGAACAAAATGAAAAAAAATCTTTAACCCCATACCATCCTTTAGTGGTAAGCATATAATCAGGGATGTGATCCAGATCAATAACGATACTGCTGACTACAGAAATCAAAGCGTATTCATTAGACCCTCCAATGAACTTAACAGCAAAGCCAAGGGGTATGGACGCCGCCACATGATGTAATAGTCGCATTTATTTATATACCCTTCTTGAATTTGATATTCCATTGGCACCAGTAATATATAATCAAAAAATTACTGGCTATCTTATTGTCTAACACCAAAAGAGCAGGATTAATTGTAATTAGAGAAATTGCAGACGTAAATATTTTTATACAACGACAATAAAAATACTGGTTTTTTCTTGAAGAAAATCGGCGTGTCGAGTTTCTTTGGATCGCTTGTTTTTCGGAAAATCTTCTCTTCATCATGGCTCACTAGCTCTGTAGAAGACACGATTTCAAGTTCCAACTGTTTTGAAGAAAAGCTGCAACTTCAATCACACATTTGAAGTCAATTTCCTCTGACAACAATGCTACGCCGAACGGTCAGCTGTTCAGGATAATACAACTTGTCAACCGCAAATCCCTTGCAAGCCAGACAGGTGAGCCAATAAAATCTTGGAAGATGGCGTCTGTTGAAGACTTGGTCAAAGTGGCCTGCCCCCAGTTTATGTACCAGCTCCAATGTTAATCACTGAAGACTTGAAGATGCCTCCAACTTTGGACCATTCTTTATGAGAAATTCTCAGCTTGGTTGCCTCTGACCAGGCATGCCTGGTCAGAGGCAAAAACCAGTTCCGCCGGGGCTTGGTGGCCGATGGAACTGTGCGGACGGACTTCATTGTAGTCTCTCCGCCATGCCTCACATTTTGCTTGTGCCTCTTTCAAGGTCAAAAACCAAGAGGCATTCAGGCATTCTGCCCGAAATTTGCCGTTGAAGCTCTCAATAAAGGCGTTGTCAGTGGGTTTGCCTGGCCTGGGGAAGTCCAACTTCACCCCATGCACGTAAGCCCAAAGATCAAGCGCCTTGTTGATGAATTCCGGGCCGTTGTCTACTCGAATCTCTCGGGGTACCCCGTATAGCTGGGTGACCCTTTCCAGGGTGTTCACCACATCGTCAGCCCGGTAGCTCTTGCTGGCGTCGATCACCGGACAAAACCTGGTGAAAGCATCGATCACCGTGAGAATGCGTATCCTGGCGCCATCGAACAGCTGATCTGACATGAAGTCCATGGCCATATTTCGTTCTGACGGCTGGCCAGGGTCTTTCCCGATCGCACTTGGCCGCCACTTTCCGTTTGGGCATCTTGCAACGTAACTGAAGGCCTTCCATGCGATAGAGACGGTGAACCCGCTTCACGTTCACCCGCCAGCCTTCCCGGCGAAGCAGGACGTGTATGCGCCTGTAGCCGCACCTGACTCGGGCCTCGGCGATTTCCCGAATCTTCTGCCTGAGAACTGCCTGCGCTTCGCGTTTAGAGCGGTAGTAGAAACTTGACCTTGAGGCTTGCAGAAGGCGACATGCTCGACGCATGCTGGCGCCCCAGGCCTTCTGGAGATGCTCAACCACCTCTCGGCGAAGCGCAGGCTTCATAGTTTTCGGCGGATCACGTCCTGAAGCATCTCCTTGTCCAGGGACAAGTCCGCCACCAGCTTCTTCAGGCGTTTGTTTTCCTCGTCAAGCTACTTGAGCCGTTTCATCTCCGAGAGGGCATGAGTGACCTGCCCCCCC
>JADFXV010000154.1 GCA_015233395.1 Desulfovibrionaceae bacterium
GGGGTACCGACCACCGGCACCGGCGGCCATCCTCCCCCCGGGGGGAGGATGGCCCTCAGTCCAGCCCCAGCCCGTTATGCTTCAGTGACTAACATTGGGGTTGGTACATAAACTGGGGGCAGGTCAAAACCGTGTGGTCAAGCTGCCCGATGGGCGGAAGGCGGTCATGTGTGCCTGCTATGATATGTTCGGGGTGGCCGAGTCACCGCAGTACACGACCAAACGCACCCGGAACATCAAGTTCGTTGGCCACGGCACGGAGATCATCGCGGCAACCGGCGAGGAGGGGTTTAACGACACTCGGGCTGGTCTAATCCGTAATTGGGCGGCCATGCTCAAGCGTAAGCGTGTGTCGGTCGCGCTGGGGGCGATTCATCAGTTCAACCGGCCGGGCCTCGATAAATACTGGCAGCGGCATGGAATTGCGGTCGCATCGGCTGCTCTCGGTGGCGGTGTGGCGATTGGGGCGGCTCATTTCGTCGAGCAGTTGCCAGCACCGGGCAAGTCCACGTTGGCGGCGGCCGGGGTTCCGCGCAGCCACTTGCGGGAGGGGTTACATCGTCGGCACCATGCGATTGAGCCGGTTAAAAGTGTATTGGTCGGTACCAGCCACGGGGACGCGCTGATTCGAGTGTTTGCGGCATGAGTCGGTAAGGCCCAAGGCACCCTCCCCGACGCCAAACTTGACCCAGGATCGATTTCCCGCCCTCCGGTTGAGCCTTCTCCCGTTCTGGACCCTGTCGGGGCTTTAACGGCCAATTTTGCAACCCGGTGATTGCCGGTCGAGCTTCAAGCCGGTATGGTCGATTTGGGCGCCTGAATATTCGCATGGTTTCAGCGGTGGCCGGTACGGGCGAGGGCCTGGCGTTAAGCACCTCGGCCAAGTCATGCTTGTGATGGAGCGTGAAGCTCGGTGGCTGGCAATGCGAATACGTAATCGGCCAGCGATGCAACCTCTGCAAAAGCACTGACGGTTGAAATTTTATTCTTGACTCGCAACAAAATACTTGTTTATTATTCAAGTAGCATCCAAACAAGAAATGTTATGCAGTGTGTAATAATGTCAAAGTTAACATATAAACTGTTATGAGTCATAGTAACACGATTTGTTCGGCAAAGCTTAACCGATACAAAAATTCTGTTGTTTCAAGCCATATTAACCGAAGAGATAATTATGCCAATCATAAGTGACGGCACGATGCAAGAGGTTATGGAAGACTTAAAGTGGGTTAAAAAGAATTTTAATGTATTTAAAGAATTATTTGATAATTTTGTTAATGACTTTCTTAAGATATATACAAAACTTAATAAATCTTTAGGGATTGAAACTCGTGAACTTGCCAATGAAGAGAGGTGTTTGGAATACCTCGGCGAAACTTTATTTTTTTACTTAAAACCGTCTAGAAGAAATTCCGAGTGGGCTTCTTTGATTTTTGGGAGACACAATATTGGTGGTGGCTATGATTGTGTAGTTAGTATTTTTTTTGACAAGGATGGACAGTGCTATACGGATGAGGATGAGCTTCTAGTTTAAATATTAAAAATCATGTTAACATGGGGGCCTTCATCTATGCTAACTTACATGAATGGACTAAAAACATGTATCCGGCGTTGTTCGCACGGCGTTTAACCCTGGTTAATAAATAACAGTAATGGCAGGGCACCACTTCTTTCACTCCAAAGTCTAGACAACATCAAAAACCAATTCGGTCGCAAAAAGTGAAACCGCACCCCTGCGGCTACCACGGCGATCCGCGCCACGTCTGCGCCTGCGACGCAAGCCAGGTCAGACGCTACCGCGCCCGCATCTCAGGCCCCCTGCTCGACCGCATCGACTTGCAGGTCGAGGTTCCGGCCGTGCCCTACAAGGATTTGAAAGCCCCGCACGGCCAGCTCGGCTCAAGCGACATGCGCTGCCGCGTCCTGGCCGCCCGCGAGATCCAGGACGCGCGCTACGCCGCCTTGCCGCTGCGCACCAACGCCGACCTGTCCGGGCGCCACCTGAACAGCTTCTGCAAGCTGACCGAGGCGGAGCACGCCTTTTTGGAGAACGGAGACCCCTGCGCAATTTCCGAGACCTGTTGTCTTTCCTGTCTCTCACGGGATTTTGCGCCCAACGGAATCCAATTTCGCATGATCCGTTCCAATTTCACCCGTTTGCATCGCTCGCGAACGATTT
>JADFXV010000155.1 GCA_015233395.1 Desulfovibrionaceae bacterium
GGGGGGAGGATGGCCCTCAGTCCAGCCCCAGCCCGTTATGCTTCAGTGACTAACATTGGGGTTGGTACATAAACTGGGGGCAGGTCAGGTCGCATGGCATTTGTCGCGGGGCCGGTCCCAGCACGAAATCGCCGAGCTTATTGGCAAAAGCCCCCCGGTCGTCTCGCGCATGGTCGCCGCGATGACCAAAGAAAACCGATGGTTACGAAAGACTATTGAGTTCGTCCCGCCAGACGACTTGGGCATTGACGAGCAGCTTCTGCTGGCCCACCTCCATGACCGAGATCTGGCCGCCGCGCTGACCGAGAAATACCCTGCCCCGTTCCGACGCTGCACCGTGGTGCCGGTCGACAGGCAGGCCAGAGGCAAACCCGTGGTCAGGGAGGCCGTCGAGATCGCCGCCGCCGAACGCGTGGGGGCGCTCATTGCGGAATGTGAACGCAAAAGCGGCCCACATCGCTTCTTTGTCGGCTGGGGTCCGATGGTGAACCGGGTTGTAAGTAATCTGCGTCCCGCCGAAACTAGTGTGCGCGACTTGCTTATCTATCCCTTGCTTGGCAATTTCTCGGTCCGTCTCAAGGCGATCCACGCCATGGAAGCATTTGAAAGCGAACCCTATTACCAGCATAGCGTGGCCTACAGCGCAAACAAGAATGCCGGCATCATGGCCCGGCGTTGCCGGCACGCCCCACCCCGCTCCTTGCTCATCCCTGCGGTGATAGCGGCCAAAGACGGCTGGTCCCCAGTCGATTGCTCCTGCGTCTTTGAAGCAGACCGAGCTTTAATTGAGACCTTCGGCCATTTTTGGGAGCCTGCCGACAAGACCGGAATAATCTGGGAACCGGGCGCGACAATCTTAACTTCGTTCGGCGGCCCGGATAGAGATCCCGGGAATATCTTCTGCCGTCTGATGGGCTACACCGAGCCGCTGCCGCCGAACATGGCCGGAGACATCGCAGGTCTTGCCTTCGACCGGTCCGGCGAACCGATCACTGCTCAGAACCGCCTGATTACCGGTCTGCGGCTCGAACACATCAAGGGGGCCGCCAACCGTTTCGCCGACTCCGATCCGGCGTCCAGAATCGGCGCAGGCGTGATGGTGGCCACTGCCGACGACGACAAGGTTTCCTCGCTCGACGTGCTGCTTCGCAACGGATACATTAACGAACTTATTATTGATGAACAGACTGCGGGAATCCTGCTTGAATACCAGGGCTAACTTGGGGACCGCGACATTGTCTCTCCTTTCCGCCCTACGAACCGTCCGCCCTCACAAGATATTGACATCTTGGCTCAAGGACTTGCGGGCAAAGACCAGGGACTGTCAGACCAGAAAGACAATGTCCATGGAGATCGCCACCAAGGAATCGATCTTTGTCGCCCCAGATGACATCAATGCTTACCGCTTCGAATCGGGTACGATTTTGAAGTTGTGTCCTTCATGCAGCTACACCTTCCAAACCACTCTGGGCTTTTTCCCAAAAGCCGGTGGACAACCCCACCGGATCGTCTGCCCCGGATGCCTCGGCGATGTCTTTGTAAGCGTTGACGCGGTGAATTCTGGGATCGTGCGTTATGAACACCAAGCCGCTCCTTATCGCGGCGGCGCGATTGGGCCAGCCTTGGCCGTGGACTACTCTACACTCTACATGATCACTAGCATAGGATTTGTAGAACGTTCCCTGGGCGCAAACGCTTTGTCCCATGTGTTCGATTCGGTGCAAGGCAAAGCCGTGCCCCTCCGCAAGGTTTCCGATTTCTACAAAACCATGCTGACTCAAGCTGGCATCGAAATCACTCATACATATCATTTATTTAATGATGGGCCGCTGCCCGGGGAAGCCTTGGCCTGGATAGACCTCGTCACGACGGTGGAAAAGCTCCACGCCAACTGATCCAGGCGTCTCCAGCTCCCCAGATTTCTTCTGCCTTCATCGCGGCGCGATGCGATCGAAAAATGACCGCCGTCATTGTGACTGCCTGCCGGGTAATTTGCTGGACTGGAGTTGCCCCCGTTAAACCGGACACCCCACGTTTTCAAGTGAACGGATGAACTCCCTCGGCGATTT
>JADFXV010000156.1 GCA_015233395.1 Desulfovibrionaceae bacterium
ACCGGGGGGACCGGGGGGACCGGGGGCGAAGCCCCCTGGGAAAAAAACAGTGGTTCTGGCTTTGCTCTTCAAAGGGCTGCCGCGTTCAGGCTTGAAAGCAGAAAACCAAAACCACTATTTTTTCCCCAGGGGGCCTGCGGCCCCCGGCCCCCGCTTGAAGACAAAACAAAGGATCTACTTCAATAATCTGATAACATTACGAAAAATGTTAATTGTCGCTTGTTGGCTGGGACAGCCCCTAAAAAAGTTCTCCCCGTCTTCTATTTTTTCGCGTCGCACATCAAGGGGTCTTCCACCATCGGCGAGATGGCGTGCTGGCCGGTGGATTCCAGGACGGCGCGCCAGTAGTCCGAGCTGATGTCGATTTTTTTGCGCGCCATGGTCACCAGTTCGAAAGGCAGGTGGACGTAGCGGCCGAGCAGTTTGGAGACCACCATGCCGGTTTTTCCGGCCATGGCCGCGTGCACCGCGTGCTGGCCGAGGAAGCCGCAGTAGACGCGGTCGTTGGCGTTGGCCGGGATGGAGCGGATGATGTAGCTCGGGTCGATGTATTTGAGCGTGTGCGCCAGGCCTTTTTCCTTCATGTAGTTTTTGATTTCGTCGATCAGGAAGGTCGAGATGTCGCCGAGCACCGGATTGCCCGAGGCGTCGGTCTTTTCGGAGCTGGCGGCCAGAAGGTGCTGGCCCGCCCCCTCGGCGACCACAATCACGGCGTGTTTGCGCCGGATCAGACGGCTTTCCAGGGCCGGCAAAAGTCCGCGCTTGCCGAGCAGTTCGAAGGGGTACTCCGGGATCAGGACGAAATTGACGTCCTTGAGCGCCAGGGTGGCCTGGGCGGCGATGAAGCCGGATTCGCGGCCCATGACCTTGACCATGCCGATGCCGTTGAATGCCCCGACGGCCTCGGTGTGGGCGCAGGAGATGGCCTCGGAGGCCTTTTCCACGGCCGACTCGAAGCCGAACGAGCGGGTCACGAAGCTGATGTCGTTGTCGATCGTCTTCGGGATGCCGATGACGCTGATCTTGCTGCGCCGCGATTCGATTTCCTCGCGGATCTTCCTGGCCGCCCGCATTGTGCCGTCGCCGCCGATGATGAAGAGCACGCTCACGTTCATGCGCTCCAGGGCGTCCACGATCTCGTCGGGCGGCTGCGGGCCGCGCGAGGAGCCGAGCACCGTGCCGCCGAACTGGTGGATGTCGGCGCAATTGTCCGGGCTGAGTTCCATGATGTCGTGCTTGTATTTCGGGATGAAGCCTTCCAGGCCGTAGCGGATGCCCAGGACCGCGGCCACGTTGTAGTTGTACCGGGTCTCCATGACGATGGCCCGGATCACGTCGTTGACGCCCGGGCACAGGCCGCCGCAGGTCACGATGGCGCACTTGACCTTGGTGGAATCGAAGTAGATATCCGGCCTGGGGCCGGCCATTTCAAACGACAAGACCGGCAGGTTTTCCTCTTCCAGCCCGGAATCCATCAGGTTCATGCTGATCGAGGCTTCCTGGGGGATGAAGCGGCAATATTGCAGAGGCGAGGGAATTTTCGGCTTGCCCAGGGTCGGTATGCTGGTGTCGATGTGGATTTTCTTGGCTTTGGTCATGGCCTGCTCCGCGCGTTGGGGGTTGGCGCGCCCGTTGCTTCCGCGCACCGTCGCTTCCTAGCCCCTTCGCCGCGCGATGACAACCCCGCCCGCGCCCGGGCATCCGGGGAATACGAGCATGAAAAAAAAATCAGAGGCGCCCTTCACGCCGGTCGCCAGCCTGGCGGTGATCGTGCCCACTCTGAACGAACAGGCCGGCCTTGGCGCCTGCCTGGACTCGGTCGCCTTCGCGCAGCGGGGCCTGGAGCGCCCGCTTGAGATCGTCGTGGCCGACGGCGGTTCGACGGACCAGACCGCGTCCATCGCCGCCGCGCGCGGGGCCGCGGTGATCGCCGCGCCGCGCGGGCGCGGAACCCAGATCCGGGCCGGGATCGACGCCTGCGGCGCCGATTGCCTGCTTATCCTGCACGCCGATTGCCGCCTTGACCCGGACTGCCCGGCCAAGATCCTTGA
>JADFXV010000157.1 GCA_015233395.1 Desulfovibrionaceae bacterium
CGGCAACGCCGGGAATCTTCTTGCGCTCGTTCATGACCGCCTCCATCGTTGAAGATGGAGATAAATTAACATAAATTACAGCAAGTTGAAAGACAAATTATGCTGTTTTGCCGTGCAGGGGTCTCGATTTTATGTCATGAAGAAATTTAATGCTAATAAATCACATTATTACTTTAAATTTTGCAAAATATACAACAAATAATTGTCTTATTAATATAAATCAAAAAAGCATTTTCTTAAACATAGTTGCATTTTTAAATAAATGCTTTTCAAGCTTTTCTACGTCATCCTTTGTAAGACAAAACATCACATTGTCAGGCTTATTTTTTAAATTTTTCTTGTAATATTCTTGATTAGCGGTGTTATATCCATTGTTTCTGTCTATTAATATTTGATTTTCCTTGATTTCTTCGCACTTTTTTAAAAAACTAAAAAACTCCTTTTCGTTTAAGCAAATTCCTCGTGGACCAACTGCAAAATGTTGGTAATTATTTTTTGGGAAATATCCCCATCTGTTTTTAGCATCATTTTTCCAATAGTCCATGATCAGTGAATCCCAAGGAATTTCATTATTTTCAGCTTTGTCTTCTGTTTTTTTGGAAGTATATTTTTTAACGTTACTGTCCGTCGCAGGTATGCAGTCCACAGGGTCTTCAAAACCAGCATCGCATTCGTCAACATGACGCTTCCAGAGGGCTATCATCCAATCACAAAACTTTTCGTTTATATAGTTGCCTTCACTATCTTTAACACTGGCAAGAACATGGAGATGTGGTTCTCCATCAGACAGACGAGGCTCTAGTCGCCATACATGATGCGAATTAGGAAATTCCTTTATTACATTTTCCCTAAGAATCTTAATGTATTTTTCCTTTAACTTCTTTGCTTTGAGAACTGACTCCCCGAATCCTAGCGTGTAATAAACATTAATATTAAGTGGACATATATGCTTTAAGTATTTCATGTGGCTTTCTTTACTAAAGCATACGACATTACCTCTTGTCCTGTTGCTTTTTTCTATTAGTTCTTTTTTTCTTCGTACTAAAAACTGAACTTTCTGATTTTGCTGCTTTAATAGTGTCTCGCTCATATTTTTCAAACTCCATAAAGTCTCTTGTTAGTTGAGCGTCTGTAATCTGTTGTTCTATGTTTACATTATTTTCGTGTATTTTACGATACCATACGGCATAACCGCCCCATAGCTCTACATAATAATCAAACGGTTCACAATCTTCTGGCTTCATTAAGCAATTCACCATTGTATAGTTCGTCAACAAAGGGGGGAATAACTGGCCATGCCAAAAGACATCATAGACGCGCTAACTGCCTACATCAATGTGTCTACAAGATGTGTTGACAAAGTATTTATTTGTAGGCTTGGTTGTTATTTTTTCAACTTTAGCAGTAACTAAGAATTTTATTAATTACTTTAATGCAAACACTTCGTTAAGTTGCCTCCCAGCGTCAGCATCCAGCTTAAGAGCATCAAAGAAACTCTCAGGAAGCGCAAGGAACACGTTCTCTAAGCTTTTCTTGTCCATCCCAGCTTTATTCCAAGGACGGCCAGCAGCATACTGCTTGCGTGTGATGCGTAGCTTGGCCCAAGGCTTGTCTTGACTGGTCACAGCTCGTTTCTCAAGGGGTTTTAGGGCTCTGTTTTACTCTTTATCCCTCCGGCCTACTTAAATCAACATGTTTATCTTAAATTTCGACTACTTAACGATGATAATTTTTAAATTTTTTATACTATCGTTAGGATTCTTATCCCCCAACCTGCTTATGTGTGGTTTGTGTGGGGTTTTCCCGTGGAAGGATGTCCACACCGGAAAATCCAGGGCTCCTCAATTAGAAATTAAAGTGCATAAATTAAGCAGGTTAGGTGCCTTCTCGGGTTTTATCAAAACTTGAGAAGAAAATTCGTAATCAGCAGGTCGGGAGTTCGAGTCTCCCCGCTGGCTCCAACAAAATCACGGCATTGCAAGAACGTTGTGGAAGCGACTGCTTGACGGAAGCCACTTCCACCGGTAGCCAGGCCTGGCGAC
>JADFXV010000158.1 GCA_015233395.1 Desulfovibrionaceae bacterium
AAATTGAGAGAAGCCTTGAAAGTGCTGACGGGAAGATTCGAGAATATGAGCTCGGACTTCCGGAATTTCGAAGAATCACAAGGGATCAAGAATATCAACATGAACAAGCTTATGACCGCATTGGAGATAGAAGACTCTTGCTTCTCAGAAAGATCATGGTAGGATTCGAAGGCACCAAAACCTGCAAGTAACTCAAGGAGAGTAGTACCTGCACCAGCAGAAAAATAGCTAAGCCAAATCTGATGTTCGGGTTTATTAGAAATGAATTTAATCAGATCAGATTTAATAGCCTCAAAGGTAGTAGAGGTAGGACTAATTATGGATTCAACAGTCATTAGGCATTACCCATTTTATAAAGGTAAAAGTCGTATTTGTATTTAGTATTGTCCAACCCTACCACAGAAAAAGCAAGAGCTATGTAATACCGTCTATTTACCTGATCTGCCTTAAACACACATTGGTTATCGTGAAGAATTAAACGAGGTTCATAGTTTAAAATTACAGAACGGATCTCTGAGAAAACATCGAAAGCTAGGGAGCTTGGGAGAACTTTCTTAAAGGTAACTACCTCTCCCTCTCAGATTCTTGGGGAATTTAAGCTTAGTGAGGATCAACCCCCTCAGAAGATTTCTGAGATTGATAGTCATACCACTACCGATTTTAATGGGTTGTCAACAAGGGATTGGTTTCAGTTTGCGTGGGATAATGGTACTTGGGAAACTCCTTATTATTTAGCACAACCGACACCTCAAGTGTTGGAAAAACATACTACCTCTTAGGAAACAGATATGCTCTCAATCGTAGATCAAGGACACGTAGCGGCAGCTTCCTTTTTCAAATCACATACTTGGTGGATGGCGATTGGGGGTTTGCCCATCGGTTATAAAGATCCTTGGACCTTAGGTCAAATTCCCCCGAATAATTTGTCTGCTGTCTATACTGAGACTATTTCTAAAGGCATTTCTGGAAGCATTGACGCACTCAGTAAAACTTCAGTCCTTAAGATTGTTTTGGTTAAGCAGAATTCTACGGTGTATGAGGAAGGGGTTTCTTTTCAGTTAACTGACAATAAGGTTGATTGGACTCTTGCTGGGTCTGAACCTGCTCCCACATCCTCTTATGAAGTTGTGTATCGTTACTCTACTGGGGCCGTAAGTTCTCTTCTTGATGAATATGGACGCAAGCAAGCGTTTCAAGTCTCCTTTGTGCAGGAATCAAATTCTGGTACTATTATTTATGATGGGTCTAAATGGGAAGTAACTCTTACTCCCACTAAGTTCGTTTATGTGAAGTTCGTTTTTGAACCTACTGAAGAGACTGGTTCTATTATCCATCAGCTTGGAATTTTCTTTGATACTGTTCGTGCTAATGGGGTTCCTGGGGGACAGGCTCACTTAGTTCCTGCTGAGGTTTCTGACCCTGGGTTCTGTTACATGGTTGAGAATATTGTTCCTTTTGAAAGAGTAGTTGGTAAATCTGAATCCTTTGAATATATCTTCCCGTACTAGGAGCTGACAATGGCTTATACTTCGCTTTCTGAATATTATGCCCGTACTTCTTTCATTGGGAAGAATTATAAGCGTATCTTGTTTCGGGACGGTCGTGTAGTCCAAGGAGCTGAGCTTAACGAGTCTCAGTTGTATCTCCAACAAGATCTTTCTGTTCTTGCCAATGCTCTGGTTGGGGATGGTTCTTTCTTGGTTGGGGGGAAGTTGATCTGGCAGAATAATACTGCGTACCTTCAAGATTCTGTGTTTTATGCGATTAAGCATACCCATACTATTGCCCAGCGCACTATTATATGTGATCCTTTCACTACTACCACTTTTGGTATCGGTCTTCGTCAGTATTCTATTACAGAAGATAATGATGCTGAACTGAAGAACCCTGCTACGAACACTGCTTTTTATAATTATCCGGGGGCTGCTCGTCTTAAGATTGATGCCCGATGGATTAAAGAATCTGAGAAAGCTGAAGATGAGGATTATTACGCAATCCATACTGTTGAGAACGGGAGCGTTATCACCCA
>JADFXV010000015.1 GCA_015233395.1 Desulfovibrionaceae bacterium
GCAAATAAATGGGTGATTGGAGCGCATTCCCTTAACGCGACGCGAGCCAGCCGCAAGGCTGGCTCGCCGCCGCAGGCGGCGTGAGTGAGCCGCAAACCGCGTTTGCGGCGAGCGATCTTTCCAGAAATAGGTGGTTGAAACAACCACCTATTTCTGGAACATCACACTAGGACGGCCCTAAATACTTTTTGCTCCCAGGAATATTACGGGAGCGCGAAAAGTGAGAAATTTTCTGTTCCCGTTTATATGACGCATTGTCGGAAAAAAGGAGTCTGGTTTGCCCCAGCCGCCCCGGCCCAGCGTTGCCGCGCCCCCCGCCGCGACGGGCAAGGATCTTGCGCCCCGCATCCTGCTTCTGGTCGCGGGCCAAAACGCCGCCTCGGTTTACCTCAAGCGCCTGGGCGAACTCGGCGCGGTCTGCGAAACCGCTGCAAACATCGCCGAACTGACCGCCAAACTGCGGGCCCAGCCTTACAACGGCATCGTTCTCGACGTCCCCACCCTCATCAAGGACAAAAGCTACGATAAACGCCTGATCGCCGAGGCCATGGATTTTTTCCCGCTTCTGCGCGCCCGGGTCGACGCCGCCGGAGGCGCCATTTTGGCTTTGTCGCCCGGCGGCGCGGCCGCAACGGGGAATGTGCTCGCCGATTTCGTCTTGGCGCGTTGCGCCGCCTTTCCCGCGCGCCGCATCCGCGCGGGCGAGCGCGCCGGTCTGTGCCTGAACGTCCTGGTCCATGGGCTTGCGCCGGGCGAACCAAAGATCGCGCCGGGCCGGTCCTGCGTGCTCGACGTCTCAAGCGGCGGCTGTTTCGTCTGGGATTTCGACCCGCCGCCGGCCGGAGTCGCATTGCGTCTCGAATTCACCGGCCGTTCCGGCCAGCCCTGCGCCGCGGCCCGGGTCATCTGGCGCCAACCCTGGGGCGAGCGACCGGCCCCGCCCGGGGCGGGCCTGGAATTTACGGAACTGCCCGCCGAACTGGCCTCGTGGATCGCCGCGCTGATCGACAAATCGTCCGCGCCGCATTGACGCCGTGCGTCCGGCAAAACGCCGCGCGCGGGCGGCGCGTCCGGGCCGGTCTTGCCTGACGGCGACCGGGAGTGTTAGAAAGATTCGCCGCGATTGCGGAGGGATGGCCGAGCGGTTGAAGGCGGTAGTCTTGAAAACTACTGATGGGGGAACCCATCCGGGGGTTCAAATCCCTCTCCCTCCGCCAGTTGCGGAGAACAGGCAAAAACATTGAAAAAGCATGCCCCACACGATCGGGCCTGATGGATTCGATCATTGTCCTTGAAGGAAAAAGCCCCGGCCGGTAAGCCGGGGCTTTTTTTATGGGGGAATAATGGCCGGGACGGTTGTTTCACGGCGTCCTTGAGCGTCTTCTCATTTGGCGACCGGAATGCGGATGTAAAAGCTCGCCCCCCCGGCGCGGTTGTTCTTGACGTGGATGCTGCCTCCGTAATCCTTGACGATGCCGTAGCTGATGGACAGGCCAAGGCCCGTGCCCTTGCCGACCTGTTTGGTGGTGAAGAAGGGCTCGAAGATCTTGTCCATATAAGCCGCCTGGATGCCCACGCCGGTGTCGCTGATGACGACCGTGGCGAACTCGCGGTTATGGGTGGTCTTGATGGTGATGGAATTTTTCTCGTGCTCGCCCGGGGCCTTTACGGTCTTTTCCTCGATGGCGTCGCGGGCGTTGATCAAAAAATTGATGAACACCTGCTCCATGCGGTTCTGCTCGCACATGACCAGGGGCAGGTTCTCTTCGAGCTCCCAATGGATATCGATGCCGCGACGGGTGAACTGCTGGCTGAAAAATTCCAGGGCCCGGCGCAAAACCTCGTTCAAAGCCACTTCCTCCAGGTGCAGTTCCGGTTTGCGGCCGAATTCGCGCATATGCCCGATGATCTTGACCGCCCGTTCGACCTGGGCGCCGGCCAGTTCGCTGACCCTCTCCAGCAGGCCCTTTTCGGGCGTCTCGCCCCGGGCGAGGCTGCGCTTGATCAAATCGATGCTGGTTTGGATGACGGCCAGGGGCTGATTGATCTCATGGGCCACGCCAGTGGCCATTTCGCCCAGCGTAGCCATCTTGCTGGCCTGGATGAGCTGCTGTTCGGTTTCCAGACGCTTGGTGATGTCGCTGGTGGTCACCAGGAAGACCGCTTTGCCCGAGAACTCGGAGGGCGAGGAATTGATGCTGACGAAGAATTCCCGCCCGTCCCTGGCGACCTGCTTGGCCTGGTTGATGACCGCGCCGGTCTTGATGGCCTGGCTGAAGGCGTCCCAGTTGTCCTCGGCGAAGAATTCGAGGAAGGATTTGCCCATCAGTTCGTCCTTGGCGTAGCCGTAGACATGGATGGCCGACAGATTGCAGTCCAGGATGGCGAAATCAATGGGGTCGAGCACGAAGATGGCGCTCGGGATGTTGTTGAAAATGTCGATATATTTGCGCTCGGAACGTTTGAGTTCGCCTTCGAGGTCCTTGCGTTCGGTGATGTCCAGGCACATTTCCATGGCCGCGACCAGCTTGCCCTTGGAATCGTGGATCGGCGCCGTGGTCACGATCCAGTGGGCGGCCGCGCCGTCCTTGTAGCGTCCGGTCTCCTCGGTGGTGTGGGACTTTCCGGTTTCGAAGGTCTTGGCCACCGGGCAGGGGTCGCAGGGCTTGTCGCGGTTCTTGTAGGCCTTGTAACAGTGGTCGCCGACCTTGGCGGCGAAGCGCTCGGCAAAAGCGCGGTTGAAGCGGATCAGGCGGTAGTCGCGGCCTTGGACCGTAACCAGGCAGGGCACGCCCTCGAACAGATCGCGGTACAGATTTTTTTGCATGCCGAGCTGCTCGTTCTTGACGATCAGGTCGGTGCCCATCTGATTGATGGCCTTTGAAAGCTGACCGATTTCGTCGGTGGTCCGCACCGCCTGCTCGCCCGGGCGCTGGCCCCGGGAAAGGATCTTGGCCTGCTCCATGATCCTGTTGATCGGCGTCTTGATGAGCGCGTAAATGAGCAGGCACAGAGTCGCAAAGGTGGTGAAAAACAGGATGCAGGCCAGGTAGACGGATTTTTTCTTGAAGCCGGCGATCAACGATTCGGAGTCCGCGAGCGAAAAGGAGATGTCGAGCAGGCCGAGAACCTTCTCCTCGGCGGAATGGAAATGGCAGTCCGTATTCTGGTGGCAGCTCTCCTCGTTGAAGACCGGACTGACCAGACGCAGGACGTGTTCGCCGCCGGCCTGGGCGTCGGAGTAGACCCGCTCGGTTAAGTTCGGCTTGACGCTCGGTTTGGCCAGGCGGTGGCAAACCTGGCACAGCGGTTCGGCCTGGTCCACGGTCCCGCCGGCCTCGTCGTCGCCGCTGGAAAACATGACCTGGCCTTGCTTGTTCAGCAGCCGGATCGCGCGGATTTCGTTCAGCCGCCCGTAGTTGCGGATAATGGCCTTGATGTCGTCGCGCGAGTTGAGCAGCATGGCGTAGTTGAGGCCGAGCTGCACGGTGTTGCCCACCCGGTCCACCTCGATGATGAGGTTGGTGCGGGCGAAGCGTTCCTGCTCCCCGACATAGAAGTCGGCCCATAGGAAAATGCAGGCGAACAGGACCATTGCCACCGGAATGACGATCTTGACGAGCAGACGCGAACGCAGGCTGTCTAAGGTCTTGCCCATGGCGTCAAACGCCTTGGTTGGGGTTTAAGCGGCGCGGCAGGACAACGGCGATGGTCGAGCCAGCCCCGGGCGCGGACTCCACCTCGATGACGCCGCCGTGGCGGCGCACGGCCTGATTGGAGATGAACAGGCCAAGGCCGGTGCCCTTGGAGCCCTTGGAGGAGAAGAACAGGCTGAACATTTTCTCGCGGGTGTCCTGGTCCATGCCGACGCCGTTGTCCCGGATGGTGAACACGATCGCCTCGCCCCGAAGGCCGGCGGAAAATACGATTTCATGGGCGGTCTTGGCCCGGTCCTCGGCGCAGGCGTCCACGGAATTTTCCAGGAAATTGACCAGGGCCGGAGACAGGCTCGCTTCGTCGAGCAAGGCCTCGCCAACGGCGGCGTCGATGCGGGCGACGAAATCCACACCCTTGCCGCGCGCCTTGGGTTCGACAATGGCGGCCACGTCGGCGGCGAATCTGGCGACGTCCACCGGGGCCAGCTCCGGCTCACGGGACTTGGCGTAGTAGAGAATGTCCAGGACCATTTTCCTGATCCTGGCGATCTTGTCCGAGACGATGGCCCAGCCTTCGGCGAGCTTGTCCTGGTCTGCGCGCCTAAGCCCCGCGTTGACCTTGAGCACGCCTCCGTCGAGCGCCGTCAGAAGCCCCTTGACGCCGTGGGACATGCTGCCGAGCATCAGTCCAAGCGAGGCGAGATGGTCCTGGAGGGCGCGGATCTCGGTGATGTCGGCGGCGATTTCCAAAACCTGTTCGATTCCGCCGGATTCGCCGAAAATCGGGGCGGTCTGGATGAGCACGTTGAGCTGGACGCCCTCGCGGGTGGTCACCACGGTTTCCAGCCTGCGCGGCGTTCCGTCGGCCAGGGTGGCTTCGGCCGGGCAATGTTCGCAGGGTTCGCCGCGATGGGCGAAGAGTTCATGGCAGCGCGCGCTCCTGGGTTCGCCGAAATCGGCCCGGTAGCGGCGGTTGGCCTCGACCAGGTTCAGATCGCGGTCGAGCACCGAGATATAGCTCGGCACGGCGTCGAACAGGCGCTGGTATTTCTCCCTGACCGCGCGCAGTTCCTCCTGGATGCGGTTGACCTCGGTGACGTCGACGGAAATCTCGATGATCAACTCCACCTCGCGCTTCTGGTTGAAGATCGGGGCGGTATGCACGATCACCGGGATGGCCTGGCCGGCCCTGCCTAGGAGCACCTCGTTGCTGCGCTGGCCCTTGCCTTCGCCGATGGTCTTGACCACCGGGCAGGCGTTGCTGCTCGCCTCGTGGCCCTGGTAGGCCTCCCAGGAATTACGGCCGACCATGTCGCCCAGGCGGTCCCGGTGCAGTTGGTTGGCGGCCACGATCTCCAGATAGCGGTTGTGCACGGCGATGAAGCAGGGCAGTTCGTTGAAATAGCTCGGTCCCTCGTCGAAGGAGGAGACCAGGGTGCGCATGACCGCGCCCAGGCCTTCGACCACCTGGCCCACGGCGATCTGGCGTTCGAGCTCGACCAGCTTGGCCGACTTTTCCTTGACGATGCGCTCCAGGTTTTCGGTATGCTCGCGGATCTGGCGGCGCATGCCGATGCGCTCCGTCGCGCGTTTGAGCGCGTTGATCAAAAGCTCCTCGCGCACCGGCTTGGTGATGAAATCAAGCGCCCCGTGCTGCAGGCTTTTGATGGCCAGGTCCATGTCGCCGTGGCCGGAGATCATGACGACTTCGACGTCCGGGTGTTTTTCCTTGAGCCGGCGCAACAGCTCCACGCCGTCCATGACCGGCATCTTGATGTCCGTGAGCACGATGCCCGGCGTGTTCGCCTCGAAGACGGCCAGGGCCGCCTCGCCGTTTGCGGCGGTGAGGACCGGGTAGCCGAGGTCGGCCAGGGACAGGCTCATGATCTCCCGGATGGCCTCTTCGTCGTCGACCAGCAGCACTGTTTCTTTCATGTGCGTTCCCCGCGTCCCGGCCAGGGCGGCAAAGGCCGGGGGGAGGCGGGACGCTCCCCCCGGCGCGGCGTATCGGACGTTATTCGGCGAGCATTTCCTTGATCAGGCGCAGAGTCTTTTCCGGATCGATGGGCTTGCTGAGCACCGGCACGTTCTTGGTCAGCACCGGGGGCCTGGGGCCCACGCCGCTGATCACGATCACCGGTATCTCGGCCAGTTCCGGCTCCTTGCGCAATTTGACGTAGAACTGGGTGCCGCCCCGGTTGGGCATGTCCATGTCGAGGGTGATCAGGTCCGGCTTGTGGACCTGGCACTGGGTGATGCCCTCCACGCCGTCGCCGGCGGTGAAGGCCGTATACCCGGCCTCTTCGAACACGTCCTTGAAATAGCTCAGTATTTCCGGGTCGTCGTCGATGATGAGTATCTTTTTCGACATAATGTCCTCTCTTTGGTCTTGGATTGTTCGCTAGCCTCTGAGTCCGCCCAAAGCCTTGGTCAATTCCATGGCCACGCCGAGACCTTCCTTGAACTTCGGATCGCTCATGGCCGAGAGCATGCCCAAAGCTCCGACCGGCTTGGCCTTGGACAGGTCCACCGCGGCGGGCAAATCCATGAGCTTGTCGAGCAGGGCCATGAATTCCGGATTGGCCATCTTCTTGAGCAAGCCGACGAGGTGGACGAAGGTGTCGCCCATGGCCTCGATGTCGGCCGCGCCGTAGTTCGCGGCCATCTTGGCGCGCACGTCGAGCATAGCCTCGTAGGTGCGGAAGACGCCCTTTTGTTCGAGCGCGCCCAGTTTGAAGATCAGGTTATGCACCATGGACTTGGCCATGGGTTCGACGGTGTCCCACAGCTCCAGGCCGTTTTCGAGCATGTCCAGGGCCTCGGCCAGGTTCTTCATGTTGCGCAAAAAGCGCTTGACGAGCAAAAAGACGTCATCCAACTGGAAGCCGGATTCGATCTTGCCCAGCTCCTTGAGCAGGAGTTGGAAGCCGCTTTTGAGCAGGGGATTGAAATCGTCGACAAGCTCGTTCCAAGTCTCCCTGACCGTGCGGACTTCCGCCAACTCGGCTTCGATTCTGCCGAGTTTTTCCAATATGAGTTCCTCGTTGGTCATCGTCGCCTCCCCTAGATGCTGCAAGCGCCCATGCGTCTCTTTCCGGCCATGAACATCTGGGGCTCCAGGGGCAGCTCCTTGCCTTTGAGCATGAGGTTGAAATAAACCCACTTGAACATCATCTTGCCCACGTAGTTGCCGAAGCTTTCTTCGAGCAGCATGAGCGGCCCCAGGCCCGGGAAGGGGTATTTGCCCGGCAGCGGCTCGATCTTGTAATTGAAATCGATGAGCACGGCCTTTTCGTAGCCAGAGACGATAAAGCAGGTGGAATGGCCGTCGAAATCGGGCAGCGGCTCCAGGCCCTCGATGTCGCGCAGCAGGTTCTCGACCACGATGTCGCTCTGGTAGTGGGCCACGCTGCCGGCCTTGGAGGTCGGCACGTTGGTGGCGTCGCCGATGACGTACATGTTCTCGTATTGCTTGGACTTGAGCGTGTGGTGGTCGGTGTCGAGATAGCACATGGCGTCGCCGATCTCGCTGTCCTCGATGACCTTGGCGCCGAAGTTCGGCGGAATGGTCACGAACAGGTCGTAATCGACCTCCTCGCCCTTGTGCGACTCGATGGTCTTCTTGTCCGCGTTGACCTGGGCGATCTCGAAGTTGGGCGTGATCTTGATGTTCTTCTCGTCGCACATCTTACCCAATATCTCGGCTGACACCGGCTTTGTGAACGCTCCGGCCAGCGGCGTGACCAGTTCGACCTCCACGTTGCAGCGGCTGTCGTTGATCATGAAGAACCAGTCGGCCAGAAAGACGAATTCCAACGGCGCGACCGGGCACTTGATGGGCATTTCGGCGATGTTGAGCACCACCTTGCCTTTGTTGAAGCGCTTGAGCTTTTTGGCCAGGGCGATCGCCCCGTCCGGGGTGTAGAAAGTGTGGACGTTGCCCTTCCAGTCGTCCATCATGCCATCGATTTCCTCGGGCACGATGCGACAGCCCGTGGCCACCACGATCCAGTCGTAGTCGTACTTGCCGTTTGCGCAGGTGACCACCTTGCCCACGGGATCGATGTTCGTGATTTCGTCCTGGACGAAATCCACGCCCCGAGGCGTGAAGTCGGCCTGGGGTTTGACGCAGTCCTTGATGTCGTAGACGCCAAACGGCACGAACAGCCAGCCGGCCTGGTAGTGGTGTTGCCATGAGCGGTCGATGACCGTGATCTGCCATTGCTTTTCTTCGAGTTTCTTGCGGATCTTGGTGGCCACCATGACGCCGCCTGCCCCGGAACCCAGAATCAGAAGCTTTTTCATGCCCGGTTTACTCCCTGTTCGCTGGTTTATTCCTGGTCGCTGCCCTTCGCCCGGCTCGCGCGCGCCGGGCGCCTAAAATCATACCGTTTTGGTAGAGCAAGAGCCGGGCCAGCGGTGCCATGGCAAATAAAAACTATCATTTCAGTATATTGGCGCATCTCGGGGATTGCAGGCTGAGCCGGGTGCAACCTTGGTTGCGGCGCTGCGGCGCCTGCGCGCCCGCAGCGAATCGCAAATCACAGGCAGTGGGCGGGGAAATCCTCGCGCGGCGCTCATTTTCGCATTTCTTCCCGGCAGGCGATGGGGCGATGTCAACAGACGTTGACGCTGCAACCCTGGTTGCGCGAAAGCGAGGATTGCGCGGGGTGGGCGGTTTGTTCGAAGATCAGGCCGTCGGCTCGCGCTTGCGGGTCAGGAGGCGCTTGTTCAGGGCCTGGCGGGAGATGCCGAGAATACGCGCGGCCTCGCTCTGCTTGCCGCCCGCTTGCTCCAAGGCCCGGAGGATGAGTTCTTCCTCGGCCTGGCGCAGGGTGGGCAGGGGGCAACACGGACCGTCGGCCCGGTCCCGGACGCCCGCCTGGCCCGTCTGGTCCACCGGGCCGGTCGCGCGGGTCCAGGCGCGAAACACGTCCGCGTCAAGCCGCTGCGGTCCGGACCTGGCCACGGCGTCGAAGATCATGGCGCGCAGTTCCCGGACATTGCCCGGAAAGTCGTAGGCCGAAAGAAGCGCCGCCACGTCGCCCGGCACGGCGGTGAAAGGTTTGCCGAACTTGGCCGAGGCCTTGGCGAGGTAATGTTCGCTTAAGGGGGCGACGTCGGCCGGGCGTTCGCGCAGGCTGGGCAAGTGGATGTGGTGGGTGCGCAGGCGGTAGAAAAGATCGCTGCGGAAACGGGCCGGATCGAGCAGCTCTTCCAGGGACCGGTTGGTGGCCGCAATCACCCGGGCGTCGGTCGTTCTGCACTCGTCCGCGCCCACGGGAAAGTATTCGCGCTCTTCCAGCAGGCGCAGGAGCTTAAGCTGGGAGGCGTGGCTTAAATCCCCGATCTCGTCCAAAAAAAGGCTCCCGCCCTCGGCCTTGCCGATAAGCCCCTCGCGCCGGGCCTCCGCGCCGGTGAAGGCCCCTTTGCGGTGGCCGAACAGGCTGTCGGCGAAGACCGCGTCGTCCAGGCCGGCGGCGTTGACGGCCACAAACGGCGTCCGCCCGCGCGAGACGTGGTGGATGGCCTGGGCGGCCATTTCCTTGCCCACGCCGGTCTCCCCGGTGATCAGGACCGGCTCGCGACTGGCGGCGATGGCGGCGATATAGCGGCAGACCTCGCTCATCTGTTCGCTGGCGTGGACGATGTGCACGAAAGCCCCGGGCACGGCCGCGTTTTCCGCGGTGCCGGCCTGGGCAAGGCGCAGGTAGCCCCGGTGCAGCGCCAAGGCCGAGGTCACGGCCTGCATGAACCGGGGCGGGTCCACCGGTTTGACCAAGTAGTCCGCAGCCCCGGCGCGCATGCAGCGCACGGCCGTCTCCACCTCGTTTTCTCCGGTGACCACGATCACCGGGGCGTCCGGCCGGGCGGACCGGATGAGCGCGAGCAGTTCCTCGCCGCCCAGATGCGGCATGCATAGATCGAGCACGGCCAGGCTGATGTCGTTGGTTTTGACGAATGCGGCGGCCTTGCGCGGGTCCTGGCAGCGCACGGCATTGGGGTGGCCGCCGTAGCGCAGAGTAAGTTCGTAGCTTTGCAGGGCCTGCTCTTCGTCGTCCACGAGCAGAATCGGGGCGTCGGCGCCGGAAACGGTTGGCATGCGTCCTCGCTCCCTAGCGCGCCGCCGGCAGGACGATCCTGGCCCGGGTTCCCTGGCCCGGGGTCGAATCGAACTCCAGCCTGCCGCCGTGATCCTTGAGAATTTTCAGCGAGATGGGCAGTCCGAGTCCGGTGCCCCCCTTTCTCGCCCGGGTGGAAAAAAACGGCTCCGCGACCCGGGGCATGTCCTCGGGCCGGATGCCCACTCCCTCGTCGCGCACGGTGATCCGCACGGAGTCGCTTGACCGGTCGTGGTCGGTCACGATCTCGATGGCCTGGGATGGATTTTCCAGGGCCAGGCAGGCGTTCTGGATGAGGTTTAAGATCACCTGCTCCAGACGCTGGGCCACGCCCTTGACCATGGGCAGGTTTTCGCCGCGGCGCACGCTCAGATGATTGGTGTGGGTCCGGATGGTCTTGCCCAGGAGCAGGACCGCCGAAGCCACGATCTCGTCCACCGCGACCAAGGTAAGGCTGCCGCCGTCGGCGAGTCTCGCGTACTGCTTCAGCTCGCCGACGATATTCTTGATGCGCGCGGCGCCCTCGGCAATGCCGCCGAGCAGCCCGCGCACATCGGCGTCCATCTGCTCCAGGCTCGCGCCGCCCAGTCCATCCGGTCCGTCCGCTCCGCCCGCCGCCCGCCGCAGGACCGGCAGGGCCTTGTCCCAGATGGCCGCGAGCAGCGGGGCGTTGAGCATGATAAAATTGTTGGGGTTGTTCACCTCGTGGGCCACCCCCGAGACCAGGGTGCCAAGCGAAACCAGGCGGCCTGCCTGAAACACCCGCTCCTCGGCGATCTTGTGTTCCGAGATGTCCACGCCCACGCCTTGATAGTCCTTGATGTGGCCGGTGCGGTAGAAAAACCCTCGGAAGGTCCACTTGATCCACAGCGTCCCGCCGTCCGGCCAGGCCAGGCGTTGCTCCATGTGCGCCGCCGGGGCGGACGGCGTGACCGCGTCCAGCGCGCTCACGAGCCGGACGCGGTCTTCGGGCCGGATCAGATCCAGGAAATTGCGCCCCACGACTTCGCGCCGGGTGCGGCCGAAGCATTTGCAAAATGAGGCGTTGGCGTAAAGCAGGCTCAGGTCCGGCAGAAATCGGCACAGCGGGTCGGAGCGCAGTTCCACGAACCCCCGGTAGAGCTTGTGACGGTTCACCAGTTGCTCGACGCGCTCCCGGTAGCGGGTGACGTCGTCCACGACCAGGCGCAGACAGGGCTCGCCGCCGGGAAGCGAAGTCCGGGAGAGGTGGGTCCGGCACCAGGAGAAGGAACCATCGGTCCGCTCCAGGTATTTTTCGACGCCCTGGAATTTGGCGTTTACATCCTCGGCCCCGTCGCCGTCTTCGTCCCGCGAGGCCGGCGAAACCGGAAGGAGCGGGCGCACGGGCGCGACGCGGGCAGCCGGAGCGTCCAGGCGAAACAGGGCCGAGGCTTCGGGAAAGCGCAGCCTGGCGGGATTGACGCCCGCGCCGGCGACGATGGAGCAAAAGGCTTTATTGGCGTAGAGCAATCCGCCGCCAAGGCGAAACAGGGCCAAGCCCACGGGCAGGTCCTCGTAGACCTCGGCCAAGACGTCCGGCAAATCTTCCCGAGCCGCATCCCTCGCCAGACTGCGTGCGCCGGCCTGATTCATGGCGGTTCGCCTCTTTCCGTTCGTCTGGTCCGTCACGGGCATACCCATCGTTGGACTCGGCTTGTCTTACGAACTGCGCCGCCGCCACGGCCGCGCAATCAATATTCGCCTCCGGAGCGAGGACTTTCCCCGAACCGTCGAACAGGGGTAAATCATACCTTTCCGGGGTGAATTAAATCTATACCGATGCGCCCTGATTTGCAATAAAAAATGGGGCTGTCCCAGCCAACAAGCGACAATCCACATCTTTCGTAATGTTATCAAATTGTTGAAGTGGATTCTTTGTTTTGTCATCAAGCGGGGGCCGGGGGCCGCGGGCCCCCTGGGGAAAAATAGTGGTTTTGGTTTTCTGCTTTCAAGCCTGAACGCGTCAGCCCTTTGAAGAGCAAAGCCAGAACCACTGGTTTTTTCCCAAGGGGGCTTCGCCCCCGGCCCCCATGAAAGCGGAAAGCGAATTCCTTAGCTAGGACAGCCCCTAAAAAATTATCGCCGGGCGGCCTGATTTTCCTGCGGCGGCACGAGGGGAAAGGAGGCGGAGACGATGCGATTCAGGGGTTTGGGCTCAAGGCGAGGAGCAAACGAGTCGCAATGAACAGTTCGGGCCGAGAGCGTTTACAGGTCGGCGAGCAGGCGATCGATGCCCTCGACGCGCCCGTATAGCTCTCCGTAGGCTCCGACCAGGGTTTTCAGATAGCTGTAGTTGCGCTGGATGAAATAGTAATCCACGGCGTGGGTGTCCATGTATTCGAGGATGCTGTCGATGCCGAAGTTTTCGGGAGAGGAAATCTTGCGCCGCTTGCGGGAGCAGAAATCATTCAACCAGCGCAGCGTTTCATCGTCGATGAACGGCAGGGTCTGTTTTTTTACGGCTTCAATGTCCATGTCGCGTTAAGCGCCGCCTCGCGCTGAGGAAATCAGGGACAACCCCTGTTCGTCTGGTAAGCGTTTCAGCGAGGAAGGTCAATTCGCGGACGAATGGGTTTGCGTCCTTAGAAGGAAATTCCCGCGCGTTCGATGAAGGCGATCACCTCGGCCAGGCCTTGGCCTGTCTTGAGATTGGCGAAGACAAAGGGTTTGTCGCCGCGCATCTTTTTGGCGTCGCGCGCCATCACGTCGAGTGAGGCGCCGACCAGCGGGGCAAGATCCACCTTGTTGATGACCAGCAGGTCGCTTTTGGTGATGCCCGGGCCGCCCTTGCGCGGGATCTTGTCCCCGGCGGCCACGTCGATGACGTAGATGGTCAGGTCCGCCAACTCCGGGCTGAAGGTGGCGCTCAGGTTGTCGCCGCCGCTCTCGATCATGACGATGTCCAGGTTCGGGAAAAGCTCCGCAAGCTCGTCCACCGCGGCCAGATTCATGGAGGCGTCCTCGCGGATGGCCGTGTGCGGGCAGCCGCCGGTTTCCACGCCCCGGATGCGCTGCGCCGGGAGCGCCCCGCTACGGATGAGGAATTCCGCGTCTTCGCGGGTGTAGATGTCGTTGGTGACCACGGCGAGTTGGTATTTCTCGCGCATAGCCTTGCACAGGCGGTCGATCAGCGCGGTCTTGCCAGAGCCGACCGGTCCGCCCACGCCCACATGCAACGGCTGGGATTGCTCGCTCATAAGTCCTGCCTCCTCTCGGTCTGCTGAAAAACGCCGTCCCGGCGTTTTTCAGCTTGGCTTCAACACTCCGTCAGGACCTGAACAACCGCGTTTCAAGGGTTTCGTGCAGGGCCGAGGCCATGGCCTGGCCGGGCGCAAGCGAGCCGATGTCCTCGTCGGCCAGGGCCGCGCCGCAAGCGACCGCGTCCGGGATGAGCCCGCCGGCCTCATGCAGGATGCGTTGTCCGGCGCTCTGGCCCAGGCAGCCGAGCTTGAGCGCGGCGGCGAGCTGGTTTTCCGCCCAGGAGAAGAGGTATCCAGCGCAGGCGTCGCAGGAGCGAATCTCCCACCGCGCGGCGGCCAGGGCGAACAGGCAGGCGAAGGTGGCGCGCGGGTCGCTCCGGAAGGCTTCGGCCTCGGCCATGCCCAGGCCGGCGAGCAGCTTGGCCAGGGCCTGGCCGGTCTGGCGGTCTTCCAGGCGGGCCTCGTGCGTTTCGCGCGAGGCGTAGAGAAAGTCGTTCCAGGCGGCCGCCTTGGCCGTATCGCCCGAGGCGAAGGCGGCGTGCAGCCGGCACAGGACCGGGGCGTCCAGGCGGGAGAGCGAGCGGTCCAAAAGTCCCAATATCCAGTCCCGGACAGCGGCGGCGTCAGGCGTGAGCCCCGCGGCCGCGACCCATTCCAGACCCCGGGAATAGGCAAAGGCCCCGACCGGCAAGGCCGGGCTGGAGAGGTGCAGCAGGCGCGTCAGGGCCAAAGACCCGGTTAATGCCGGTGCGCGCCGCATTCCGGCTCAAAGGCCGCGCTCACGGCCGCGACGGCGTGGCCCAGCTCCGCGACCATGGCGTCGATCACCGGGCCGGCCGGGTAGAATACCCGCTCGCCCTCGATCTGCACGGGGTGATGGCGGTTGCCGAGATGATAGCACAGCCTGGCCAGGGCGGCCGGGTCCGGGCAGAGCACGTACGACAGGCGTTCGGCCTCGGCCCGGACCACGACGCGTTCTCCGCCCTCGGCCTCAAGGACGTCGCCCTGGCGCAGCACCGTGCCGCGCGGCAGATGCAGCGCGGCTTCGCGGCCGTCGTCCAGGCGAACCTTCTGGCGGCTCTTGCGCCGCTCCTCGAAGCCGAGCGTCAGCCCGCAGGCCTGTTCGTCCGTGGCGCACTGTTCGCAGCGCCTGACAATTTTCAGCATATCCTCACTGCATCCTTCCCCCTTCCTGGGATTCCAAAGTGGCCGCCGGAGGTCTAAATACCCCCGGTCTCCTAAAACAAAAAGTACCGCTGCGCCAGCGGCAGCACGGCCGCCGCCTCGCAGGTGAGCAGTTCCCCGTCGGCCCGGACCCGGTAGGTCTGGGGATCGACCTCGATGACCGGCAGGGAGTCGTTGTGGATCAGGTCGCGCTTGCGCAGGGCGCGGGTGTTTTTCACCGCCGCCAGGGTTTTGCGCAGGCCGTATTTGGCTCCGATGTTCTCGGCCAGGGCGGCGGCCGAGACGAAACTCAGGCTGGCGTGCATCGGCGCGCGGCCGAAGGCGGCGAACATCGGGCGCATATGCACCGGTTCGGGCGTGGGGATGGAGGCGCCCGGATCGCCCATGGGAGAAGCGGCGATGACGCCGCCCTTGATGACCAGTTCGGGCTTGACCCCAAAAAAGGCCGGCTTCCACAGGACGATGTCGGCCAATTTGCCCTTTTCGATGGAGCCGACCTCGTGGGCGACGCCGTGGGTCAGGGCGGGATTGATGGTGTACTTGGCGACGTAGCGCTTGGCCCGGAAATTGTCGTTTCGCTCCGAATCCGCCGGCAGCGGCCCGCGCTGGACCTTCATCTTGTGGGCGGTCTGCCAGGTGCGGATGATGACCTCGCCGACCCGGCCCATGGCCTGGGAGTCCGAGGAAATCATGCTAAACGCCCCCAGATCGTGCAGGATATCTTCGGCCGCGATGGTCTCGCGCCGGATGCGCGACTCGGCAAAGGCCACGTCCTCGGGGATGGCCGCGTCGAGGTGATGGCAGACCATGAGCATGTCCAGGTGCTCGTCGATGGTGTTGACCGTGAACGGCCGGGTGGGGTTGGTGGACGAGGGCAGGACGTTTTCCACTCCGCAGGCCTTGATGATGTCCGGGGCGTGGCCGCCGCCCGCGCCCTCGGTGTGGTAGGCGTGGATGGCGCGGCCCTTGAAGGCGGCCAAGGTGTCCTCGACGAAGCCGGATTCGTTGAGCGTGTCGGTGTGGATGGCCACCTGGACGTCGTAGGCCTCGGCCACGGACAGGCAGTTGTCGATGGCCGCCGGGGTGGTTCCCCAGTCCTCGTGGAGTTTGAGTCCCATGGCTCCGGCGGCGATCTGTTCTTCGAGCGACATGGGCAGGCTGGCGTTGCCCTTGCCGAGCAGGCCGATGTTCATGGGAAGCGCGTCCACCGCCTGGAGCATGCGCATGATGTGAAACGGCCCGGGCGTGCAGGTGGTGGCGTTGGTGCCCGCGGCCGGCCCCGTGCCGCCGCCGATCATGGTGGTCACGCCGCTGGACAGCGCTTCGAAGACCTGCTGGGGACAGATGAAATGGATGTGGGCGTCGATGCCCCCGGCTGTGGCGATCAGGCCTTCCCCGGCGATGATCTCGGAGCCCGGGCCGATGACGATGTCCACGCCAGGCTGGACGTCCGGATTGCCGGCCTTGCCTATCCCGAAGATCCGGCCGTCCTTGAGGCCGATGTCGGCCTTGACCACGCCCCAGTGGTCGAGAATCAGGGCGTTGGTGATGACCGTGTCCACGGCCGACTGCGCCCCGTGCTGGCTCTGGCCCATGCCGTCGCGGATGACCTTGCCGCCGCCGAACTTGACCTCCTCGCCGTACACGGCCAGGTCGCGCTCGACTTCGATGATCAGTTCGGTGTCGCCCAGGCGCACCCGGTCGCCCACGGTTGGGCCGTACACGTCCGCGTACGAACGGCGGTCAATTTTTTTCATGGCCCGTTCTCTCCAGCTTGCCCATGATTTTGCCCTGGAAACCGTATACCGCGCGCAGGCCCCGGTACGGCGCCAGTTCCACCTCGCGCTTTTGTCCCGGCTCAAAGCGCATCGAACTGCCGGCCGGGATGTTCAGCCGCATGCCGAGCGCTACGTCGCGATCGAAAACCAGAGCCTGGTTGGTCTCGTAAAAATGATAATGGGAACCGACCTGGATGGGCCGGTCGCCCGAGTTGGCCACGTTGACCGTCACCGGCGTCAGACCGGCGTTGAGCTCGATTTCGCCCTCGGCGAGAAACAATTCTCCGGGTATCATGACGCGATCCTCCTGGCGTAATGCCCTGGCGTATGGGCCTAGCGTATGGGATGATGCACCGTGACCAGCTTCGTGCCGTCCGGAAAAGTGGCTTCGACCTGCACCTCGCCGATCATCTCGGGCACGCCCTCCATCACGTCGGCCCGGGTGAGCAGGCCCGCTCCGCGGCTCATCAGCTCGGCCACGCCCATGCCGTCGCGCGCGCCTTCCATGATGGCGCAGGAAATAAAGGCCACGGCTTCGGGATAGTTGAGCTTGAGCCCGCGCGCCTTGCGGCGCTCGGCCACAAGTCCGGCGGTGAACAGCAACAGTTTGTCTTTCTCGCGCGGCGTAAGTTTCATGGCGGCTCCTTGCCTGCGAAAGCCAAAGGAGCGTCGCCCCTTTGGATTCTCCGCCGGGGGGCATGATGTCCCCCGGCCCCCGCGACGGGGCTGTTTGTTGGTCAACACGAGACCATTTTTCAAAACGGCCGGCAATGCGAAAATCAGTACCCCCGTTTTTTTCAAGAGGGCTGCCGCCCTCGGCCCCCGCCTCTCTCATCCCCTTGCCCCTCAAGTCGCCCAGATGCGGGGCGGGTGGGCGAGGCGGCCCAGGGTCAGGGGGCGCAAGGCCCGCCAGGCGGCGATAAAGGCTTTTTTGGCCGCGGCCGAGTCGCGGCCGTGCAGGCGGCAGACGAGCAGGCCGTCGCACAGGCAGGCCGCGACGAGGTTGTCCCGGGTAAAGGGGGAGACAGCCTCGCGGGCGGCGGCGAGCGCGGCCTGGCGGAATGGTTCCGGCCCGCCCGGCGCACCCAGGGTGCAAACGAACGTCGCGGCCACGGTGTGGCCGGACAGGCCCCAGGGGGCGATCAGGCTTCGGTCGCCGGCGCGGCAGCGGAGGTTTTCGATCAGAAGCGGCCGCGCGTCTTGCCAAATCTCCAAGCGTTGGCGGAACTCGCCGTGGACAAAGGGTTTGTTGGACGCCGCAAGTCCCAGGCAGATGATTTCCCAACCGAAAAAGCACGCCCCGGGCGTGAGTTCGACGCGGGTGGCCAGGGCGGCGACGGCGCCGTCGTAGACGATGGTTTCCTGGGGCAGCCATTCCAGGCTCGCTCCCGCGCCCACGCGGAAATGCTGGTCCACGCGCGCCGGCTCTCCCGCGCTGCGGTAGAATTTTCCGGCCGCCGGGGTGGTGGCCAGGGCCTTTGCGCACGGCCCGAGGTCGAGGCCGACGGCCAGCTCGTCGCCGCCGCAGACGCCTCCCGGCGGGTGGACGAGGTAGATATGGGCCAGGTCCGCGCCTTCGGGGTAGAAGGGTTTTTGCACCACCAGGGGGCCGGCGTGCTCGTTTTTGGCGAGCACGGCGCGCTGTCCGTCGGCGCGCAAGCCCAGTTCGATCCGGGCGCGCCACCCGCCCCCGGGGGTCTGTTGCATCGCGGTTGCCTGGTTCATGGGCGCACGGCGGGTCAGACCGTCAGGTGGCGGTCGATCAGTTCGTCGCCGAGGTCGGCCATCGCGCCCGAGGCCACCAGGCGGCCCTTGTCCATGAGATGGAAGAAGCCGGCCACTTTTCTGGCGAACAGGAGTTTTTGTTCGACCAGCAGCACGGTCATGCCGCGTTCCGTGTTCAGGCGTTTGATGATGTCGCCGATTTCCTGGACGATATTGGGCTGGATGCCTTCGGTGGGTTCGTCGAGGACGAGCAGTTCAGGCTCGACCGCCAGGGCGCGGCCGATGGCCAGTTGCTGCTGCTGGCCGCCGGAGAGGTCGCCGCCCTGGCGCGAAAGCATCTCGCGCAGCGCCGGGAAGAGCTCGAAGATGATTTCCGGGATGATGCGGCTTTTGTCGCGGCGTCCGATCAGTCCGACCCTCAGATTTTCCTCCACGCTCAGGCGCGGGAAGATTTCCCGGCCTTGGGGCACGTAGCCGATGCCGTTTCTGGCGCGCAGGGCGGGGTTTTTCCCGGCCAGGTCGCGGCCGCTGAAGACGATGGCGCCGCTTTTGATCTGGACCAGGCCCATGATGGCCTTCAGCAGAGTGGTCTTGCCCACGCCGTTGCGGCCCATGATGCACGCGCACGAGCCGCGCGGCACGGTAAAGCCCACATCCCAGAGGGTGTGGCTGCCGCCGTAGAACTGGTTGAGTCCGGACACCTCAAGCATGGGCTTCTCCGAGATAGACTTCGACGACCCGGGAGTTGTGCCGGACAAAGTCCATGTCGCCCTCGGCCAGAACCTTTCCTTCATGCAGGACGGTGACGCGTCTGGCGATGGCGTGGACAAAGTCCATGTCGTGTTCGATGACCACGACGGTGTGCTGTCCGGCCAGGCTTTTGAGCAGTTCGATGGAATGTTCGATTTCGTGCGGGGTCATGCCCGCGGCCGGTTCGTCCAGGAGCAGCACGCGCGGGGCCTGCATGAGCAGCATGCCGATTTCCAGCCATTGTTTCTGGCCGTGGGAGAGCAGTCCGGCAAGCCGGTCCGCTTCACCGGTCAGGCCGATAATCCCCAGAACCTCGTCGATGCGCTCCCGGCGCGCGGGGGTGAGTTTCCAAAACAGGCTCTCGCGCAGCCCCTTGCCGCAGTGCAGGGCCAGTTCCAGGTTTTCGAACAGGGTGTGGTTTTCGAAGACCGTGGGTTTCTGGAATTTGCGGCCCACGCCGATGCGGGCGATTTCGGATTCGGTCAAATCGGTCAGTTTGATGTTCTGGCCGAGAAAGACGTCGCCGCTGTCGGGCTTGGTCTTGCCGGTGATGATGTCGAGCAGGGTGGTCTTGCCCGCGCCGTTGGGCCCGATGATGCAGTGCAGGCTGCCGTCCTCGATGGACAAAGACAGGTCGTCGATGGCTTTGAATCCGTCGAATTCGACGCTGACGTTCTCCACGTAGAGGATGACGCCCCGGCTGACGTCGATGTCCGTGGGCGAACCGGAGATTTTGCGGACGGCTTCGATGGGCATGGTCTAGCTCCGCTCTCCATGACGTCCGTTTTTGCGGCCGGACAAAAGGCGGCCGAGCCCGACGATCCCCGCCGGCAGAAACAGGGTGGTGGCGATGAAGATCGCGCCCAGAAAGTACAGCCACAAGTCCGGGAAGGCCACGGTGAAGACGCTTTTGGCGCCGTTGACCAGCCAGGCGCCGATAATCGGGCCGATGAGCGTGCCGCGTCCGCCCACGGCCGCCCAGATGGCCATTTCGATGGAGTTGCCGGGATGCATTTCGCTGGGGTTGATGATGCCCACCTGGGGCGCGTACAGGGCCCCGGCGACGCCGCAGAGCACGGCCGAGAGGGTCCAGACGAAAAGTTTGTAGCGCAAGGGGTCGTAGCCCGAGAACATGACCCGGGATTCGGCGTCGCGGATCGCGATGAGCACGCGGCCGAGCTTGCTTACGGTCACGAAGCGGCAGAGCAGGAAGGTCCCGGCCAGGGCGAGCGCGCTGGCGACGTAGAGGCCGACCTTGGTCCCGGATTCCAGGAGCGAGAAGCCCAGCAGCCGCTTGAAATCGGTCAGGCCGTTGTTGCCGCCGAAACCGGTGTTGTTGCGGAAGAACAAGAGCATTGCGGCGTAGGTCATGGCCTGGGTGATGATGGAGAAATACACGCCCTTGATCCGGGAGCGGAAGGCGAAAAAGCCGAAGACCAGGGCGAACGCGCCCGGCACGAGGACGGCCATGAGCATGGCGAACCAGAAATGCTCGAAGCCGTGCCAGTACCAGGGCAGTTCCTTCCAGTCGAGAAAGACCATGAAGTCGGGCAGATCGCTACGGTAGACGCCTTCGCCGGCGATGCCGCGCATCAGGTGCATGCCCATGGCGTAGCCGCCCAGCGCGAAGAACATGCCGTGACCCAGGCTCAATATGCCGGTGAAGCCCCAGATCAGGTCGATGGCCAGGGCGACCATGGCGTAGCACAGAAATTTGCCCATCAGGGCGACCAGGTAGTCGGGCGCGTGCAAGGCGCTGTCCGCGGGCAGGGCCAGGTTGAGAACCGGGACGATCAGGACGGCGGCGCCGAGGGCGGCGGCGAAGGCGGTCCAGGCGACGGGCGAAAGCAGGCCGGCGGTGTTTTTGGTCATGGCCTAGTCCGCCGTCCGGCCCTTGAGGGCGAAGATGCCCTGGGGGCGCTTTTGGATGAAGACGACCACCAAAACGAGTACGATAATCTTGCCCAGCACCGCCCCGGAGAAGGGCTCCAGGAATTTGTTGATGAACCCGAGGCCGAGCGCGCCGAAGATGGTTCCGGCCAGTTTGCCCACGCCGCCGAGCACGACCACCATGAAGGAGTCCACGATGTAGGACTGGCCGAGTTCCGGGCCGACGTTGCCGACCTGGGTCAGGGCCACGCCGCCGAGCCCGGCGATCCCCGAGCCCAGGCCGAAGGTCCACATGTCCACCCTGGAGGTGAAGATGCCCATGGCCGAAGCGGTGGACCGGCTCTGGGTCACGGCCCGGATCGAAAGGCCAAGCGGGGTGCGGTTGAGCAGAAGCCAGGTGAGCGCGACCACGAAGACCACGAAGACGATGATGCCGATGCGGTTGTAAGTCAGGGTCAGGCCCCGGACGAGCTCGAAGCCGCCGGAGAGGAAGGCCGGGTTGCGCACCTCGACGTTTTGGGCGCCGAAGATCAGGCGCACGGTCTGGATCAGGGCGAGCGAGATGCCCCAGGTGGCCAGCAGGGTTTCCAGGGGGCGGCCGTAGAGATGGCGGATGATGGCCCGTTCGAGCAGCATGCCGATCACGGCGGCGGTGGCGAACGCCAGGGGGATCGCGGCCGGCAGGTACCAGTCGGCGAAGTCCGGAAAGCGGTTGCTGAAAAATTCCTGGACCACGTAGGCGACGTAGGCGCCGATCATGAGCATTTCGCCGTGGGCCATGTTGATCACGCCCATCAGGCCAAAGGTGATGGCCAGGCCGAGCGCGGCCAGGAGCAACACGCTGCCCAGGCTCGCGCCGAAAAAGAGGTCCCTGGCGGCGCGCACGGCCAGGTCGCGGCGTTCGAGCGAGGCCACGGCCCGGGCGGCGGCCTCGGAGATGTCCGGGTCGGCGCTTAAGGCGTCGGAGTTGTCGAGCTTGTCCACGACTTGGCGCAGGGCGGGCAGGAAATCGGAATTGCCGGAAGCGCCGATGGCCTTGATGGCCGCAAGGCGGGCGGTCTTGTCCGGACTTTTGAGATCGATCTGGGCCAGGGTTTGTTCCAGCAGGGACTTGACCCGGGCGTCGGTTTCCTTGCCCAGGGCCTTGGCGAGCCCGGCGCGGGCGCTTTCGACCGGCCGGCCGGCCAGTTCCTTGGCGGCGAGCAGGCGCTGTTCGGGATCGGGCGAGATCAGGGCGAGCGCGGAGAGCACCGCGGAAATACGCTGGCGCACGAGGTTGTTGACCGGCGGATCGGACAGCGCGTCGAGGGGGCCGGGGTAGTTTTCGCCGCTGGCGGCGTCCACGGCCGAGGCGCCGTCCTTGGAGACGATCAGGACGCGCCCGGCGGCGTCGCGTTTGAGCCGGCGGTCCTGGAGGGCGTCGAGCGCCGGCAGGGCGCGGGGATCGCCGAGCCCGGCGACGGCGTCCAGGCTGTCGAGGATGGTCTGGCGGCTGTCCGAGCCCAGTCCGGCGACGGCCTTTGGGTAGTCGCCTCCGGGGTCGCCGTCCGCGGCCAAGGCCAGAGGCGGCAGGCACGGCAGGCAAAAGAGAGCCAGGGCGAGAAATATGCGCGTCAGTCGAGTCATCGCCTGTCCGTATTTCCGGTCCGGCCCGGCCAGACAGGCCGGGCGGACCGGAAGAGAGCAACGGTTAATACTTGGCTTTTTCGCAGTTGCCGCAGACCCAGGGATAGGTCCAGTCGGCGGTCTTCTTGGCGCTGTCCGGGATGAACGGGCTCCAGGCCTCGGCGCGGATCGGGCCGGAGGTTTTCCAGACGATGTCGAATTGGCCGTTGTCGCGCACTTCGCCGATGACCACTGGTTTGTGCAGGTGGTGGTTCTTCGTGTCCATGACGATGTCGTAGCCCGAGGGGGCCTTGAAGGACTGGCCGGCCACGGCCTGGCGCACGGCGTCCACGTTTACGCTGCCGGCCTGGCGCACGGCGTGGGCCCACATCATCACGCCGATGTAGGTGGCTTCCATGGGATCGTTGGTCACGCGGGCGGCGCCGCCGGGCAGGTTGTGCTTTTTGACGTAGGCCTGCCACTTGGCGATGAAGGCCTTGTTTTCCGGGGTGTCCATGGACATGAAGTAGTTCCAGGCGGCCAGGTGCCCGACCAGGGGCTTGGTGTCGATGCCGCGCAGTTCCTCTTCGCCCACGGAGAAGGCGACCACCGGGATGTCCTGGGCCTTGAGTCCCTGGTTGGCCAGTTCCTTGTAGAAGGGCACGTTGGAGTCGCCGTTGATCGTCGAGACCACGGCGGTGCGTTTGCCGGAGGCGAATTTCTTCACGTCGCTGACGATGGTCTGGTAGTCGCTGTGACCGAAGGGAGTGTAGGTCTCCATGATGTCTTCGTCGGCCACGCCCTTGGAGTGCAGGAAAGCGCGCAGGATTTTATTGGTGGTGCGGGGATAGACGTAGTCGGTGCCGAGCAGAACGAAGCGCTTGGCGCTTCCGCCGTCGGCGCTCATGAGGTATTCGACCGCCGGGATGGCCTGTTGGTTGGGGGCGGCGCCGGTGTAGAAGACGTTGTAGGAGCATTCCTCGCCCTCATACTGCACCGGGTAGAAGAGCAGGCCGTTTAATTCCTCGAAGACCGGCAAGACGGACTTGCGCGACACCGAGGTCCAGCAGCCGAAGACCGCGGCGACTTTCTGCTTGGTCAGCAGTTCGCGGGCTTTTTCGGCGAACAGCGGCCAGTTCGAGGCCGGATCGACCACCACCGGCTCGATTTTCTTGCCGAGCAGGCCGCCGGAGTCGTTGATTTCCTCGATGGCCATGAGCGCCATGTCTTTGAGCGAGGTTTCGCTGATGGCCATGGTGCCCGACAGCGAATGCAGGATGCCGACCTTGATGGTCTCTTCGGCCTGGGCGGCGCCGGCCAGCGACAGGGCCATAAGCAGGATCGCCAAAATGCGGGTGATCGAGGTCAATGTCTTTTTCATCGCGGACTCCTTCATGAAGGTTTTCGCCATGCGGGAGGCGCAAGGCCCACGGCCGGACGCGCCCGCAAAACAACCCCAAGTCACGGAACAGAGTATTGCGCGCGGCCCGGGTCTGGCGTGGGCAGGCAAAGGCCGCGTGAAAAGACGTTTTTGGGACGGATGGAGATGAGGATGTGAACCAGCCGCCATGCAGCCCTATTTCAAAAGGCGTGCCGCAAAATAGCGGGGCGGCTTGTTCGCGTTAACACACGGGAATAGCGGGATACTTTGAAATAATGAGTCGAGATTCGCCGGTTGTTGCGGTTACCATTTTGTGTTTATCAATGTAAACTTTACTACAGAAATGTATGTCCGGAACAGCCGGCGGGCCTTTCCCCGCTCGACCCGCTCCTCAATCCCGCGGATGCGCCTGGCCGGCAGGGGAAACGTTTTCCGGCTGGTCCTTGTTTTCTCCTTGATGGCTGCCGTGAAAGCGCCTCCACAGCTTCTTTTCATTCCTGCTTTGACCCACGACGGTTCTTCCCGTCAGATAGGGGGGATTTTTTTCAACATTTTTTGTGATTTTCCCGCCGTCTTCCCGGGGCTTGGCTGTATCCTGGGAATATACGGGCCGGATAAATCCAACCAGCATCGCCACGAGGCATATGGCGGCGAATTTTGCAGGCAATTTGATTTTCTCCGGTGTTTCAGGGGAAATCCCCACGGGCCGACGCGGGAGAAGGGATCGCTTTATTACCGGGAGTGAAAGTCTTTTGGGCTGTTCGAGCTCGGGAATTCGTCTCCCGTGGCTCGGACAGGCGCAAAAAGAATGCAGTTTTTCGGGGGAGAGGTTCCGGGGGAGGCGCCGTGGGACGACGGTCCCTTTGTTCGGCGGGGGAGAGCGGAAAAGATCTGTATTTTCGCGCTCTCTCCGGCGAACGAGAGCGCGCGCGGCGCTCTCGAAGAGTGAAAGACTCCTTCCCCGGCGGACTAATTGTCCCACTGGTTCTTGATCTTGATCCTGGACGCCTTGCCCTTGAGCTTGCGCAGGTAGTAGAGGCGGCTGCGCCGGACCTTGCCTTCGCTGACGACCTCGACGCGTTCGATGAACGGCGAATGGATGGGGAAGATGCGCTCCACGCCGACGCCGTCGGAGACTTTGCGCACGGTGAAGGTGGAGTTGGCGCCGCCCTTGCGCAGCCTGAGCACGGCGCCCTGGAAGACCTGGATGCGTTCCTTTTCGCCTTCCAGGATGCGCAGGAAGACCTTGACGGTGTCGCCGGCCTTGAACTTGGGCACGTCCAGGCGCATTTGTTCGAGTTCGATTTTGCGGATCAAGTCCATGGCGTTATTCTCCTTATGGGCCGTCCGGCGTGTATCGTCGGCCGGATCGTGTCGTCTGGCGCATTCTCCCCGCGTTTGCGGGCGGGCGAACTACAAAAAGTCGCCCAGGATTCTGTCCACGGTCACGGCGCAGGCCGTCCGGACCGAGAGGTGGTTGTAGCCGTCCAAAAAGCGGATCGGCCGCAGCCGGCCGCTGGTTTTCTCGTACGTCCCGGGAGACAGTCCCGAGGCGGTGCCGAGCAAAAGCAAAACCGGACCCTCGCCAAGCCAGGCCCGCACGCTCTCCGGCGTCGCGTCGCCCGGCCCCTTGGCGCTGGTGGCGACGAGCCTCGGGGCGCGGCCGCATTCGCCCGCGATCGCCTGAACGGCCTCTTCGACCGAGGCTGCGGTGGACACCAGCGAAAGCGCATCGCCGCGGTCCGGATTGGCCGCCTTGCCCGGGCCGTGCGTCCAGTGCCCGGCGATGCGCCGGGCCAGCTCGCGCTGGTCGGCCAGGGGGGTGACGATGGTGTAGCCACCCAGTCCATACGAACGGCAAACGCGGGCAATATCATGGATGTCCAGGTTTGTCAAAGAAGTCGTGAGGGTTTCCCCGTTTTTGTTGACCACCGGGTAATGCACCAGGGCCACGTAAAGATTGCGGCCCAGCCGCAGCCTCGGGAGCTCGCGCAAAACCTTCGCGTCGGCTTCGTCAAGCCGCGCCCCGGCCAAAAGATCGGGACGCCTGGCCAGGGTGCGCGTGAGCGCCGACTCGCGGCGGTAGGCCGCGACCTTGGCGTGGTCGCCGCCGGTCAACACTTCCGGCGCGGACATCTCCCGCCAGACCTCGGGGCGGGTGTAATGGGGGTATTCCAGAAGCCCCTCGGAAAAACTCTCCTCCAGGCCCGAATCCTCATGGCCCATAAAACCCGGCAACAGCCGCGACACCGCCTCGACCAGGCACAAAGCCGCCGCCTCGCCGCCGGAGAGCACGAAATCGCCCACCGAGACCGGGGTGACGGACGCGCTCTGAAAAAAACGCTCGTCCACGCCCTCGTACCGGCCGCAGATCAGGGTCAACGACTCCTCGCGGGCGAGCTCCCGGGCCATGGCCTGGGTCAGGGGCGCGCCCGAGGGCGAAAGCATAAGCACCCGGCCCGGACGCGCGACCGAAGCCAGCGCGCCGGCCAGCGGCTGCGCCATCATGACCATGCCCGGACCGCCGCCGTAAGGCCGGCCGTCCACGGTGCGATGGCGGTCGCTCGTGAAATCGCGGGGATTGACCAGCGTAAACGAAACGATCCCGGCCTGGCGCGCCTTGGACAACAAGGCGCACGTCAGGGGCGAATCGAAAAATTCGGGAAACAAGGTGATCAGAGTAAATTGCATGGGCCGCCCGGCCGCCGCGATCGGCGGGAACTCCGCATGACCGATCCGGGCGGCGACGTCAAGGTGGGGGATGAGCGGGGTGTGAAGAAGGCCTCCGGCGGCCAAAGGGGCCAGGCCCCTTTGGAAACCCTTTTCAGGGGATCGCCGGGGGGCGCGTCTGGACAATCGGCGGACATTGGTTCACAGGGAAAATGCGGCGGGACGCCGCGCATGGCGAGGAGCGGGCCGGCATTTTGGAATTTCGAGGCGGTTTCATGAATGTTCTTGAGTTCAGCGCCGTGGTCTTCGCGGGCTCGCTGGCGGCGGGCTTTCTTGGCGCGCTGACCGGGTTCGGCGGCGGGGTGGTGATCGTTCCCCTGCTTACGCTCGGCCTTGGCGTGGATATCCGCTACGCCATCGGCGCGTCCCTGGTGTCGGTGATCGCCACCTCCTCGGGCGCGGCGGCGGCCTACGTCAAGGAAGGATTCTCCAATATCCGCATCGGCATGTTCCTCGAACTGGCGACGACCATCGGCACCCTGCTCGGGGCGGCGCTGGCGGGCGTGATCTCGGGCGGGGCCATCGCCGTCATCTTCGGCCTGTTCCTGGTCTATTCGGCCTGGCTCTCCGGACGGCCGCGCCGGGAACGGGCCGCCGGGGAGAAAGCCGACCCCATGGCGGCGGCGCTGAAACTCGACGGGCATTATCCCGGGCCGGCCGGGTGGGTCGACTACCACGTCCGCGCCGTGCCCACGGGATTTAGCCTGATGCTCGTGGCCGGAACCCTGTCCGGGCTGCTCGGGATCGGCTCGGGCGCGGTCAAGGTGCTGGCCATGGATCTGGCCATGGGGCTGCCGTTTAAGGTGTCCACGACCACCAGCAATTTCATGATCGGGGTGACGGCGGCGGCCAGCGCCGGCTTGTATCTCAACCGGGGCTACATCGATCCGGGCCTGGCCATGCCGGTGGTGCTCGGCGTGCTCCTCGGGGCTTCGGCCGGGGCGCGCAGGCTCGCCGGCGCGAAAAGCCGCACCCTGCGCCTGGTCTTCGCCTCGGTCATCCTCGTTCTGGGCGCGCAAATGATTTACAAGGGCGTAACCGGACAACTCTAAAAGGGGGTTGCGCATGGACGGGCAAGGCGAATCCACGCCGGACGAGCGGGTGGAAGTCTTTATCGGGACGCTTTTGCGGGCCGGAGTGACCCTTGCGGCCGCAGTCGTTTTTCTGGGGGGTGTGGCCTATCTCGCAAGCCATGGGACGCAAATCCCCGACTACCGCATATTCCGGGGCGAACCCTCGGATTTGCGCAATATCGCCGGGATCGTGACGGACGCGGCGCGCCTGAGCCGGCGCGGCCTGATCCAGTTCGGCCTGCTCCTGCTCATCGCCACGCCCATCGTGCGCGTGGGGTTCACCGTCCTGGCCTTCATCCTGCAAAAGGACAAAACCTACGTCCTGATAACGCTCATCGTGCTCGGCATCCTGCTTTACAGCCTCGTGGGCGCGGGCTGGTAGGGAACTTCGCGCCGCTGTCCCCGATTTTCCCCTCTTCCCGAACCGGCGCCATGACTTGGAGCCATAAGGAAAATACTGATAAGGGCTTCCAAAGGGCGCGGCCCTTTGCCCGCCGGAGGCGTTAAAAAACACGATCTTTGCAAGTCCCTAGAAAATTGAGAAATTTTCCGCTCCCTTCAATCGCCGCCGAAGTTCTGATTGCAATACTGGTTGCACAGGTCCATGCCGTTTGCCGCCGAGCGCTCGCAGCGGTTGATCGCGTTTTCGGACGCCAGCCGCTGGTGGAGCGCGGTGCAGGTCTCGCGGCATTGCTTCTTGCCGGTGAATTTCACATCGGCGACAGCGTCGCGGTATGCGTCGCACACATTGAAGCATTCCGGATCGGAGGCGGACCAGCACCTGGCGCGCACGGATTCCGGCGTCAGGTTGGCTGAAGCGCAGCCGCTCAGGATCAGCGCGGCCAGGGCTGCCAGAATCGATGTTTTCATGCGAGCCTCCCGAAGGTTTGGTGTGCCGTGCGGGTATAGCATGGCGCGCGGGAAAAACAAGACCCCGCAAGCGAATGGCCCGCCCGGCGGCCCTTGGCGGCCGGTTGCCAACGCCGCCGGTTTTGATAAGGATAACGCAAGCGGCCGGCGGCCGCGCGGGAGAAAAAGGAGGCGCGGATGGCCGAGGACAAGCAAGGCGCGGCGGCGTACGCCGTGGCGAACAAGGAAACCATCGCCAAGGTTCCCGGGCTCCAGGCGGTCCGCTTCACCATGGCCCCGGGCGAGTCCACGCCCTGGCACTACCACAGCCAGGTCACGGACCATTTTTTCTGCCTGGCCGGTCCCCTGGAAGTGCGGTTGCACGATCCGGGCGAGACCGTGACCCTGGCCTGCGGCGAATCTTTCGCCGTGGCCCCGTACCGGGTGCACCGGGTGGTCAATCCGGGCGCGGGCGTCGCCCGCTATCTTCTGCTTCAGGGCATCGGGGAATACGACTTCATCGCCGCGCCCGGGGACGCGGGGTAGTCCGGCCTAAATTTCCCGCGCCCCCGCCTTGGGGGCGGCGTCGCCGGCGAGCATCACCTTGTTGCGCCCGCCGCGTTTGGCCGCGTACAGGGCGTCGTCCGCCCGGGCAAGCAGAACGTCGAGGGAATCGCCTCCACTCATTGCCGCCACGCCGATGCTGACCGTGAACGAAGCTCCCCGGCCGGCTTCGCCGGTCTCGATTTTGGACAGGGCAAGGCGCAACCGTTCGGCGATTTCCATTGCTTCGTGGACCGGGCACTCGATCAGGGTGACGGCGAACTCCTCGCCGCCGATCCGGCCGAAGATGTCGTGTTCGCGCAGGTTGGCCTGGACCTCCCGGGCCAAAAGGCGCAGCACCTCGTCGCCGGCGTTGTGGCCGTAAGTGTCGTTGATGCGCTTGAAATGGTCGATGTCCATGGAGAGCGCCGCCAGCGGGGCGTCGTGCCTTTTGGCGCGGGAAAGTTCGCGCTCGGAGAGGTGGATGTATTCGCGGCGGTTGGAGATTCCCGTCAAATAGTCCGTGCCGGCCTGGCGCAGAAGCTCCTCTTCGAGGGCCTTGCGTTTGGTGGCGTCGATCATCACCCAGACCACCATGCCGGCCTGGCCGTCCTCGCCGGGCACGGCCTTGGCCGAGGAGTCGAGCCAAATGGGCGTCCCGTCGCGGCGCAGGAAGCGTTCCTCGGCGCGGTGCTCGGTGAGCGCGCCGCCGGCCAATTCCCGGAACCTCTCCAGGGCCTGGGCCGCGTCGTCGGGGTGGACCAGCTCCGAGCCCGGCCTGCCGGCCAGTTCCCCGGGGTCGTGGCCCAGCATCGCGGCGAAGGTGGCGTTGACCCGCAGGATGCGCCCCTGCGCGTCGGTCATGACGATCCCGGCGGCGGCGTTGTCGAAGATGGAACGGAACAGCCGTTCGGATTTTTTCAGCCGGTCTTCCGCGTCATGCTGGGCCAGGGCCATTTCCAAGGCGGTCAGGAGCCAGCGTTCGTCGATGGGTTTGATGACGTAGCCGTGACAACCGGCGGCCTTGGCCCGGGCCAGCGTTTTTTCGTCGGCGTGGGCGGTGAGGAAAACCACCGGGATGTCGTGCCGCGAGATGATGACCCCGGCGGCCTCGATGCCGTCCATGGGGCCGGCCAGGGTCACGTCCATCAGCGCCAGTGAGGGCTTAAGGCGGCTTGCGGCTTCGATCGCCGCCGGGCTGTCGCCCGGGATCTCCTCAAACGGGGCGTAGCCGAGTTTGGTCAGACGCTGGCGGATGTCCAGGGCGATGATGGCCTCGTCTTCGACGATCAGCACGGTGGTCTTTTTATCCATGGGAACGGTGGTTAGCACGAATGGGAACCTCGTAAGGAGCAAGCGGGACAGGCGCGGCCCGTTTCGCGGCCAGGCCCTGATCGCTTGGCCGGGGCAAACCGGGCGCGGCTTGACGGATTTTTTCGAGGCTTTGTAGGACAAGTTCGGCGCAATGAAAACAAGAAAAAGAACGAATTAATAGATTGACAATAATTACAGTGGTTACATGAGGAGAGGTGGATTGGACCGGGGCCGTCCCTTCTTCGTCTCCCTCGGCCCGAAGCGCGAAACGGCCCGGGGAGATCTCCCCTCGGGCCGTTTCGCCGGACAGGTTATGCCGATTGGCCCGATATGGCCGGTCAGGTTCTCGTCCGCGGCGCGTTGCCGCCCAAAAGCGCCAGGGCGCTTCTGCGGGAGAAATTCCCGGGCGCGGCCTCGGCCGCCTGGACGAACGCGTGGTATTGCCGGACCGGGTAGAGCGTCAGGTACACCGCGCGCACGTCGCGCGCGTCGATCAGCGCGGCCTGGGGATAACGCGGGGCGAGCGCGCCCAGGCGCTTCGCCGCCATGGCCAGGACATCCTGACGGTCGCCGAAGTTCATGGCCCCGGTCGGGCAGGTCTTGACGCAGGCCGGCAGCATGCCCGAGCGGACCCGGTCGAGGCACATGTCGCATTTGTACATGATCTTGGTGACCGGATCGACGCGGGGGATGTCGTAGGGACAGACCGGGCGCACCAGATTGATGTCAAGCCCCTTGGTCTTTTCGGTGAACACGACCGCCCCGGTGTCCGGGTCCTGGACGATGGCGTCCTGAATCACCGGGTCCGAGGCCAGCTTGCAGGGCGAGTCCAGGCAGTGGCGGCACTGGTCCGGGAAGAACAGCCATTTGAAGTCGCCGCCGACGGCCGTTTCCTTGAAGCGCACCAGTTTGAGCGTCGCGGCCGACAGGTCCGGAGGATTCTGGTGCGAGCCGGTATTGGCCGTCTTTTCCGCCGGTTTTTGTTTCCATTGTTTGCAGGCCACCTGGCAACCCCGGCAGGCCGTGCATCTGGAGAGATCGATAAAGAAGCTTTTGCCGGACATGCGGACCTCCTCGTGTGATGTTCCGGAAACAGGCGGTTGTTTCAAGCGCCTGTTTCCGGAAAGATCGTTCGCCGCAAACGCGGTTTGCGGCTCACGCCGCCTGCGGCGGCGAGCCAGCCTCGCGGCTGGCGTGTGTCGCGTTAAAGGAATGCAATTCAAGCACCCATTTACTTGCGCAACGCGACACTAGGCTTTGCGCACATTGACCATGAAGGCCTTGGTTTCCGGGATGCCGGTATTTGGGTCTCCCACGGACGAGGTGAGCAGGTTGGCCGAATCGCCGCCGTCCTTGGGATAAACCCAGCCGAAATGCCAGGGAATGCCCACTTGGTGCACGGTCTGGCCCATGACGGTGAACGGTTTGATGCGTTCGGTGATGATGCACGCCGCCCACAGCTTGCCGCGCGCGCTCTCCACGATCAGCTTTTCGCCGGGCTTAAAGCCGCGCAGCCGGGCCAGCTCGGTGCTCACTTCCACGAACATCTGGGGCTCGGCCTCAAGCAGCCAGGGCGTGTACCGGGTCATGACGCCGGTCTGCCAGTGCTCGGTGACCCGGTAGGTCGAACACACGAATGGGAAACGCGGATCGCAGACCGCCCGCTCTTCCCTGGGGCCCTTGAAGACCAGCGCCGTGGGGTTGTGCAGCCGTTTGGAAAAGGGATGCTGGGCCACCGGGCATTCCAGCGGCTCGTAGTATTCCGGGAACGGCCCGTCGTTTCTGCCCGGGCCGAAGAACTGCCCGAACCCTTCGGCGTTCATGATGAAGGGGTAGCGCCCCTTTTCGACGTCGGCCATGGGCGGCCAGGGACCGTCCGGGATGTCTCCGGTCCACTTGTCGCCGGCCCACTCGATGACCGGCTTGTCCGGCTGGTACGGCTTGCCCGAGGGGTCCACCGAAGCGCGGTTGTAGATGATGCGCCGGTTGACCGGCCAGGCCCAGGACCAGCTCGGGTAGAGCCCGATCTTCTCCTGCATCGGCGTCTGGGTCCTGTCGCGGCGTGCGGCCATGTTCTTGTCCGTGTAGGACTGGCAGTAGATCCAGTTGCCCGAACAGGTCGAGCCGTCGGCCTGGAGCAGGGCGAAGGCCGGCGCCGGGTCGCCGGGCTTGTAGGTCTTGTCCCCGATGGTCTTTTCCTTCAGGAAAAAGCCGTTGATTAGCCTCGCCGCCTTGTGCGGATCGTAGGCGTTACCCGAGGCCACGTCCCAGTTCAGATTCTTGATCGGCCCCTCGAAGGCCCCGCCTTCCTTGGCGTAGAGCGCGCGGATCTTCAGAAACAGCTCGTAGATGATGTCGCCGTCGGGCTTGCTCTGGCCCATGGGCTTCGGGCCCGCGTACCGCCACTGCATCCAGCGGCCGGAATTGGACACCGAGCCTTCCTTCTCGATGGACACGCAACAGGGCAGGAAGAAGACCTCGGTCTTGATCTTGGCCGGGTCCATGCCCGGTCCCTTCCAGAACGAACCGGTCTCGTTCTCGAAGAGGTTCACGTTGACCATCCAGTCGAGCTTGGCCAGGGCCTCGCGGGTCTTGTTCGCATTGGCGCCGCTGGCCGCCGGATTCTGGCCCCAGGCGAAAAAGCCCTTGAAGCCGCCGTTATGCATGACGTCGAACAGCGACAGCCAGGAGTAGTCCTTGCCGTCGTCGAGCTTGGGCAGGTACGCGTAAGCCTCTTCGAGCTCCTGGCCGGGATACATGGCCTTGAGCAGGCTTGCGATGTATTTGGGCCGGTTGCTCCACCAGTTGGCGCTGCGCGGATCCTTGGAGACCGGCGTGGTTTTGTCGTTGTAGGTCTTCAGGTCCGGCATCGAGGCAGGGGGCGCGGGCAGGTAGCCGGGCAGGCTGTTGAACAAAAGGCCCTGGTCGGTCGAGCCCTGGACGTTGGATTCGCCGCGCAGGGCGTTGATGCCGCCGCCGGCCACGCCGATGTTGCCGAGCAGCATCTGCACCAGGGTCATGGCCCGGATGTTCTGCACGCCCACGGTATGCTGGGTCTGGCCCATGGCGTAGAGGATGGTTCCGGATTTCTCGGGCGTCCCGGTTCCGGCGAAGCTTTGGAAAACCTTGAGCAGATCGGCCTCGGGCGTGCCGCAGATCTCGGAGACCTTTTTTACGTCGTAGCGGTCGTAATGCGCCCGCATGAGCTGAAAGACGCACCTCGGGTCCGTCAGGCTCGGGTCCTTCTTGACGACGCCGCGCCCGTCCTTGACGAAAGACCAGCTCGATTTGTCGTAGGCCCGCTTGTCCTCGTTAAAGCCCGAGAACAAGCCGTCGCTGAAGGCGTACTTGTCGCCGACGATGAACGAGGCGTTGGTGTAGTTGACGACGTAGTCTTTGAAATAGAGATTGTTCGCCAGGATGTACCGGATCATGCCGCCGAGAAACCCCAGGTCCGACCCGGAGCGCAAGGGGGCGTAAATGTCGGCCTGCGTCGAGGTGCGGGTGAACCTCGGATCGACGTGGATGACCACGCCGCCCGCGTCTTTGGCCCGCAGCACCCACTTAAACGAAATGGGGTGGTTCTCGGCCGGGTTGGAGCCCATAATCAGGATGGCGTCGGCATTCTTGATGTCGATCCAGTGATTGGTCATCGCGCCGCGTCCGAACGACTCTGCCAGAGCCGCTACAGTAGCGCTGTGTCAGATACGGGCCTGATGCTCGATGTAGGTCAGCCCCATGGCGCGCAGCATGGACTGGTAGATCCAGCACTCCTCGTTGTCCATGGCGGCGCTGCCCACCGAGGCCATGCCGGCCACGCGGTTGACGACCTGGTCCTTAGCGTTTTTCACCTCGAACGTGGCGTCGCGGGTGTCCTTGACCTTGCGGGCGATCCTGTCCAGGGCCCAGTCCCAGGGCTTCTCCTCCCACTTGTCGGAATACGGGGCGCGGTACATGACCGAGGTCAGGCGCTTGTCGTTTTCGGTGAGCTGCCAGATGGACGCGCCCTTGGGGCACAGGGAGCCTTCGTTGATGGGATGGTCCGGGTCGCCCTCGACGTTGACCGCGCGGCCGTTTCCGCCCTCGGCGGTGTTCACGATCAGGCCGCAGCCGACCGAACAATAGCAGCAGACCGACGTGGTCTGCCTGGTGCGCGTGAGCTTGGCGAGCTCGGCCTTGGCGAAGGCGGGCTTCAGATCAAACCCCAAACCGCTGAAAGCCGCCGCCGCCGTCGCGGCGGAAAGTTTCAGAAACTGCCTGCGTTCAATGGTCATGACGGGTGCTCCTTTGAGAATGACGCCTTGCGTAACACAAACGGAACCGGATTGCCGCAGCATGCGCTTTTCGGGAAAAAAAACAATCATAATAGTATTATGCCTGCAAAGACACAATGAGGAGACGGAAAGCGGGGTGAAAAACCGGCAAGGGGGCGGGGGGCAACGTCCCGGGCAATGGGGAGTTTCGCCCGCGACGCGAGGGGGGCGGCGCCCCGGGGCAGGAAAGGTCAAGCCTGCGGCGGAAGACAGGCCGGGGAACCGGAAAGACTCCTTCGGGTCTAGCCTTTCGCGAAAGGCGCGTAAAAGGCATCAAGGCGCTCGGCGTAGGGCGGAAAGCCGAAGAAGGCCGAACCCGAGACCAAGACGTCCGCCCCGGCCTCGACGAGCTCCCGGGCGTTGTCGGGGCAGGCCCCGCCGTCCACCTGGATGAGCGTCGACAGCCCCTTGGCCCGGATCATGGCCTTTAGGCCGCGAATTTTGTCCAGGCTGAAGGGGATGAATTTCTGGCCGCCGAAACCCGGGTTCACGCTCATGACGAGAACCATGTGCAGCTGGGGCAGCAGATATTCGACCGCGCACAGCGGCGTGGCCGGGTTGAGCGCCACCGCCGGCTTGGCCCCGAGCCTGGCGATCTCGGCCACGGCGCGCTCCAGGTGAGCGGTCGCCTCGGCGTGCACGCAGATCAAGTCCGCCCCGGCGTCCGCGAACTGCGTCAGATAGCGCTCGGGCCGCTCGATCATCAGGTGGACGTCGAAAAAAAGACGGCTTCGCGACCGCAAAGCCCCGATCACCAGCGGCCCGAAGGTGATGTTGGGCACGAACGCGCCGTCCATCACGTCCCAGTGCGCCCAGGCGAGCCCGGCGGCCTCCAGGTCGCGCAGCTCCTCGGCCAGGCGGCCGAAATCGCACGACAACAACGACGGCGACAAGATAAACGGCGCGGCCATTTACGCCTCCCCGGCTTGCGGCTTTGCCTGCATGGCGAAGTCGACCTTGATCTTGTAGGTTTTCAGGGCCGGCAGATACAGAATCGGCACGCCGGTCTTGGCCGTGATCGCCGCAAGCGTATCCTGCACGGCCTGCGCCGATTCCCCGATGAACGTAAACCAGATGTTGAATTCGTGCTCGCGGCGGTAGTTGTGCGTCACCCCGGGATGGGAATTGACCTCGGCCACGAAGGCGTCGAGCTTGTCCGCCGGAACCTTGGCGGCGCACAATGTGCTGTGCCAGCCGATGCCGCGCGACGGGAAATTGGCCCCGATGCGCCGGATCACGCCCGAACCCGTGAGCGCGCGCACCCGGGCGAGCGTCTCGGCCTCGGTCAGGCCGAGACGCTCGCCGATCGCGGCGTACGGCCTGGACACCAGCGGATAATGCGACTGAATGATGTCCAGGATGGCTTTGTCGATCATGTCCATGGAAGGCGCCTCCGGCGTCCAAGGGGCTGCGCCCCTTGGAACCCCTTCTACTTCTTCACCGGCTCATACGAGCACAGCGGTTCCTCGGCCAGGTGGTCGCCGCCGATGGTGTAGGCCCGGGCGCGGCAGCCGCCGCAGACTTTGTGGTATTCGCAGGCGCCGCATTTGCCCTGGTATTGCGACTGGTCGCGCAGGGCCAGGAACTTGGGCGAGTTGGCCCATATCTCCGGGAACGGAGTTGCGCGGACCTGGCCGCAGTCGAGATCCAGGTAGCCGCAGGGTTGGACTTGTCCGGAGTGGGAGATGAAGCAAAAGCCCGTGCCGCCGAGGCAGCCCCGGGTCATGGCGTCCATGCCGAAGGTGTCCGGGGCGACTTTGACGCCTTCGGCCTTGGCGCGCTGGCGCATGATGCGGTAGTAGTGCGGCGCGCAGGTGGCCTTGAGGTGCATGGCGGTGGTTTTGCGGAAGTCGTAGAACCAGTTGAGCGCCTCTTCGTATTGCGCGGCGCTGATCACCTGGGCTCCGAGGTCTGCGGCCCGGCCGGTGGGCACGAGCAGGAAGATGTGCCAGGCGGCGGCGCCGAGGCTTTCGACCAGGGAAAAGATCTGTTTGAAGCTGGCCAGATTGTCTTTGGTCACGGTGGTGTTGACCTGGAATTCCACCCCGGCGCTTTTTAAGTTTTCGATGCCGCTCATCGAGGCGGCGAAGGCGCCGGGCACGCCCCGGAAGGCGTCGTGATCGGCGGCGCTTGGCGCGTCGATCGAGATCGAGCAGCGCGCGATGCCCGAGGCCTTGATTTCCTTTGCGGTCTCGCGGGTGACGAGCGTGCCGTTGGGGGCCATGACGCAGCGCAGTCCCTTGCCGCCCGCGTGGCGCACCAGGTCGAAGACGTCGGCGCGCATGAGCGGTTCGCCGCCGGTGAAGATGATGATCGGGTCGCCCGTCTGGGGGAAGGTGTCGATCAGGGCCTTGGCCTCGGCGGTGTCGAGTTCGCCGGGATAGGGCTCAAGGTGGGCCGTCGCGCGGCAATGTTTGCAGGCCAGGTTGCAGGCCCGGGTGATTTCCCAGGCGATCAGCCTCGGCCCGGCCTGGGCCGGGTTCGGCCGGTCGAGCGAACCGTGGGGCGCGTTGTGGGGATGGCCCGCGCCGTGGGGGTGATTTTTGTGGTGCATGGTCAGTCTTTGTAGCGCACGACCCGGTTGCGGCCGGCGTTTTTGGCCATGTACATGGCCTTGTCGGCGTCGCGGATCAGGTCGGCGGCGGTTTGGCGGTTGCCGGCGAGATCGGCCACGCCGATGCTCACGGTGAAGCGGATGAGCTGGCCCGGGCCTTCGTCCTGGCGGACCAGAAATTCGTAGTTTTCGACCGCGCGGCGCAGGGCCTGGGCCGTTTCGGCCGCGGCCTCCGCGCCCGGGATCAGGACCACGAGTTCCTCGCCGCCGTAGCGGGCGGCGAAGGCGCCGGTTTCCTTGGCCTTGTCCTGGACGATTTTGGCGATGACCTTGAGCACGTCGTCGCCGGCCTGGTGGCCATGGGTGTCGTTGATGGCCTTGAAGCGGTCCACGTCGATCATGAGCAGGGCGAGCGGCGAGGCGGCCTTGGAGTGACGATCGACGGCCTCGGCGATGTGTTCGTCGAACGAACGCCGGTTGTTCAGGCCGGTGAGCAGCGGATCGACTTTGGCGCGCTGCTCCAGGGAGCGAACCTTTTTTTCCAGCTTGGAGGACTCTTCCTTGGCCGATTCCAGGGCCGTGCCGATCAGGTCCTTGAGCCTGGCGGCCAGGGATTGCTTGTCCAGGCCGGCGAGCACGGCCGCTCGCGCGTTGGTGTCGAGCCCGACCAGATTGGCTTCCTGTTTTGCCGCCGCGCTGCGCAATTCGGGAGCGATTTCCTCGATCGCGCCGAGCAGCGAGACCGAAAAGTCGCGTTCGAGTTCGAGCTTGTTTTCCACTGCCGCCAGGTGTCCGGCCATGACCGCACGGAAGCGTTCGGCCAGGGCGGTCACGACCGAGGCCAGGGCCGCGTCCGAGAAATCGCGTTTTTCCAGGGCGGCGAGCACCAGGCCTTGGATCTGAGCGACCTCCGGGCCGGGCAAAAGCGTCAGCCGGGGCAATAGATCGCGGATAAAGAGCACGAGCGCCATCCAGGGGGGGTTGCCGTCCAGTCCGTAGCGCTCGAAAAAGGCGTACACTTCCGCGGCTTCGCGGTTTTCGCCGGCTGCGCGGCCGCGAGCGGACACGCCGGGCCTCGCTATCGCCCAAGGACGCGCAAGGCGTCCACGGCGAAATAGGTCAGCAGCAGATCGGCTCCGGCCCGCTTGAGCCCGATGAGCGATTCCATCACCGCCCGGTCGTGGTCCAGCCAGCCGTGGCCCGAGGCGGCCTTGATCATGGCGTATTCGCCGCTGACCTGATAGGCGGCGATCGGGGCGTCAAACGTGTCGCGCATGAGCCGGATGACGTCCTGGTAGGGCATGCCCGGTTTGACCATGATGATGTCCGCGCCCTCGGCGATGTCCGCCGCCGCTTCCCGCAGCGCCTCGCGGACATTGGGCGGGTCCATTTGGTAAGCCTTGCGGTCGCCGGATTTCGGGGCGCTTTCGGCCGCTTCCCGGAACGGGCCGTAAAAGCAGGAGGCGTATTTGACCGCGTAGCTCATGACCGGAATATTTTCGAAACCCGAGTCGTCAAGGGCCTCGCGGATGGCCGCCACCCGGCCGTCCATCATGTCCGAGGGGGCGATCAGGTCCGCCCCGGCCTGGGCGTGGGACACGGCCGTTTGGGCCAGAAGCGCAAGCGTCGGATCGTTTTGCACCTCGCCGGACGGCGAAAGCAGGCCGCAATGGCCGTGGGAAGTGTATTCGCACAGACAGACGTCGGTGACCACGCACAGCTGCGGAAACCGCTTCTTCAAACCGGAGACGGCCCGTTGCACGATGCCGCCCTGGGCGTAGGCGCCGCTGCCGGCCTCGTCCTTGGACCCGGGCAGGCCGAAAAGCAGCACGGCCCGCAGTCCCAGATCCACGGCTTTGGCCGTCTCTTCGTACAACGCCGCAAGCCCGAGCTGCGCCTGGCCGGGCATGGAGCCGATCGGCTTGCGATAATGGGAATCCTCGGTCTCGACCACGAAATACGGCATGATCAGATCGGCCGGACGAATTTCGGTCTCGCGGACAAGTTCGCGGATCGTTTCCGTGCGCCGCAAACGCCGGCCGCGATGAAAATCGAAGTGCGTCATGACGCGCCCCCAAATAACGATGGCCTCCCGGACGGAAGGCCACGGTCTTCACGCTATGAGCCCCGTAAATTACCCGCCGCCTCTTGAGCGGTCAAGCGTTTTGAGAAAAGAGGAATCGGGGGAAAACCCCTTTCCCCAAAAAAATTTGTCCCGGGCAGGCTTCGTTTTTCGCCGCGCGAAAAACGAAGCCTGCCCGGAAAACATCCAGGGACAAGGGTCGCCGGGGGGCGACCGCGAGTTGCAAAGGTCTTGCTTCGCTTGCGCGCGGTGAATCCCCCGGAGGCTCTTTTATCCCTTCAGTTTGCGTGCGAGCGCGGCCAATCGTTTGGCCTGGAATTTGACCCCTTCGAGTTCGTTGGCGCTTGGGCTGCGCGAGCCGTTTTCTCCGGCCACGGTCGAGGCGCCGTAGGGCGAGCCGCCGGTGATTTCGTCCATGCGCATCTGGCCCTGGAAGGAGTAGGGCAGGCCGACGACGATCATGCCCTGGTGGAGCAGGTAGGGCATGAAGGTGAGCGCGGTGGATTCCTGTCCGCCGTGCTGGGTGTTGGAGCTGACGAACACGCCGGCCGGCTTGTCGAGCAGGGCGCCGCTCATCCACAGGCTGCCCGTGGCGTCCAGAAATTGGCGCATTTGGCCGCACATGTTGCCGAAGCGGGTGGGGGTGCCAAACAGCACGGCGTCGGCCGCGCCCAGTTCCTCGACCGTGCAGGCCGGAACGTGGGCCATGGCTTTTTGGGCGTCGGCCGCGCCCATCTTGGCCAGGACGGCCTCGGGCAGGGTTTCCGGCGCGCGGCGCAGGACCGCGTCGGTCCCCGGGACTTCGCGGGCGCCCTCGGCCGCGGCTTCGGCCATGGCGTGGATGTGTCCGTAGAGCGAATAGTACAGGATCAAGAGTTTCATGTCGCCTCCAATTGGGTTGTCCGGACGAGCCTTCAGCATATGCCTTCGCGGGCGCCGTATTGTCAACCAGGCGCGCGGCCGCGCCTGCCGTCTTGACCCGGGGGCCGTTTCCTCCTAATCCGGGCTTGTCGCCTCCGTACGGAAAAAGACAACGCCGCGTGAACCGCCGGCCATGCTCCGGCGGTCAAAATAGGACCGCGCCATGAAAAAGATCTTGGGATTCTTCATCGTTTTGCTTTTGCTTCTGGTCGCCGGGGTGAGCTTCTATCTTATGGCCGACAAGACCGCGCCCGATGTTTTGCTCGTGCCGGACGTGGCCGCCGTGTCCGGGAAAAAGGAGTTTACGGTCACGGCCAAGTCCGAGAAAAGCGGGGTCAAGTCGCTTCGGGTCACGGTCAACCAGGGCCAGAAAGACATCGTGATCGTGCAGAAAAAGTTTTCGCCCGCGCCCAAAACCATGTCCGAAAAGTTTTCTCTGGAGAGCGCCGGGTTGCGCGAGGGCGCCTTTGAACTGTCGGTGGCCGTGCAGGACAATTCCATCTTCAATTTCGGCGACGGCAACACCGCGCGCATCACCAGGTCCATGAATCTGGACACCAAGCCGCCCGTGGTCACGGTCCTAAGCTCCGCCCATTACATCAAGCCCGGGGGCGCGGGCGCCGTGGTCTACGCGGTCAACAAGCCGGTGGCCAAAAGCGGCGTGCAGGTGGGCGAGTATTACTTCCCCGGTTTTCGCCTGGACAGCGGCAATTACGTCTGCATCTACGCCATGCCGTACGGGGTCGACCCCGCCCGCTTCAGTCCCAAGCTCTCCGCCGAGGACACGGCCGGCAACGAAAAATCCACCCTGTTCCGCAACACGATTTTGCCGCGCAAGTTCCGAAGCGACCGGATCAACCTTTCCGAGGAATTCCTCGCCAGCAAGATGCCGCAGTTTTACGACATCTATCCGGGCATCAGCGATCCGGTGGAGCTCTATGTCAAGGTCAACGGGGAGCTCAGAAGCAAGAATCTGGCCACGCTGCGCCAACTCGGCGCGCAAAGCGCCCCGCGCATGCTCTGGGAAGGGGCCTTTTTGCGGCTGCCCAACGCCAAGCCCATGGCCGGGTACGGCGACCACCGCGAATATTATTACAAAGACCGCAAGATCGACGAGCAGACCCACCTGGGCGTGGATCTGGCCTCGCTCGAACATGCCCAGGTGCCGGCGGCCAACACCGGCCGCGTGGCGCTCACCGGCTTTTTCGGCATCTACGGCCAGACGGTGATCATCGACCACGGCCTGGGAGTGCAGACGCTGTATTCCCACCTCTCCCAGATCGCCGTGGCCGAGGGCGACATGGTCAAAAAGGGCGATTTGATCGGCTTCACCGGCGCCACCGGGCTGGCCGGCGGCGACCATCTCCATTTCGGGATGGTGCTCTCCGGCGTCGAGGTCATGCCCATCGAATGGTGGGATCCGCACTGGATTCAGGACAACATCACCGGCAAATTCCAATAAGGCGGGAGTCTTTGCATGAGCCGCGACACCATAGCCAGAGATTTTAACGCCGAAGCGGCGGTCTGGGACGAAAAACCGGCGCGGGTCAAGCTCGCCGGCGAAGTCGCCGCCGCCATCCTGGAGGCGGCCGGTTTGGCCCGTTCGGCCGGTGAGCTGGACGTCCTGGATTTCGGCTGCGGCACGGGCCTGGTGACCCTGGCCCTGCAGCCGTTTTGCCGTTCAGTGACCGGCGCGGACACCTCAAGCGGCATGCTCGGCGCGCTTGAGGCCAAAGCCGAAAAAGCGGGCCTGCGCAATGTCCGGACGCACCAGATCGACCCGGAGAACCCGCAGCTGCCCGCCGGGCCGTTTGGCCTGATCGTCAGTTCCATGACCCTGCACCATGTGAAGCAGCCCGGGCTGACGCTCGCGCAACTGCATGCGGTCTCGGCCCCGGGGGGCCTCGTGTGCCTGGCCGACCTGGAGCCGGACGGGGGGCTTTTCCACGAGGACAACGCCGGCGTGTATCATTTCGGCTTCGACCGGGAGGCCATGCGCGAGCTGCTCGCCTCGGCGGGGTTCACGCTGGCGAGCTATGAAACCGCCGCGCGGGTCGAAAAGCCGGCCGCGGACGGCCGGACGCGCGATTTCGGCGTTTTTCTCGCCGTGGGCGTCAACGCGCCGCGCTGACGGGCGCGGCCGGGTGCACAGGGGGCAGGAGAGGGAGAATCGGGGAGAACTTTTTTGAAAAAAAGTTCTCCCCGGACCCCTCTCAAAAAACTTCAAACGGCGGCCTGAGCGGTTTTCGCTATGCGAAAACCGCTCAGGCCGCCGCTGGCGTTTTTGAAGGGCCCGCAGGGGGATTTCGCTGTCAGACGGATTCCGTGGAGGGGGACCGGGGGGAATCATTCCCCCCGGCAGGGGAGTCCGAGGGGGCGGCGCCCCCTCGGACATGCTCCGCATTGGTCCAGGGCGAGGGCGTAAGTTCTCCGGCCGCGTCCTTGGCGATGATTTTGGTTTCAACCAAGAGCCTGCGCAGGTCGTCGCGGCTGAACGGTTTGACCAGGTAGGCTTCCGCGTTGCATTTGAAGAAGGCTTCGCTCACGATCTTCATGTCGCATTTGCCAGAGACCATGAACAGCTTGAAGGATTGCGGCCCGTCGAGGCCGTGCGCTTTTTCCCTCGCCCGCAGTATTTTTCCGGTTTCGACGCCGTTTATGCCGGGCATCATGAAATCCATGAACACGGCCGCGAAGGGGTCGGCGCGGTCGAGCCCGTCCTGGAAAAGTTCGATGGCGCGCGGCCCGTCGTGAGCGGTCACGCACTGCGCATATTCAGACAGAAACTTGCCAAGCAGCAAGATCATGCGCTCATCGTCGTCAACGATGAGGAATTTCATGGCCGGCTCCGCAATCGTGTTGGGACGCGCCGCGTCCGTCAATATGAACGGGAGCGGAAAATTTCTTCATCTTCGCGCTCCCAGTAATAACAATCAAGAGCGACGATCACGCGAAAACGCCTGCGCCGCGCCCGTGCGGTTTCCGGCGCATTTCGCGAGCGTCGCGGGTAATTACGACGATCGCCCGGTCCCGGTCAAGGGCGGTCCGCCTGCTGCAGATTGAAAATCAGCTTGTGCAGAAGTTTGGCCAGGATCGGGTCGTATTTCCGATCCTCGGACAAGGCTCCGGCCGCTTTCATGGGCTCACCAGCTTCGGCGTAGGGCCTTTTGGAGATCATGGCGCAGTAGGAATCGACCAGCGCGGTCAGGGCCCCTGCGTCCGAGATGTCCTTGTGCTTGAATTTCTGGGGATAGCCGGTGCCGTCCATGCGTTCGTGGTGCTGGGTGACGCACTGCTCGATCTCGGGGTGCTTGAGGTCGAGCTTGGAGAGCATTTCATAGCCGATCATGGTGTGTTTGTGGATTTTCTGGCGATCGTCCGGAATAAGCTGCTGCTTCTTGCCGGTGAGCACCGCCGGTATTTTGGTCATGCCCAGGTCGTGCAGGAAAAGCCCCAGGGCCATCCGGTCGAAAAGCTGCCGGTTTTGCGGAGGATCCCTGAAGTCGCCGGGTTTTGAGGCCAAAAAGAGCATCAGCCCGATAAAGCCGCAATTGACCGAATGGCGCGCCAGCGTGTGGTCGGTGGCCATCCTCCGGGCCAGGGCCCGGCAGCGGTTCGGGTCTTCCCAGAGATACTGCGTGAGCACCAGCAGGTCCTCGTTGACCTTGTCCAGCACCGGCTTGACCGGCTGGTCCATGAATTCTTCGATGCGCCGGGTCAGCGCGGCCACGAAGATGTCGGCGATCTCGTTTTCCTTGAGATGCCGGTCCTGGAGCACCAGGTCGAGCTGGTAGCTGATGTGTTTGACGTAGACCGGGTGGTCCTTGCGCGAGACGAACATGACTCCGGCGCCGACCAGTTCGGCCAGCTCTTCGGTCTGCTCCTTGGAAAGCCGTTCGCCCACCTTGTAGTAGGTCACCACCCGGCCCACGTCCTCGCGAAATTTGAAGATGTCCAGCGGTGGGCGGAATTTGTTGAAGCTCTGAACGATTTCCGGGCTGATCTGGTAGTATTGCTCTTCCAGGTCGCTTGGCGTTTCGATGGCGGCTTTGGGCGGCATACGTTTTCTTGGCGTTGAGGTTCGCGCCGTCACGGCCGTCCGCCCGGCGCCTTTGCGCTCAATGCGCGGACCCGTCCCGCGCCTTCCCGTTGGCCTTACGGACAAGGCGATTTTTTTGCAAGTCCGGGGGCGGCGTCGCCGCCTTTGCACGTTTTTTTCCCACATTTCAATATCAACCCGGGATGACTGGGATTGTTTTTTCGAGCTGCGAAAAAAAAATGTTCGTGGCGCATTATTTCCTTGACAAGAAGCCTGGGTTGGGGTGAACAGTGGGAAAAAGTGGAAAGAAGTGGTGAAAAGTGTAAAAGGGTTTTCCATCTGAGGCGAGAAAGACGGACATGACATTTCGAGGCCACTCCTACCGCAACCTCGATCCCAAGGGTCGAATGATGTTGCCGCCCGAATTCCGGGAGGTGGTCCTGGCGCATTCTCCGGACGGGCGCGTGATGCTCACCAATTTCGACGGCTGCGTCACCGGGTATCCCCTGCCCGAGTGGGAGCGCATCGAGGAAAGTTTCCAGCGCATCAACGTGCTCGACGCGCGGCTTCGCAATCTGCAGCGGTTCATCGTGTCCGGAGCTCTGGAAGCGACCCTGGACAAACAGGGCCGTCTTCTGATTCCGCCGCATCTGCGCGGCTACGCCAAGCTGGACAAGGACGTGGTCCTGGCCGGCGTGGTCCGCAAGTTCGAGATCTGGGACAAGGGCGTTTACGAGCAGCGCCGCCTGGCCATGGAAGACGCCTTCGACGTGGACATGGCCGCTCTGGCCCAGGGCGGCTTCGAGCTCAGGCTCTAATGGAAAGCCCGGTCCATGTTCCTGTTTTGGCGAGTGAGATTCTAGAGTTGCTTGCGATAAAGCCCGGGGCCCGGGTTCTGGACGCGACCGTAGGCCTTGGCGGTCATGCCCGGGCCCTGCTGAACGCGGCCCCGGACGTGTTCCTGCTCGGCCTGGACCGCGACGAGCGGGCCTTGGAAGAGGCGGGGGCGCGCCTTGAGGAGTTCGGCGGCCGGGCGGCGCTGCGGCGCATGCGATTTAGCGAGTTTCCGGCGGCTTTGGAGGAGATGGGCTGGGACGGACTGGACGCGGTCCTGGCCGACCTGGGGGTGTCGTCGATGCAGCTTGACGATGCGGGACGGGGATTTAGTTTTCTGGCCGACGGGCCGCTCGACATGCGCATGGGCGCGTCCGACGGCCTGGCGCCGGCTTCCCGGCTCGTGAACAAGGCCTCTTTCGAGGAATTGCGCCGGATCATCGGCGAATACGGGGAAGACCCGATGGCCGGGCGCATCGCCCGGGCCATCAAGGCGGCGCGGGAGAAGGCTCCGATCGAAACCACCGTCCGGCTCGCCGCCGTCGTCGAGGCGGCCTATCCGGCCAAGTGGCGCGCGCTCGCCCGCAACCATCCGGCCACGCGCACCTTCCAGGCTTTGCGCATGGCCGTGAACCGCGAACTCGACGATTTGGCCGCCTTTCTTTCAAATATCGTGGATTATCTGCGGCCCGGAGCGCGTTTGGCGGTGATTTCCTTTCATTCGCTCGAGGACAGGCTGGTCAAGCAGGCCTTCCGCCGCGAGGCCGCCGGTTGCGTCTGTCCGCCGGGCGCGGCCCGCTGCGTTTGCCGGGGCATGCCCCGGCTGGCCATTGTGACCAAGAAGCCGCTTACCGCCTCCGCCTCCGAGGTGGCCGCCAACTCCAGGAGCCGCAGCGCCAAGCTCAGGGTCGCCGAGCGGCTTGCGCAGGCGCCCGCCGCAGCGCGGCCGGAGGGCGCGTGAAGGCGGTCTCCGGCAGTTGGGTCGCGGTCATGATTTTGCTTTTTGCGGCCGCCCTGGCGCAGGGGCTCGGGCTGGTCTGGGTGAATATCGAGCGGGTCGATCTGGCCTATGAGATCAAGAAGCTCCAGACCCAGGCCGACAACGCCCAGACGCTGATCGCGAAGTTGCAGGTGGAGCGCGACAACCTAATCAACCCCAGGCGCCTTGACCAGCTGGCCAAGGATTACGGCCTGGGTCCGGCCAAGCCGGGACAAATCAGGCGTTTCACCGAGGATGGCAAGGAAGTCGCGGCCATCGCCTTGCCCGGCCAAAATCCGGCGGATCAGCAAAAGGCGCGCCAGGAAAGCAAAGAGGCCGACCGCAAGAAGGCCGAGGCCAAAGAGATCAAAAAGGCCGAGGACAAGGAAATGAAGAAGGCCGAGGACAAGGAAAAAAAGAAGCCCAGGCCGCTTGAGCAGCCGGCGGCCGCACCGGCCCAGTGACATAAGAAGGCAATGGCCAAGCGCGGGAAAACCCGCGTGCGCCGGAGACAGCCTCCGGCGGCAGCGTAAACCAAGGACGAAGGCAAGCCCATGGCCAGGCCCAGCAGCCAGCAGATCCGAGACTACAGCCGCATGCGACTTTTGATCGTGGGTTGCTTTTTCTCTTTGGTCTGGGTCGCGCTGTGGGCCAGGGCGGGATTTCTGCAAATCGTGCGCGGCCCGGAACTCGCCCAGATGGCCCTGCGCCAGCACGTTTCCTCCGAGATGGAGATGGGACGTCGCGGCGAGATCGTGGACCGCAACGGGCTGGTTCTGGCCCAAAGCGTCGAATTCGTCGGCGTCTACGCCCGGCCCAACGAGATGCGCGACATCCCGGCCGCCGCCGCCACCTTGGCCAAGATCCTGGAGGAACCGGCCAAGGACATCGCCAAAAAACTCGCTTCCAACGAACATTACGTCTTTGTCGAGCACAAGATCGGCGACAAGCCGGCGGCCAAAATCAAGGAAGCGGCCATTCCCGGCGTCTATCTGGTCGAGGAATACGGCCGGTCGTACCCCAACAAGCATCTGGCCGGGCAACTGCTCGGGTTCGTGGGACAGGACGACGACGGCCAGGAGGGCCTGGAGCAGGCCTTCCAGGCGCGCCTGGCCGGGAAAAAAGCCGTGTTCACCGTGCAGCGCGACGCCTCGGGCCGCAAACTCTATCTGGACGACCAGGGCCGAGAGGTGGTCACCAACGGCCGCGACGTGGCCCTGACCATCGACGCGCAGGTCCAGTATTTCGCCGAGGAGGCGCTGGCCCGGGCCGTGGTCGAAAACAAGGGCAAGGCCGGAGTCTGCCTGGTGGTCCACGTGCCCAGCGCCGAGATCCTGGCCTGGGCCAACTATCCCTTTTTCAATCCCAACGCCTTTGACCGCAAGAAGCCCGAACAGTGGCGCAACCATCTGGCGCTCGACGTGATCGAGCCGGGCTCGACCATGAAGCCCATCCTGATCGCCGGCGCCCTGCAGGAAAACGTGGTCAAGCCCGACACCCAGTTCTTCTGCGAAAACGGCCGCTGGAATTACGCCGACACCACCATCCGCGACACCCACCCCTACGATACCCTGCCGGTGGACAGGATCATGCGCTATTCGAGCAACATCGGCGCGGCCAAGATCGGCTTGCTCATGGGCGCGAACCGGCTGCATGCGTATTTCGAGCGGGTCGGCTTCGGCGAGCGCACCGGCCTGCCTCTGCCCGGCGAGGCCAGGGGGCTTTTGCGCTCCGCCAAGCAGTGGGCCAAGATCGATCTGGCCACGGCCAGTTTCGGCCAGGGCGTGGGCGTCACTCCCTTGCAGTTGGCCCAGGCCTATCACGTGCTCGCCAACGGGGGCTTGTACACGCCGCTCAAACTCGTGCGCGATCCGGGCGGCGAACGCTACGCCACCCAGGCCGATCATAGGGTCTTTGAGCCCAAAATCGTCGCTACCGTGCAGCAGATGATGCGCGAAGTCGTGGAAGAGGAGAAGGGAACCGGCGTCAAGGCGCGCATCGCCGGCCTGGACACCGGCGGCAAGACCGGCACCGCCCAGAAGGCGGGCAAGCGCGGCGGCTATGTCGAAAAGTACCTGGCCTCGTTTATCGGCTTCATTCCGGCGATCAACCCCGAATATCTGGTCATGGTCATGGTCGACGAGCCCGAGCCCTGCCACTATGGCGGCGTCGTCGCCGCCCCGGCGGTGCGCGAGGTGGCCCTTAAGACCATGGCTTATCAGGGCAAGATGCCCGAGACCGTGAAATTGGCCGAACTGCGCCCCCAGACGCAACCGTCCGCTCCGGCCTTCTCCCGCCAGGCGGAAGCCAGGCGGCCAAGCGCGGCCGCAGCGCTTTCGACGACCAGAACCGGCGCTTTGCCCGCGAGTTCGGGCAATTCGCGCTCGGCGAGCACTACGGC